>NZ_OZ244997.1:1513292-1815951 GCF_965223285.1 Candidatus Leptofilum sp. | reverse complement strand
TGCTTCTCGTAATGTTAGACGGGCCATGATTAATTTGCCTCCGCGTTGCTGGGATATATGTGGTCAAAGAGGGTGTCGAGCGCAGGCAAGGGCGACTCATCAGAAAATTCGACCGCTTTGTCCACCTCGTCAATGATCGCTTTGTCTATGGCAACAAGCTGCGACTCTTCGACGCCATGTTCCTGGAGCAGATGGTTTTGCAGTGTGGCGATTGGGTCTTTTTCATCCCGCCATTTGTCCAGCTCACCTTCTGGGCGATAGCGGGTGCGGTCGCCAATGCTGTGCCCTTCGTAACGGTAGGTCATCATTTCCAAGAATTGTGGCCCTTTGCCTTTGCGGCAGGCGGCAATCGCTTTTTCAGTGGCTTCATAAACGGCAAAGATGTCCATGCCATCTACCTGCTTGCCTGGAATTTTGTATGCTTTGGCTTTGTCGATCATTTTATGAGCAGCAGAGGCTTTTTCGATGGAGGTGCCCATGCCGTATTTATTGTTTTCGCAGATGAAGACGATGGGCAGGTCCCAAACGGCCGCCATGTTGAGTGATTCGTGGAAGTAGCCAATATTTGTGGCGCCGTCGCCAAAGTAGCACAGGCAAACATTGTCGGAGCCTTTGTACTGTTCGGTAAGGGCCATGCCTACACCGAGCGAAATGTGAGCCCCGACGATGCCATAGCCGCCCCAAAAGGTGCGTTCTTTACTGGCCAAATGCATGGAACCGCCGCGCCCGCCAACCGCGCCAGTGGCTTTGCCCATCAATTCAGCCATCACTTCGTTGGCAGAAATACCGACGGCGAGCGCGTGGCCGTGATCGCGGTAGGCGGTAATGATATGGTCGCCTTCTTTACGAGCGGCAATGGTGCCGACGGCAACGGCTTCTTGCCCGATATACAGGTGGAGGAAGCCTTTAATTTTACCTTCCAATTGGTACAGTTCGTCGCTGCGCTCTTCAAAACGGCGAATGAGGACCATTTGGCGGTACCAGTCCAATAATGTCTCTTTGTCCATTCATATCTCCTTGGTAAGCCTTGGTTGTTTCAGTTGCGTGACAGGCTGGTGGAAAACGGCCGTTGCCATCCCTAGCAAACCACAGAAAATACTTGGAAAACCAAAGCGCGCTTTCTCTGTGGTTTGCTCAAATAGAAGCCAATTGCGCCAACACTTTATGTCAAAATACTTTTTTGGCTTCTACATAGGCAAACCATTCTTACCACAAAAACCGAACCAAAGGTGTGGGAGATGGTTCAGTTTTGTCATCGGCAAAAAGGTTTTGAGTTTGGCAAGCTGTTGTTTTGGCCAATCGTGATTCCGATCTAATTCAAAATTCTATTTGGCTTTTGCATAAGCCAGCGAGTGCTTATCTTGCATTACTAACGAATTGCGTTGAACAGTTTTGAAATCTCTTCAGATTTTGTGTGAATTGGTTGCTATGTCAACAACTATTTAGTTTATCAAATAGTGTGCTGGCTGGCGAGTTTAATGTAGTTGGGTTCCTGTGGTGTCGATGGGCAAAATCCAGCTTCGGCTGGCGAGACCATTTTGTTGGAAAACGGCCGTTACTGCGGCCACAATTTCTTCATGATCATCGCGGGCAAAGGCAATAAGACTGGGACCCGCACCACTGAGTGCTACGCCGGACGCTCCGGCAGCAGCAGCAGCGGTAAAGGCGTCGGCCATGCCCGGGATGAGCGGCAGACGGTATGGCTGATGCAGCTTATCTTGCATGGCCAGGGTGAGCGTGGGGTAATCGGCCGTTTCCAGGGCGCGGATTAGCAAGGGCAGGCGGCTGGCGTTGAAAATGGCGTCCTGACGGCCGATTTTTTCGGGCAGAGCCGCACGGGCATCTTTGGTGAGCAGGTGGAAGTCAGGCATCACGATTGCTACCTGCTGGGCGGCAATGGGTAGTGGCTCGATATGCACCTGATCACCGTGCATGACGCCCAAAACGAGGCCGCCAAGCAGGGCGGGGGCGACGTTGTCTGGGTGGCCTTCTTCGGCCGTGGCCAGGGTGAGTAGTTCTGCCTGGGTGAGCGGCGTGCCCAGCAGGGCGTTGGCCCCTAGCAGCCCGGCGAGTACGGCCGTTGAGCTGCTGCCCAAACCGCTGCCAACAGGAATATTGTTTTCTTGCTGAATGTGTAAGCCAGACGGCCGTTTGCCGAACCGTTCAAACAGGCAGTTAGCCATTTGGAACACCAGGTTGGTTTCGTCGGTTGGCACTTTTTCGGCATCCAGACCGGTGGCTTCGATGGTGAGGCCGGGAGTGGCGACGGTTGTAAATGTAACCCGGTTGTGCAAGGCTAAGGCCAATCCCAGGCAGTCGAAACCGGGGCCAAGATTGGCAGAGGTGGCGGGGATGATGACGGTAACTTGTTCGATCATGAAATTTCTCGGTAAACTCTGTTTGTTTTCGGCATTGACCCACATTTTACGCTAGAATGCGTATGGCTACGAAAAAACAATGCAGAGGCGCAGAGCTACAAAGAAAATCTGCGTTAATGGTTCGGCTTTGCTCACCACAAGCCTGTGAAACCTGCGGTTTAATCAGCAATGAATTTAGAAAGAGAACTGGCCCATTTACCCCGGCCATCGGAAAAGCGGATTGCTGTGCGGGTAAGCCCGGCGGCAGAACGGCGGATTCGCAAAGGGCATCCCTGGTTGTTTGACAAAGCGATTCGGCAGCAGAGCCACGACGGCCGTCCCGGTGATTTGGCCGTTATTTTTGATCGCAAGAAGCGGTTTTTGGCGATTGGGCTGTATGCCCCTGCCTCACCCATTCGGGTGCGGATTTTGGCGCGGGGCAAGCCGACCCAGATTGATGCGGATTGGTTTTTGTATCAGGTGGAAACGGCCGTTGAACAACGGCTGCCACTCTTGCAAACCAACACCACCGGGTACCGGGTGGTGCATGGCGAAAACGACGGTCTGCCGGGGCTGGTCATCGACCGCTACGGAGAAACCCTGGTGCTTAAGCTGTACACCACCGCCTGGGTGCCGCATTTGCGAGATGTGATGGCAGCGGTTAACAAACTTATCCAGCCCAAGCGGATGGTGCTGCGGTTGAGCCGCTTTGTGCAACGCCAAACGGACGCTTTGTACGGCTTGGTTGATGGCCAGATTTGGGGGCGGCCTGTGCGCAACACGGGGGTGCGTTTTTTAGAAAATGGCATCTATTTTGAGGCAGATGTGGTGCACGGGCAGAAAACTGGCTTCTTTTTAGATCAACGTGACAATCGGGCGCGGGTGGAGAAGCTGGCTGCGGGAAAGCGCGTGCTAAATGTGTTTGCTTACACAGGCGGATTTTCGCTCTATGCGGCGCGAGGCGGTGCCAAAGAGGTGGTGAGTTTAGACATTAGCCAGCCCGCTTTGGCCAATGCCATGCGCAACTTTAAGCTGAATCAGGCCAACGAGGCGGTGGCCGCTGCCGAGCATGAACTGCTGGTGGGGGACGCATTTCAGTCGATGAAGCAGCTTATTGGCAACGGCCGTCGTTTTGAGATGGTGATTATTGATCCGCCAGCATTTGCCAAGCGGCAGGATGAGGTGGAACGGGCCTTAACGGCGTACGGCCGTCTCGTCCGCCTTGGCCTCAAACTACTGCAACCCGGTGGCATTCTGGTGATGGCTTCCTGTTCTAGCCGTGTCAAGGCAAACCAATTTTTTGATTTGGTGCATAAGACGGCCGTTGGGGTGGGACGGCCGTTGCAAGAAATCGAGCGCACGGGTCACACTTTAGATCATCTAATTGGCTTTCCAGAAGGTGCCTACCTCAAATGCCTCTTTTCTTATGTCGTTTAGCGCCTGCTTCAGCCGCGCTTCGCGTCTGCTGTAAGCCTTGTTAGGCGGCTAAACTGTGCTCACCATCGCATCTACATCTTTATCGTCAATTGTTTTGTTTTTAATCTCATCCATTGACAGAAGTCTAATACAGCGGATCTTAAACTCTTAACAAGCCGCGAAATCCCCTGCCGCCATAAAAAGATGGCGCACCGTTATGGTATACAAAGACATGTCCAAAACGACGATCAGCAAAGATTGCACCTCCAAGTTTTCTAATATTAGTAGGGGTTTGCAGCCAACTGGAGGTTTTAGTGTCAAATTCGCCCAACGTTTGCAGTTGACGGTACTGCTCCTCATTCAATAATTCAATCCCCATCCTGGCAGCAAGACCAACCGCACTCCCGCCAGGAAAAACACCTTTTTTGTGTCGTTCGGCTAGGGCAGCTTCGTCGTAACAGATGCTTCTGCGCTGGGGGGACTCAGCCGAACAATCCATAAAAATATATTCGGATGATTCCGCATCATATCCAACTACGTCTGGCTCTCCACCAGTCGCCTCCATTGCATTAAGTGACGTCAATTTTTCAGGGTTTCCTTCCAGTTTTGCCGCAATTTTGTTCCATTCCAACCCTTCGTGACGATCCATATTTTGCTCAAAGCGTTCTTGTAATGTGGCGAGCAGATTCTCAATCTCTGGTGGTGAGATGACTAAATTGACCTCCACTTTGGGGATTGGCTTTCCGCCGCCTTTCGATGATTTTTTTGCCATAATTTGTTCCTCTTTGTTATATATCGGGTTAAGCAATATTTATCCCTAGGAGGGAGGGCTGCTTTCTACCCTCTTTGTTTGTTCTATCACGTTGTTCGTAAAGCGTGTCAAAAAATCAGCTATAATTTTAAGCTCTTCGTCTGTGTAACTCGCTATGAGTTCAGCCTGTGATTGCTGAATCCCCTTTACTAGAGGTGCTGCTGTTTTTGCCCATTTCTCACTAATCTCAATTAATACGCTACGCCTATCTTCTGGATTAGGTTTACGCTTGATGAATTGAGATTTTTCCAATCGATCAAGCATTGCAGTCGTTGAACCAGTTGTCAGGCCAGTATAATGCGCGAGTTCTTTCGGAGTTGCTCTACCTTTGATTGCAAGGAAGCTGAGACACTCCGAATCTGTGATATTTAGCCCCAACTTTCTGGCTACAACATTGCGAAACTGTATTGAGCTAATGTTGTTATTTCGGGCAGCTGCAAATACCTGTTTCTCAATATCTCTCTTTAATTCCACATCAAGCCTCTTGACTTTACCTTGATTTTCAAGTAACTTTAATATCAAGATAAGTTGATTATAAACTAATACGACAGTTGTGTCAAAGGAAAATTATAATGGAAAAAAGTATTACTTTGATTGTCTATCCCGTAGCTGATGTGGAGAAAGCAAAGACGTTTTACAATAAGTTTTTAGGAACTGAACCATATACTGACAGCGCGTACTATGTGGGCTATAAAGTTGGCGAATTGGAGGTTGGATTAGACCCAAATTCGAGACTTGGGCCTATTGGCTATGTGGATGTCACAGACATTCAAGTCAGTATCAAAGAAATGGTTGACGTAGGTGCTGAAATCGTACAGAACATCAAAGATGTTGGGTATGGCCTGTTAATAGCGCAGGTGAAAAACACAGATGGCAATGTTGTTGGCCTGAGACAGCACTCTTAAGGGACTATTGGAATTATTGAAATCTGCTTTTGAGTGTGCAATCTACAAAAGTACATGAGTAGTCCGGCGTTCAGTTGCTTAAGCTACGCGCTCGTTTCCCCTGCGCGTCAGCTTTAAGCCTTTGTTAGGGTGGTGTTTACGGTTGCAGAATGGCCTTGAATTACCAAGACTTTTTGCCGTCCGCGCGATTCCGCTAATTTATTTGCCGACGGTCACTAAAGTCCCTTCATCATGGTGATGTTCCGCTCTACGTAGCCCAATTTGCGGTATAGTGCCCTGGCTGGCTCATTATGGCCAAAAACATGCAGATAGACAGTGTCCAATCCATTCTGGCGCATCATCGCTTCCATGGCGTCCATGGCCTGGACGCCGAGCCCCTGGCGGCGAAATTCTGGAAAGACGTGGAAATCGTTCAGCGTGGCAAACTGATTTTCCCCTTGCTCTTGAATTCCCCACCATAGCTGGCCAACTTTTACGCCATCGGCTTCCCGTTCAATCATGTACAGAAATTGGTTAGGGGTAGACAAACCCTCCGGCAAGCGCGATTCAAAAGCATGTTTGGCTAACGCCGGGGCATTTTCCTCTGGCCAGGCACCAGCCTTTACCTGCTCACGGGCATAATCTTCTATTGCCCAAGCAATAAAATGTTGATACTCATCCTCAGACATTGCGACTAATTTGACCATTTTAACCTCCTCAAAAACCTATGCCTAGCGGAACACATTCTCTTTGAGCCTTCCAGCCACGCCGTTCAATTACCCGTATTCTTGTAAGGAATGATTAATTTTCCACAAAACCAATTTCCCACGTGTGATCCGGATTGTGATTACGCAAATCGACGCCAAAGTCAACGGCCGCTTTCAGAGCCAGCAGCACGAAAACCCACCCCGCAATGACTTCGTTGCGATGTTGTTTGGCCACACCTTCATCGGTTAACGTTAAATTGGTGCCACCGTGACCATCGGCTTTTAGGATGAAGGTGGCAATTGATTGGTCAATGTACTGTACGGCGAAAGTGTGCGGGGGTTGTGCTTTTAATATCTTGCCATCCCATGTATATCCGTTTGGGAATTCAAAATGGATGATGCCGTTGGCGGCAACGGCCGTTTCTGCCCAAAAAGCTGCGCGACCCGCATCGGTGGCTAACGCTCGGTACACTTTTTCAATGGGCGATCTCAAATTTAGCCGCCAGCGGATGACGTGCGGATTGTCTTGGAAAGCCATGCATGCTCCTGTTTGGGGTTTGTGAGGAGAACGGCCGTTTCCGCAAAGTGTGTGGAAGGGGAATGTGGAGTGTGGGAACGGCCGTTGCCAAGAACAGACTGATCCGCTTTCCTTATCTACTTCAATCGGCCTTATTATTAGGCAGCATGAACGAGCGGCTGAATTGTGCGATTGGGTCGGTTTGAAGCCAAATCGTAATTTGCCTGAAGATTGAGCCAGAATTGAGGGGTCGTGCCAAAGGCACCAGCTAGTAGCCATGCAGTTTCGGGCGTTACGCCGCGCTTTCCACGAACTAGCTCGTTGATTCGTTGCGTTGGAATCCCCAGATGTTTGGCTAGAGAAACTTGTGTAAGCCCCAGAGGCACTAAGAACTCTTCTTCTAAGACGACACCGGGATGTGTAGGAATGCGATTTTCAGGAATCATTTTGTGGCTGTCCTTTAATGATAATCAACTATCTGTACGTCGTAGGCGTTTCCATCTTCCCACCGAAAAATGATCCGCCACTGTTGATTGATGCGAATACTGTGAAAACCTGCCCAGTTACCAACGAGTGCTTCAAGCCGATTACCTGGTGGAGACCTGAGGTCTATCAAACTATGAGCTGTATTGAGGACATCCAATCGGACTAATGCGCGATGCAAAATATCCTGTGGCAGTTTACGAACTCGTTTGGTGTGGCGACCATGATACAAATCTTCGGTTGCGTCATCGCCAAAAGAAATAATCATAGAGCTGATTATACACTTTCACGGATACCGTGTAAACATGTTTTGTGAGTGGGAACGGCCGTTTCGCGCAAAGTTGGTGGGGGGAATGTGAGGGTGGGGAAACGGCCGTTCCCAAAATAGACTGACCTCTTGGGTTTGCATCGGTTTTCACTCATTGAGGTAGAATTTCTTGTAATTCTTCTTCGGTGAAATGTTCCCTAAGTATTTTAACAATATCCCCATACGCCCGCTCATTTTGTTGGGCAAGGTTTCGCATCAATACTTTAACCATTGCAATATTTTGTTGCGCAGAATACCTTACAATTTCCTGATGAAGCGAACGAATTGCCCCATTCGTGCTAAATAAGATGTTACTAGCCGCAGTCGCCCCCAATATTTTGGCAACTGCTATCAAATTTATCCCATACATTTGCTAAAATTCTTTCAGATAATTGGAAACGTCCTGTGAACTACGAAGATTGGTAGTGAAGGTTTCAAAGAATGTTTTTATCATATCTCGATACATCGCTTTGGTCTCAGCATCACTGTTTTCTGATTTGGATAATTCGGTTAAGCTCTCAACCAATACTTTGAAATTCTCTTTGTTAATATTCAATTCATCGAGCCGGGATTGCAGAACTTTACCAAACAATTGTTCTTTCTTGTTGAGGGTGTAGATTTCTTTGATAGCCTCAACGATTTCGGGTAGATTTTGAACGACTCCTTGTACAATCTCGAGTTTAGCCGATATAGGGTGTAATTCACTGCTTACACTTTTTTTGTCCATGACCATTTTTGTCCTTTTTCTTGTGAGGTTTTCTCATCATCTGAATTCTCTTTATCTCTCCATACGACATCAAAGAGTTTTTTAACACCATAAGCAGTCCCGACTGCGATTGCAGGAACCACAATGACCGCCCCGGCCAACATGCCACTGCCAAGGCCAAGTGCGGCTAAACCTGAGGTAATCCCCGCGGCACTAAGCCCAAAAACCTTACCACTTGCTGCAATGGCTCCTATAGGAACACCGACCCCGGCAAGGTTTGCTGCACCATTTTTTATGACCTGTTTAAATCTTTCAGAATTTGAAGGAATGTCCTTGATTCTTTCAAGCTCCTCCTGGATAGACTTAATGGCATCAATTTGCTCTTGGGTAATCCCCAATACTTCCCCAATACCAAGTATGTATTGATATTCTTCATCGGTGAACTTCGCATCAACTAACGAAAAAAGACACAAGTCTGAGATCAAGGTGTACTTTAATTCTGTATTACCAAGATTTTGAATGGCTTCAAGATTCGCCAGTTTATCTTTGTGTGGAAGGCTGAATACTGAAGAATAAATTTTAGCCTTCTCTACATCCGAAATCTCAAGTTGCGCCAACAAGCTATCCAGTTGATGTTTTTCCTCATCTCCAAATTCTTTATCTGCATAACAGATGGCAGACAAAATACTCAAATAAGCGACTTGTTCATTTTCAGAATATTCTTCCAATGGATGTTTGTGCTGTCCTTCGGACATAATTTTTATTCCTCAACTTGTTGTTTCCGGGTGCTAATATGTTAGCCTGCACAAATACGTGAAGAACCTGCCAGGCTGATTAAAAACGCGCTCGAACAGTATACAAAATATGGTAGCAACTTCAAACAAAAAATGAGGGTCGGGGGTAAGCTACGGCCGTTTCTGCTAAACTATCCCCATGAAAACCCCGTGGGCTAATGTGGTTTTGCTGATTTTGATTGTGGTGCAGGCGCTCAGTGGCTATTTTGGGACGGTAAACGGCCGTATCTCCCGCGCCTGGATTTTGTGGGCACACGGCATTGGGGCATATGCCCTGCTGGTGCTGCTCTACTGGAAAGGGGGCATCGTCCTGGATGCCATCCGCCGCAAAACGGTGTGGACGCGCCGCCGCCTTGCCTTTGCCGGGATGTTTAGTCTTCTGCTCATCGTCATTTTTTCTGGCCTGCTCTGGACGTTTAGCGGGCCGATTTACCTGGGTGGCTTTAGTTTGGTGAGCCTGCACATCTATCTGGCGGTGCCGCTGCTGCTGCTCATGGCCTGGCACGCCTGGCATATGCGCTTCATTTGGCGCGTGCCGGGAGCGGTGGGGCGGCGGCTGTTTATGGGCACGGCCGTTTCCACTTTGCTCGGTTTGCTCATCTGGCGCGCTGCCGATTGGGGGAAAGAGGTCGTTGCTTTGCCCGGTGCAAACCGCCGCTTCACCGGCTCATACGAGAGGGGCAGCTTCACGGGGCGATTCCCGGTGGTGAGCTGGATTAACGACAATCCCCCGCCGATTGATGTGGCAAGCTGGCAGTTGGTGGTGGATGGTGCGGTGAAACGGCCGTACAGCCTAGCTTACGACCAATTACGCGAGTTGACTGATGTGGCAGAAACGGCCGTTGTCGATTGCACCGGTGGCTGGTATTCAGAGCAGGTTTGGCGCGGCGTCTCGCTGGCTCAGCTGCTGGAAATGGCCGAGCTGGATGATACAGCCGCCAGTCTCTCCATTATTTCCGTCACGGGCTATCAACGGCGGTTTACGTTGGAACAAGCCAGTCGCTATTTTCTCGCCTTGGAAGTGGCCGATGCGCCCCTCTCGCATGGACATGGCTTCCCTGTGCGCCTTGTTGCCCCCGACCAGCGTGGCGCCGAGTGGGTGAAGTGGATCACCCACCTGCGCCTCAACCCCACCAGCAAAATTTGGCAGCTGCCGCTACCCCTGCAATAAATAGCCACGGAGTTCGCGGATTTTTTGGATCTTGCCTTATAATCTGCAGGCGCAATTTGCGCCAATCTGCGGATAATCTCGATTCGCACGGTCAGTTTGGAGGGATCAGAATGATACACCGGAACTTTGTTTGGCGATGGCTGCTGTTGGGGGCAACGGCCGTACTCTTTCTCACCACCATTTTTCAACCCACCCACGCCCAAATTGTAAACCCTGGCCTGCTCATCACCGAGGTTTTCTACAATCCGCCCGGTGAAGAGTCTGAACGAGAATGGATTGAGATTGCCAACGTGGGCACGGCCGTTATCGACCTCAGCGACATCAAGGTGGGGGACGAGGAGCAGAGCAGCGGTGGTGAGGGGATGCGTCGTTTTCCTGAAGGCACGCTGCTGGAACCGGAACAGGCGGTAGTGGTGGCTCAAACGGCCGTTGGCTTCCGCTTTCTATACGGCATTAACCCAGACTTTGAACTGACCGATTCCGACCCCAATGTGCCCAACATGCGCAACTATTTGCTCTGGGCGACGGGCGATCTGGCTCTGGCGAATGATGGCGACGAGGTGGTGCTGCTCAACGAGAACAACTTTATCATCGACAGCGTGAATTATGGCGACCAGATGACCTTTTTTGCCCCAGCGGTAACGGCCGTTTTCGAGGGCCAAAGCATTGAACGCAATCCTGCCAACTGCGATACAGACACCGCCACCGACTGGCAGCCGCAGCAAACGCCCACCCCCGGCACAGTCCAGTTCGATGATGCTTGCCGCACGCCGCTTAATCCCGCCGAGCTGGAAGAACTGCCACCCATCGGCACCATTCAGGGTGCGGGCGAGGTGGCCGCCGCCATTAACCAGACCGTCGCCTTTCGCGGCATCGTCACCGGCGTGTACGAAGACCGCAACGCCAGCGGCACTACCTTTTACACCGCCTTTGTGCAAGATATTCCCGGCTTTGAGGATGGTGATCCAATAACTTCTGACGGCATTGCCATCTTTTTGGGGAGGGAACGGCCATTCTTCCAAGTTGGCGATCAAATTCGGGTTTCTGGGCTGGTAACGGAATTTTTCGGCCTTACTGAGCTAGACGATAATAATCTGGACATTCAAGTAGAACTCACCGAGCAGCCACTGCCTGATCCCATCCTGATAGATCCACCAGCCGAGCCCGAGGCGTTGGCTGCTTACTTTGAGCCGCTTGAGGGGGTGCGTGTGCAAATCGCCGATCCGGCGCGGGTGGTGGGGCCAACTTTTAGCAGCTGCGGCTTTGCCGTCGTCTCGCCCAGCGTAGAGACGCCGCGCATTTTTCGCCGCGAGCTGGCTGATCCCATCGGGCAGGTGATCCCGATTTTGTACCAATCTGACCAATTTTGTGACGGCTTCCCGCACGTCAAAACCGGGGATCTGGTCAGCGGTTTGGTGGGGCCGCTCACCTACAACTTCGACCAGTTCAAACTGGTACAGCAGGCGACTGATGAACTGTTAGTGACCAGCATCAACTTGCCGCAGCCGCCCGTCGCGCCGCCCTTGCAGCCTGACCAAATCAGCATTGCCAGCTTCAACATGGAAAATTACTTCGACCTGATTGACGATACAGGCGACGATGCCGAACCAAAGCCATTAGAATTGGAATTACGCCTCAAGCAGCGAAAATTGGCCGCCGCGCTGACGCAAACGCTGGGCTGCCCCACGCTGGTGGCCGTGCAGGAAGTAGAAAAAGGCACCTTGCTGGATGAATTGGCTCTGCTAGCTGCTCCCGATTGTGGATTTACTTATACTGTCACTCATTTAGAGAGTGCCGATGTGCGCGGCATTGATTTGGCTTTGATGAGCCATCCCGATCTGGTGACGATGCAGTCGGCTCAACTGATGCAAACCTGCACCGTGCTGGAAACAGAGGTGTTTGATGCCCAATTGGACTGCCCAGCCGGGCAAGATGCGCTCTTTTCTCGTCCCCCGCTGCTGGTAGAGGTATTGGTGGCGGAACGGCCGTTCACAATCATCATCAACCATTTCAAGTCGAAGCGGGGCGGGGAAGCCGAGACTGCCCCCTGGCGACTGGCGCAGGCTAACCATGTCGCTGGGCTGGTGGCCGACATTTTGGCGGCTGACCCAAATGCCAACGTGATTGTGCTGGGCGATTTTAACGATTATGAACAGTCGCCGCCCATGCGAGCCTTGACAGAAAATAGCAATCTGGAAAACGTGCTGCTGCGCCTGCCAGACGAGACGCGCTACACCTTTGTCTTTGGCGGCGTATCGCAGCTCATCGACGGTATTTTGCTGTCGCCTGCCTTACAAGATGATGTGGCCGATGTCATGATTTTGCACGTCAATGCCGATTATCCTGACGCGCTAGGTGTGGATGTATCGCCAACCGCGCTTCCCTTCAAAACTACCGACCACGATTTGCCGCTGCTCATTTTGCAGCTAGATGATTTGCCCACGCCGGAGCCAGGTTTGGTGGCAACGGCCGTACCCAACCCCGCTCCTTCCCCCACGCCCATCAACATCGAGCCAATTGAGCAGCCGGAAGGGGCTAGCGGCTGGTTGTGGTGGTTAGTGGCTGGTTTGGTGCTGGTTGCTGGGTGTGGCATGGTCGTATTTTTGTTGTGGAAACGGCCGTAGCCCCAATTGTCATGCTGAGCACAGCGAAGCATCCCGACCAACCCACAAAGGCAATATTCCTGACTATAGCAAACCGCCTAGCAATTGCATCCGCTTTGCTGCACTCTGAATGACAGCTGCGACGACGGGAATTTTCACGGTAGGTTCATGCAACTTAGCTTGAAAGCCATTGCTTTTGCTTTTGCCCATCCAGTAGAATCAAGCCATGTCTGCGCCAATGAAGCATATCCTCGTTCTGGAATCAGACCGCACCTTTGCCTTGCGCCTCGTTCATGCCCTCAATCGTATGGGTGAATTCAACATCTCGATGGTGACCTCATTGAAAGATGCCTGCCTGCAACTGGTGCAAAATGACCAGGACTTGGCCTTTGTGCCCGTGGCCGAAGGTGCCAAAATTGTCCGGTCGCTGCGGGCGGTGCAGCCTGACTTGCGCATCATTTTGGTGATGCCTTCTGGCGATGAGGAAATTCCAGTGACATATTCCGGCAACGTCCAGGGGGTGCTGATTAAATCGCTGGTGGACGTGGAGTTGGAAACGCTCGTGGAAAATGTGGCGCGGAGACCAATGGCGCAAACAGGTCAGCTAAATTCGCCTGTAACGCAAGATGCCATGCGCTCGTTAGATATTGCTACACTCATTGCCACTTTGCAAGAAGCGCATTTGGGTCGCCTGCTGCAAACAATTGTTTTTGCACGTGGCAGCAAGCTGCTGGCCTACTGGGGTGAGCTGAACGAAAGCGAGGCGGCCGCGGTGGCTCTCCATGTGGGTGATAGTTGGCATGAAAATGCGTTGCCTTCCCGTTTGCAATTTATTCATCTACCAGCGCGTGCTGGGGATTTGCTGTTATTTTCGCATCAGGTTAGCGATGATTTTTTGGTGACGATTGTGGCCTTGCCAGAAGCTCCGTTGACGGAAGTGCGGCAGCAGGCGCGGCGCATGGCCAAAAAACTAACGGCCGTTGTTGAAGGGCGAGCCTTGGCCCACACCGGGTTGCTGGGGAATGACCTTGGGGTAGGGGTACGGCCGTCTTTTGTCATCGTGTGGCGGCCTATCGAACCATTGCCCAGCCAGCTACACATTCCTTTGCGCCGCGCTATGAGCCGGTTGGCAGTGGCCAATGCTTGCGTGCTAACCCACGTGCAGGTACAGGCAGATTTGGTGCAGCTTGTGGTGACCGTGCCCCCCGGGCGCGATGCCAGTTGGGCCGCCTATCTCTTCAAAAATGGCTCTGAACAAACCATCCACCAAGCCTTTCAGGCAGAAGGCAGCTTGTGGGAAACTGGCTTCTACGCTACCGAATCCGCAGAACCCCTTTCCGAGACCGAACTTAACCTGTTCCTCGATTCTTCCTCTGAACTAACCAATTCTGCCGAGTAGCGGCAATCCTCCCAAAGTTTGGTAAGATCAACTCGAATAATTTTTGCCACAGAGAACACAGAGCTTTTAGAGGTTAATCTCCTTTTCCTCTGTGATCTCTGTGGCAAATAATAATTGGAGTAAACAACATGCCTGAAGGGCCAGAAATCCAGCTAGCGGCTGATGCCGTGGCTGCTGCCATTGCCGGACGACCAACAACGGCCGTTTCCTTTGCCTTTGATGCCCTAAAAAAGTATGAATCGATTTTGACCGGGGTGGCGGTAACGGCCGTACAGGCGCGAGGCAAAGCGATGCTCACTCGGTTTGCCAACGGGTACAACATCTACAGCCACAATCAACTTTATGGCATTTGGATAGTGCGCGATGCCCACGATTATCCTGAAACCAAGCGACAGTTGCGGCTGGCCATCCACAACGAAGAGAAATCGGCATTGCTTTACAGTGCGTCTGACATTGCCGTGCTGCAAGATGGGGAGCTGGACAGCCACCCGTTTTTGAGCAAGCTAGGGCCGGATTTGCTGGATGAATCGGTGACGATTTCACAAGTGGCGGAGCGATTTGTCGCTGACCGCTTTCGGCGGCGGCGGTTAACCTCGCTGCTGCTAGACCAGGGCTTTTTGGCGGGATTGGGCAACTATTTACGCAGCGAGGTGTTGTTTGTGGCGCGGGTCTCCCCCGATTTGCGGCCGATGGATTGTACAGATGAACAAATTGGGGCGTTGGCGGAAGCGGCCGTTTCCCTCACCCGCCAATCCTACCAAACTAAAGGCATTACCAACGATCTGGCGTTGGCTGAGAAGCTGAAAGCGGAGGGGCAACCTTACCGCGACTATCGCTTTTGGGTGTTTAATCGTGACGGCCGTCCTTGCTACAACTGCGGTACGGCCGTTATCAAAGACAGCATCGGCGGCAGACGACTGTACTACTGCCCCACTTGCCAAAAGATATAGTTTGTTGGTGGTTAGTGGCTGGTTGTTGGCAGAATAAGCCACTAGCCACCAGCAACCAATCACTTGCTATTAAGGAAAACCATGACCCAAAATCAAGTAACAATCGATGTTTGGTCAGACTTTGTTTGACCGTTTTGCTTTCTCGTCTCCTCCAGTTTGGAGAAGCTCAAGGAAACGCACAATGTCCAAATTCGCTGGCGTTCGTATGAGCTGCGCCCGGCTGGTTCACCACCCATTTCGCCAGAATACCGTGCTCGCATCGAGGCCAGTCGGCCACAGATGGAACAAATGGCGCGTGAACGGTATGGCCTGGAAATTGACACAGGCCCATTTGGCATCGACAGCCGCCCGGCATTAGTAGGGGCCAAGTTTGCCGAGGCGCAAGGCGTAGGCGAAGCGTTTCATGATGCCGTCTTTCGCGCTTACTGGCAGGATGCCCAAAATATTGAGGATTTAGAGGTGCTAGCTGGGTTAGCAACGGCCGTTGGCCTGGATCGCGATCAATTTTTAGCCGCCCTGGACGATCCGCAATATCAACAAGCGATGCTTGCCGACGTACAGCAAGCGTTCCAATACGGCCTTAGCGGCGTGCCTGCGTTGGTTTACAACAACAAATACCTCGTCAGCGGCGCGCAGCCTTATGAACTGCTCGCCGAAGTCGCTGAGAAAGCCGCCGCCGAAAACCAATAACTGATTACCAATTACTGCACACCGCTCACTGAGGGCGGCCCCTGCTTGATGCGTTCCTCGACAGTTTGCAACCCTTCTGAGGTGCGGGGCACCTCCCAACGTGTTTCCAGCCACCAGGTTGCGCCCGCTTGAGTAAACGGCCGTACCTTCTCCACTGCTTTATCCGGTTTATCTCCCGGCGTTTCCCCTTCCACTACGATGTCAAATGGTCCATTCGGCCTGTTGGCTTGAATGAAGGCTGCCATTTCAGCAACGGCCGTTGGCGTGAGTGGTTGGTGTTGCTTATTGGCATCCAACACGTTGGGGAGTAGGCCATCGTAGCGCAACACGCGGGCCATGCTTTTGGGCCAGTTCCAGGCTCCCACCACCCAGATGGGAATGCGCGGTTCCTGCATTGGGGGCGGGGGCGGGAAGAAGTCAGTTTCTTGCACCTGGTAATGTTTGCCGCTGTAACTAAAAGGCTTTCCGCGCCACAATCCCGTCAGGATGACGAGCCCTTCATCTACCAATTCGGCACGGGTTTTGTGGTCTGTCACTTCACCGAAGTTGGCGAAGCCAGTGTCTACCGCGCCTAGACCCACGCCCAGAATAACGCGCCCGCCAGAGAGGTTGTCTAGCGTGGCGGTTTCGCTGGCCAGCTTCCAGGGACGCATTCGGGAGAGCGGGGTGATCATCGTACCCAGGCGGATACGTTCAGTCACCATCGCCGCTGCCGTCAGGCTAACCCAGGCGTCGATGCCCCAGACCGGCTCCCAAACAAAGATGGCGTCCCAGTTGGCAGATTCGGCCGTTTTTGCCAAATTGGCCACAGTGCGGGCATCTCCGCTAGGAATGACAAAGCCATATTTCATGATTTTCTCCTCAATTTCGCTAACAACGTACGGTTGTCATCTGGAAATCTACGCTGCGTAACATAAGTTACCAAGTTTATCATTGATTCTTGACATGTTTTGTCAGGAACAGTTTTATGGGAGCGGTATTGGGTTTGTGTTAGACTGCCCCCGAAAATTTTTTGAGGCGAAATATGATTTGGTATTTATTACAGGGATTAGGGTATGGCGGTGCGGCAGCGGCTCAGCCTGGGCCGTTTCAGGCATATTTACTGTCGCAGACGTTGAAAAATGGATTGCGAAGCACGCTAGTGGCGGCATTGGCTCCGCTAATGAGCGATGGTCCGATTGTGCTGTTGGTGCTGCTGGTGCTAACGCAAATGCCAGATTGGTTTGTGTCGGCGTTGCGCTTTGCGGGGGGCTTTTTTTTGATTTACTTGGCATACAAAGCGTATAAATCGGGGCAGGTGGCGGAGGGGGATACGGCCGTTCCGACACCACAAAAAAAGCAAAGCATCCGCGAAGCTGCCCTAATGAATATGCTCAGCCCCAATGCCTACATTTTTTGGAGCACCATCGCTGGCCCCATCTTCCTGGAGGGGTGGCGGCAATCGCCCTCGCACGGATTGGCGTTCATCTTTGGCTTTTACGGGGCGTTGATTGGTGGCTTTATGGGGTTTGTGGTGCTGTTTGGCGTACTGGGGCAGGCGAGCCCTAAGTTGAACCGATGGTTGGGCGCGATTTCGGCAATTGCACTGCTTGGCTTTGGTTTGTACCAAATCTGGCTGGGTGCTTCCCGCTTTTTGCTTTAATCTGTGGCACTAGCAATCAAACTCAGCCCTTGATTTGCGACTTCAAATTTCCACAATTCCGTGCGACCAAAATTGAAGTAGACGGCCGTTGAGTCTGGCAGCCAGGCGAAGTTTTGGAAGCCGTCGGTGCCTTCGGCGGTGACGAGCAGCGTGGGGGCGGTAGCTTCTGGCTGCCACAGGTAGAGGCGGCTTTGGTTTTCCGCTTCGTCCACGGCACTGTAGATGAAGGTACGGCCGTCCCGGCTCCACTTCCCCGCTTCAAAATCAACCGCTCCAAGTTCCGCAAATATCTGCACTGCTGTGCCATCCAGCGGCCAGTAAAGCAGTTGGTTTTGCCCATCATCAAGGGTTTCTTCCACCACTGGCCCCCCGCATGGTCGCCAATCTACGATGATGCTGTTGGGGCGTTGGCCGTAGGAACGGCCGTTTAGGTCAACAATCATCAAAGCCCTATCTTCAAAGTTCCCTTGCTCAATTGGGACGGAGAGTGCGACAGATTGACCATCTGGTGAAATGTTTGCACTTGCTCCTGGGAGAATTGGATAGGTTGCTAAACGTTCAGTGGCAAATGTGATGGTATTGAAACGGTAAAATGCAGCGAACTCATTTAGACTTTCATCAGGCTCTAAGATGATCAGTAGTTGACCTTCTTCAGAAAAGCCTAATAAGCCAGCATTACCTCCCTCGATTCCCCAAGAACGAGTATTTGGAAAGCTCCATAATTTTGTTCCGTTGAAATCATAAACATGAAGTTCGTTTGCCCAAGTGCCGAGGTTGTCTTGAATCAAGAGCTTTTCATTTGGCAATTCCCATACACCCATTGGCAGGCGAAGAGAGTTAAGGATGAGTGAAAACTTTTCCGATGCCAAATCTATAATAAAAATATTTCCTTCAAGAATCTTTCTAAGGAAAATTATTTCTCCATTTTTTGCCCAAATTGTTGTTCCAAGAAAATGGTGTGGCATATCTGAAATTTGCTCATTTAGATTGACAAGATCGTTTGTTCTGAGATTGAGAATCATCCAGATGGGTTCATCACAAAAGACTTGCCCTTCAGTAGGACAAATGTAAAAAAGGAAGCGATTGCCCTGTGGTGACCAATGGGGCGCGCCAATGTCGCCTTCAAAGGTGTTGAAAGCACCAGAATTTACGGCCGTTTCTACAAATAACGTCTGGTTTTTGATAAAGGCTAGCTGTCCCTGGCTGCTCAAAATGGGCCGGGAAACTGCCAAAAATGGTGTTGCCATGGCGGTTGGGATTTCTGTTGATAAGAGGGTAGCAGTTTGGGATGGTGAGCTGGTCGGCACGGCCGTTTCCGTCACAGCAATAGTCGGGGTGGGGGTGTGGCTGGGTTGGCTAGTAGGCGTGGCAATTGTGGCTAGCGGCGTGGGCGTGGCGGGTTCGTTGGTTTGACAGGCAGTGAGGATGAGAACGGCCGTTGCCAATCCCAATACCAGCAGTAATTTCGTGTAGACAGTTTTGTGCATCATGTAACTCTCCCGCTTGCGATGAACATCCGCATTTTAACATGAATTCTTCGGATTGCTGCTACTGAATTGGGCAAGGCAAATGGTGCAAAGGTATTTGCGTGGGACAAAGATGGTTTCCATCTGTCTTGCCCCTACTAAACTTGTTAATTGTGATAAAATATCAATATGGCGCAATTAATGAATGCACTATCTGGTCGCGGAGTGACCCATGACCCGCAAACACCCTCTTTGCAGATGGTAAATGTATCTGTGGTGTATGCCGCTGGGTTGCAGGAGGTTTCAGTTGGTGGGCATGGTGGCAAAGTCAGCAGTGAGCGAAGTCGAAACGGCCGTTCTCATGCTGTTGAAAATATCAGTTTCACTGCCCAACAAGGGGAGCGCATTGCCGTCGTTGGGCCAAACGGGGCTGGTAAAAGTACCCTGTTCAAGCTCATCGTCGGCACCGTGAAGCCAAGCGAGGGGCAGGTGCAAATCTTTGGACATGGCCCCGATGGCCACATCTGCATTGGCTATGTGCCGCAGCGCAACGAGATTGATTGGTCATTTCCCGTGACGGTGGAAGATGTGGTGATGATGGGGCGCGTGGGGCAAATTGGCCTCTTCCGCTGGCCGCGCCGCGCCGATTGGGAGCTGGTGCGGCACAGTTTAGACCGCGTCGGCGTCTCTCATCTGGCCAAAAAGCAGATTGGCGAGCTGTCTGGTGGGCAACAGCAGCGGGTGTTTATTGCTCGCGCCTTGGCGCAAGAGGCGGAGCTATTGCTGCTGGATGAACCGCTTAACGGGCTGGATTTGCCCACGCAGCAAACCATTTTCGATGTGCTAGACAGCCTGCGCCCCGATGGCGTAACCGTGCTGGTGGCTACCCACGATTTGCAATTAGCCGCCGATCGCTTCGACAAAATCATGCTCATAAACCGACAAATCATTGCTTTTGCAGCCCCAACGGCCGTTCTCACCTCAGAAAACTTGCTGCAAGCCTACGGCGGCCACGTCCACCACCTCCCTGGCGCAGCGCAAGCCATTTTGGTAGATGATTGCTGCGGACATGATGAGCCGGTAATTGGTGAACGGAATGCCGATTACCGATAACGGATAACCATGAACTTCCTCCTTGATCCCCTCCAATTTTCCTTCATCGTGCGGGCGTTGATTGCGGCTGTTTTGGTGGGTGTAGTTTGCTCGGTGCTGGGTACGTACGTGGTGCTGCGCGGTATGGCCTTTTTTGGGGATGCGCTGGCGCATACGATTTTGCCCGGTGTGGTGGTCGCTTTTTTGCTGGGCTGGCCACTGGCGGTGGGGGCGTTGATTATGGGGGTGTTTACGGCCGTTGGCATTGGTGCCCTCAGCAGTCGGGGTGTAGTCAAAGAAGATACGGCCATTGGCGTAATTTTTGCCGGGTCGTTTGCCCTGGGCGTGGCAATGCTGTCGGCGACGGGCAATTACACCATTGATTTGGCTCACTTTTTATTTGGCAATTTGCTGGGGGTAACGAGCAGCGATTTGTGGGTTACGGCTGGCCTTGGCCTCGTCGTGTTGCTCACGGTCTTCTTTTTTTACAAAGAGTTCATGGTCATCTCCTTTGATCCGGTGCTGGCCACGACGCTGCGCTTGCCCGCGACCTTTTTGCGCTATCTGCTCCTGGTGCTCATTGCCGTTACCATCGTAGTGTCGTTGCAGGTGGTGGGCATTGCCCTGATGGTGGCTATGTTGGTGACGCCTGCTGCCGCTGCCTCGTTGCTCACCCGCCGCCTGGCCCCAATGATGGCCATTGCGGCGACGATTGGGGCATTTTCTGGGGCGGCCGGGCTGTATGCGTCCTACTATTTAGATATTGCTTCGGGGCCGGCGGTGGTGTTGGTGGCAACGGCCGTATTTGCTTTGGCTTATCTATTTGCCCCACAACGTGGCCTCGTCTGGCGGCAAAATTAGTAATTTGCCACAGGCTTGTGCTGAGCGAAGCCGAAGTAGAACATAGAGGAAAAAAGAAATAAAATCTCAGCGTTCTCCGCGACTCTGCGGCAAAAGAAGGCTTATGAACGAACAAAGTTTAGATACGCGCTTAAACGAAATCCAGATGGCTTTGAAACAAAAAGGGTATCGGCTCACCAGTTCACGACAGAAGATTGTACAGGCGTTACTGGACTGCGGCGGGCATATCACGGCCGATGGCTTGCTGGAGGTGATCCATCAAACAGACATCACTGTCGGGCGAATGACGGTGTACCGCACGCTGGAACTGCTCAGTGAGCTAGGGTTGATTCGCCCGGTTTATCAGGGCACAGGGGCGGCCCATTACATTTTGCTCGATGGGGGGCATCACCACCACCTGATTTGCTCTGGCTGCGATGCTGTTTTTGAGTTTGATGAGTGTGGTTTGCAGGAAGTAGGGAAGCTGTTGGCTGAGAGGTTTAACTTTGCCGTGGAGGGGCATCTGGTGGAGTTTTACGGCCGTTGCCAAAATTGCCAATAAAACCAGAGCAGGGCGGCGTGACCAACTACAATTCCCCAAAATTTCAACTGAAACGAGAGCTTACGCGATTTGTGGCGTGGCTTCATCAAAAACATGGCAATGAACGCTGCTGGTGAGCCACCGACTAACGCCAGAAGCAGAAGATTTCGCTCCGGCACGCGCGAACGGCCGCTTCCTGCCCGAATTTTGTCGAACCTGTACGTCACCAACGCCACAATGTTGATGAATAAAATCCAAATTACACCAGCTTCTTGTAAGCTCATTTTCCCGCCTGTTTAGAACAGGACTTACGCAATGAAGACTACAAAAGTCTTGTTCTCTCTGGAATTTACATCTTTAGCCCCAAGACTTTTGTAGTTTAGTTAGGCCAAATGCGTAAGAATTAAAAAAGGCCCTGGAATTTCTCCCAGAGCCTTAACTTGCTTACCTCGTGCTTAGTTTGTGACGGGTAAACTGCTCAGCGTCGTTGCTGTGTCAATATAAGCGGCATTTACCCAGCCAACAGTGTCGTCGTTTGTTCGTACCTTGAGCCAACTGGTGTCTGCATTGCGACCCAAGAGAGCCACCCCTTGATCTTGGTAAATAACGGCCGTTACGCCATACGTCACCCCAGGCCCACTCCGCACATTGAGAGCGGCCGTATCGACTAAGCCCGATGCAGACAATGTTTGTTCAAATTGAATCGGCAGGCTGCTAATATCGACGTTGGTCGTTATGAGCAACGCATTTACCCAGCCCTCTGTGCCATTTGCCAGACGAACTTTGACCCAACTGTTGAGATTATTGCGCGCCAGCAAGGAAACGGTCTCTCCCTGATTGGCCACGGTGACGATGCTGTGACCAATCCCTGGCCCAGAGCGCACGTTGGCTGCACCAGTAGAAATCGTGGCGGCATTCACAATGGGTGTTGTTGGCGTGCTTGTCGTTGTGCTTCCATCCATCAAGGGCAAGTTGCTCACCGGGATGGAGAGCTGAACGTACTGTGCGCCAATCCAGCCTTCCTGGCCGTCACTCAGGCGCACTTTGAGCCAGGTGCTGTCTGCATTGCGGCCAATGGCGTTGACCTGCAATCCCTGATAAACAGAGCCGCTAACCGGGTAGTTGAAGCCAGGGCCAGCGCGCAGGGTCAACACTGCGCCGGGGGCAACAGGCACGGGCGGTTCTGGCGCGGTGGGGCTGTCTGCCAGCGGCAAGCTGCTGATGCTAACGCTAGGGGTAATTAGCGCGACGTTGACCCAGCCCTCGCTGCCGTTACCCAGCCGAATTTTGGCCCAACTGCTGTTGGCATTGCGCCCAAGCAAAATGACGGTTTGGCCTTGTGAAGCGGTTGTCAGCACGCTGTAGGTAACGCCCGGTCCAGACCGCACGTTAAGCGCACCAGTAGAAACTAGCGCAGTGGCTGAACTGCTGGGGGCTGTGGCTGAATCTGCCAGCGGCAGGCTGCTAATGGCAACGTTGGGGGTGATGTAGGTGCTGGCGGCATTGACCCAGCCTTCGGTGCCGTTGCTTAGTCGGATTTTGGCCCAGCTGCTGTTGGCATTACGCCCAATGAGGCTGACAACCGTGCCTTGATTGACTACGGTAACTGGCGCATATGCTAGGCTGGGGCCGCTCCGTACATTAAGTGCACCAGTGGCGATGGTAGCGGCTGCACCGCTAACGGCCGTTGGCGTGGGTGTAGGTGTGTTGGTAGCTTGCGCGGTTGGGGTTGCCGTTGCGGTCGTTACCACATCCAGCGTGTTGATGGCCACACTTGGCGTGATGTAGGTGGCGCTGGCGTTCACCCAGCCGCGTACGGCAGCTACTGTTTGAATGTACGCCCAGCTGCTGTCTGCATTGCGGCCCAGCAGGGTAACGATGGCACCTTGATTGACGGTGGTGAGTACGCTGTACTCAACCCCTGGCCCAGACCGTACATTGAGCTGGCCTGTTTGGATTACGGCCGTTGCCGTTTGGGCATTCGTTTGTTTAGCAAAAACCTGGCTCGTCAGGAATAACAATGTGAAGAGGCATAAGACGAGGAACCATATTTTTCCCTGATTGTGATTCAATCTGGTCATGTTGTCCTCCTTAGATGACATAACGTTCGCGTACAGTATAGACCAGAACCCTACTCGGCTGCAAGAACCAGATTTCGTGGCTTGCATTTCTCTCGCAAAACAAACTCCCCCTCGGTATAATCGCGCAAATCTCGAACTGAAATAATCCCACTATTTTGGAGCATTACATTTATGGAACAACTCACCCCCCGCATTTTAATTGCCAAACCCGGTTTAGATGGACACGACCGAGGTGCAAAAGTGGTTGCCAGAGCGTTGCGCGATGCTGGCATGGAGGTCATTTACACTGGATTGCGGCAAACGCCGGAGATGGTTGTAGAAGCTGCTTTACAAGAAGATGCCGATGCAATTGGTTTGAGTATCCTCTCTGGGGCGCACATGCCTCTTGTGAAGCGCATCATTGAGCTGATGAGAGAGCAGCAAATGGACGATGTTCCTCTTTTTTTGGGCGGCATCATTCCCAATGAAGATGTTCCAGTTCTGCAAGAGCTTGGGGTGAAAGGCATTTTTGGTCCCGGTGCTAACATGAACGACATTGTGGAGTTCATTTGGCACGCAGTTGGCCGTTCACCGGATGGGGGAACTGCGTGAAGGCATTGCTTGGGCAGGTACTCCAAGGCCAAATTCGGGCAATTGCACGGGTCATCACGCACGTTGAAAATAGTACGGCCGTTGCCGAAGAAGTAATTCAAACACTGTATCCGCATACCGGGAAGGCACACATTATTGGCATTACCGGGTCGCCGGGTGCGGGCAAAAGCACGGTAGTGAACGCGCTGGTGCAGACGTTGCGTCAGCAAGACGCCCGCATCGGCATTGTGGCGGTAGACCCCAGCAGCCCGTTTACCGGGGGTGCTTTACTGGGTGACCGGGTGCGGATGCGCGATCTGTCTGGCGACCCGGGCATTTTTATCCGCAGTATGGCCTCACGGGGCAGTTTGGGCGGGTTGGCACAAGCAACCGCCTCGGTGGTGAAGGTGCTGGATGCAGCAGGCTACGATTTCATCTTGGTAGAGACGGTCGGTGCAGGGCAGGCAGAAGTAGACATTGCCAACGCCGCCCACAGCACGGTGGTGGTAGAAGCCCCCGGCATGGGGGATGAAATCCAGTCTATCAAGGCGGGTATTTTGGAAATTGCTGATATTTTAGTGGTTAATAAAGCGGATCGGCCTGGGGCTGACCGCACTGTGCGGTCGTTGAGGATGATGCTGCATTTAGGGCCAGTAGGCGGGACGCGAAAGAGCGGCCGTATTTCATCCACAAACGGTGCCGAAGCTGACAGTGCAGGCTGGAACATTCCAGTGCTGGAGACGGTTGCTACCGAAGGGCAAGGCATGGCTGAACTGGCTAACATGCTAAACCAGCACATGCGCCACCTGCGGGAGAGCGGTGAATGGCTCCAACGGGAGCGGGAGCGAAGCTGGCGTGAGATTGAAACATTGCTTCAGCGGCGGTTTATGCGTCAATTTCAATCCTCGGTTTCGCCCGACGTGCAAGACGCTTTGCTAACGGCCGTTGCTGCCCGTGAGTTGGATCCATATACGGCCGTCAACCAATTATTGTCTATGTAATCCGTAAGCGTTTTGCAATAGACATTATTGGAATTAACATGATGTCAAAAACTAATCCGCAGATTTCGCAGATTGACGCAGATTAGAGGAAAAAAATCTGCTTAATCTGCGCAAATCTGTGGATAGATTCCTATTTCCGATAATGTCTTATAAGTGAATCATCTTATAGGCTGATTACATTTATCCAAAACAAACGTGGAGTAATTTAGAGGAAGAAACGTATTGAATTATGATGGCTTACGGAGATATTAAATTATTCGCTGGTTCTGGTTGCCCAGAACTGGCACAACGCATTGCCGATTACGTTAACATCCCCCTGAGCAGTTGGGACATCGTTAAGTTCCCAAATGAGAACCTGTTTGTGAAGCTGCACGGCAGTGTGCGGGGGCAGGATGTGTATTTGATTCAAAGTCACGCGCGGCCGGTGCATCAAAACATCATGGAGATGTTAATCGCTATAGATTGCCTCAAGCGGGATTCGGCGGCGCGGATTACGGCCGTTATTCCCTTCATGGCATATTCGCAGAGCGACAAGAAAGATCAGCCACGTGTGCCCATCTCAGCCCGGCTGCTGGCAGATATGATCGAAGTGGCCGGGGCTGACCGCTGGATAACGATTGATCTGCACGCCCAACAAATTCAGGGATTCTACAAAATTCCCGGCGATTCCCTGACGGCTTTCCACATTTTAGTGGATTATTTTTTGCAGAAAAAGCTGGATGCCGTTGTGGTCACCCCGGATTTGGGCTTTGCCAAACGCGGACGCAACTTTGCCGCAGAGCTAAATTTGCCTCTTGCATTTGTAGAAAAACGCCGCGTCGGCAATGAAAATGAGCGGGAAGCATTAACGTTAATTGGGAATGTGGCCGGCCAAGATGTCATCATCGTGGATGATTTGGTGGACACGGCCGGTTCAATTCAGCAGGCGGTAAAGCTGGTCAAAGAACGGGGGGCCAAAGATGTGTACGTTACCTTTACCCATGCAGTCCTCTCTGATCCAGCTTCCGAAAGGCTCAGCCAGCTAGGGATTAAAGAGATTGTGACGACAGATACCATTCCCATCCCGCCGCAAAAGATGTTGCCAAACATCACTGTCTTGTCAGTATCAGATATGCTGGGCGAAGTTATTTTGCGTTCCCATGAGGGGCGCAGCGTGGGTGAGTTATTTAATGAATAGGTAGGGATGTGGTTGCAAACGGCCGTTTCCCTCTCTAACAAAAAATTAAGGCATCTCTGTTACACTATGCCTCTTTTGCTAAATGAAAAAATAGAAGTGAACCTATGTTTAGAAAACTTGTCAACCGGATCGTAGGCGATCCTAACCAGAAAATAATTGAAAACCTCAAACCCACTGTTGATGCTGTTGCGGCCTTAGAGCCCCAAATGCAGCAACTGTCTGTAGATGGGCTACGGGCAAAAACGGCCGAACTCAAAGACCGTCATGCCGCCGGCGAATCCCTGGATGACTTGCTGGTAGAGGCATTTGCCCTGGTGCGTGAAGCGTCTGTCCGCACCACAGGCTTGCGCCACTATGATGTGCAAATTATGGGCGGTGTGTTGCTACACCGGGGTGAAGTTGTCGAGATGCGGACAGGTGAAGGGAAGACCCTGGTAGGAACCCTGCCGCTCTTTCTCAATGCGCTTACTGGCCAGGGCGTGCATCTGGTTACGGTGAATGAATACCTTGCCCGGCGTGACGGCGGCTGGATGGGAAAGATCTTCCACCTACTTGGTCTCAATGTGGGCTGTATTGGCCCACAAAAATTTTCTGCACTATACGATCCCGACTACGTGAATCCGGGCGCAGAGCTTGAAGATGAACGCCTCGTTCATTGGCGACCCAGCACGCGCAAACAAGCGTACTTGGCAGATATTACCTACGGCATCAGCAGCGAATTTGGTTTCGACTACCTGCGCGACAACATGACAACCAGCAGAGATAAATTAGTGCAGCGCGATCTCGTATTTGCCATCATCGATGAGGTGGACAACGTGCTGATTGATGAGGCCCGGACGCCGCTGATTATTTCTGGCCCGGCCGATCGCTCCGGCAAGGAATATAGTCGCTTTTCAGACTACGTGCGCCACCTCAAGAAAAATACGGCCGAAGAGGAAGAAGAACCAAACGGCCATTACGATTTGGATGAAAAGAGCCGCAGCATTAGCCTCACAGACATGGGCATTGCAGAGGTTGAAAAGCGCATTCCTGAAATTGACACCGAAGTCGGCGACAGCTTGTATGATCCCCGCTTTTTCCACCTCACTTACTATTTGGATAATGCCCTGAAGGCACAATATCTTTACAAGAAAGATGTGCAATATGTGGTGCAAAACGGTGAAGTTGTCATCGTCGATGACTTTACAGGTCGTCTCATGCCCGGACGCCGCTACTCAGAAGGGCTTCACGAAGCCATTGAAGCCAAAGAAGGCGTGCAAATTAAGCGGGAAACCGTGACTGTGGCCACCATCACCCTGCAAAACTACTTCCGCTTGTTTGATAAATTGGGAGGGATGACCGGTACAGCCCTCACTGATGCCGAAGAGTTCGACAAAATTTATGAACTTGGCGTAACGCCTTTGCCAACCAACGTGCAATACATTGTGGATAACAACTTGCTGGGCTTGGAAGAGAAGAAAGTCAAGGTAGAAAATTCTGAGCAGACCGTTTATTTAGATCCCGAAACAGGTGATCCTCGTTTTTACAAGCGTCTGGATCATCCTGACCAAATTTTTGGCAATGAAGAAGCCAAAGATAAAGCGATTGTGCGTGAAGTGCAGCGTGTGGTTGAGATGGGTCGGCCTGTTTTGGTTGGTACCACGTCTGTTGAACATTCAGAAACAATCGATCGCTTACTTACAAAGGCCAATATTCCGCATAAGGTGCTCAATGCCAAGATTCATCAATCGGAAGCGTTGGTTGTGGCTCAAGCAGGACGCAAAAGTGCTGTTACCATTTCCACCAATATGGCGGGTCGTGGTACCGATATTTTGTTGGGCGGCAACCCCGAAGGTTTGGCGGCTGAATTGCTGGAACGGGAAATGTTTAAACGGCCGCTCCTAACCCAACTCATCTTCAAATACCTGGAAGAAGGGGAAACGGCCGCTCAGGAATACGCCGGCCGCAATAGCAAATTAGACAACGATCTGATTGCTTGGATTGTTTCCGAAAAGGAAAAATTAGACGCTGCCCTGACTGAAATTGAAGAAGTGCAGGTTATGGGCTATCTCACGCGCGTGTTGGGCGAAACTTACCAGCTAGATTATGAGGAAATTCGGCAAGCTCTGCGGCTCATCACCAGCGGCAACTTGGGCGAAGCGCGCGAATATTTGGAACAGCTAAATAAAGATGTCGCCCTTGTTGAGGAAGCTATCCGCCTGCGAGACCTGTACGTCGGCTATCAGCGGGCGCAAAGTGACCAGGGCATGTTGGCGCAGTTCCTGGCAGAAATCTTATTTGAGCAGCATTACATCGCACGTGCTGCCCTGGTTCGGGCTATTCTAAATGATGAAGCAGCAGAAGCAGAAAAAGTAGTGGAAACCGTTCCCGGCATTTCTAGAAAATGGATCAAGAAAATCGCGGATTTACGCCACGAAACGGAGGCAGAACGCGAGGAAGTGTGGCGGCTTGGCGGTTTGCACGTTGTTGGCTCAGAGAGGCATGAGTCTCGCCGCATCGACAACCAGTTGCGTGGTCGTGCTGCCCGCCAGGGCGATCCTGGCTCCTCTCGCTTCTTCCTGTCGCTGGAAGATGATCTCATGCGTCGATTTGGTGGTGAGCGATTGAAAAGCTGGATGTCCAAAGGGCTCATGTCCAATATCCCAGAGGATATGCCCCTGGAGTTTGGCGTGCTGGATCGCATGATCGAAAGTGCGCAGGAGCGTGTGGAAGGATACAACTTTGACATCCGCAAAAACATTGTGGAATATGATGATGTGATGAACCGCCAGCGTATGGCCATCTACAAAGAACGCCGCGCCATTTTGATGGGGGAAGGCGTTGATTATGATGAGCGCATTGATGATGCCTTTGCCAATGCCATTGCCCAATTGGTTGACAACTATATTGATAATTACATTCCGTTTTTGCGCGAGGAAATTGAACGTGTCGTAACGGAATTTACCACCGAAGCGACGGATGTTATTAACCTGAACGCCGTGGTGGCCAGGCTGCGTGGTTTCCTGCCAGAGATTGTCAAACTGGATAAAGCAGAGCTGGGTCAGCTTTCTAGCGACGAGCTGATTGACCACCTGATGGTGATGGTGCATGAAAATGAAGCCAATGGTGCCAACATTTACCAGCTCTTACGGGCGATGGGGCGTTTCCTACCGCTGCTCCCGCCTGTTCCAAATTTAGCCAGCCTTGCTTCGCGAAAATCTGGCCAGGTTCAGGGCAAGGAAAACATTAGACGCGATTATGTGGCCCGGGTTCAGGATTTCTACAATGAATTTGTCACAGATCATGTTGAGCTTGCAGACGAGGACCGGGAAGGTATCTGGCAAGACGCCGAAAATGATTTGAATGATGCGTTTGCACATTTTTCGCTAGATGGATTGTCCTTGAAAACGGCCGAATACCGACAAACTCGTTTTGCTGCCCAGGCAAATGCTGCCCTGCGAGAAATGCTGCTAGACACACTGTCTGTCTTGACAGGTGACCAGCTAGAAATTGCTCTAAAAGCGTATGTGAGTAAGCAGCAGGAAAAGTGGCGGCAGCAAATTGGGGATGAAGAGTATCGGAACTTCCAGCGCTTGTTGCTGCTAAACTCTATAGACCGTGAATGGCGTGACTATCTAACCGCAGCTGATGATTTACGGCGTGAAATTGGTCTGGAAGCTGTCGGTCAGCGTGACCCGAAGGTTCAATACAAGATCCGCTCGGCGCAAATGTTTCAGGATATGCGCAACAACATTGAGCAAAACATTGTGGATCGGTTCTTCTTCCAGGTAGAAAAGCATCGTGCCTTTATTCAGAAGCAGGAAGCGGAAATTGCTTACCAAACCCAGGCGCGAGATGCGGGTTACCAGGTAGTAAAGCGCGAGAAAGGGCAGGGTGTTGAGCTGCGGCGCGACATGCCCAAAGTGGGGCGGAATGATCCTTGCCCCTGTGGCAGCGGTAAAAAGTACAAACATTGCCATCTTAAAAAAGAAAAGGCTTCACAAAATTCTGGTGCTGTGGGCAGAGCAAACGGCCGTCCGGCTGGCAGTCGGTCTGGCAAAAAGCGTCGCCGTCGTCGCTAGGCGTTAGACGAACGTACAGAGATTGATGTGATACTCTTGAGGGTTGGGTAAATCACAACAAAGAAAACCTGCTTATTTAATGCAGCTCCTTGTGATTTGCTTCAATGACTTTTTACGTCTCTTTCACCATGGATAATTGACGACTTTTTTAAAACATGGTTACATTTGGCCTATGCCCCACAGCAACGATCAGCTTAAAGCCCTGAATGCTCTACACCAACGTTTACAATCGGCTACTTCCTTGGAAGCTATTCGGTCTGCCCTTTCCTCATTCGCCCAGCAATATCTATCGGTTGAGTCTGTACTCATTGTCCCTGAAGCTAATGCCGACAATAGTAGTTGGCCTGTAGGGAAGACGCGGTTTGCGCTTCAGCTATTGCCACCACCTAAGAACCAGGATTTGGCGGCTTTAACGGCTGCTTTAATCGCTACCGCCCCTTTTTTTGCAGATCACAAAGCAATCTTGTCCCCGCCTCAACAGACCTTGTTGCGCAAGCTAAGCCAGGCCATCTGCGCACAACAGCAATTTAATCTGATAACCGGCGAACTTGAGGCCTCGTTTGCAAAGGCATTGTCTGGTTTTCAGGCCCGGCTGGTTTTGTGTGAATCTGATAATCAACAGTTGGCTTTGCATTCCATGTTTGGGGCAAAGGATGGTTGGTTACCCGTTGCGTCAGACAGCTATTTGTCCGTCGTGACGGAAGCAACGGTAGTTGCCAACGGCTCCCAACTGCTCTTGCCAGTTCAGACGAATGGGGGGCAGGTTGCAGCGATTTTGCAGATAGTTGGCCCAAGCAGCGAGGCGTTAACGGCAGAAACGGCCGTTCTCTCACTTGTTGCTGACTATCTTGGCGTGGCGTTGAGCCAGCAGCGGCTTATTAAGCAGGCATGGCAGCGCGCCAACCAGCTAGAGACGATTTACCGCGTGACCGAATCTGTCCGTGTCCTGAAGCCACTGCAAGAAACCCTGCAAGATATTCATGATCAGCTGCTGCATATTTTTTCACCCCCCACCTGCTACATTGCCCTGGTAGATGCCAGCGAAGAGATTGTTGAATTCCCCTGCGTCTTGGAAAATCATGAGCGTATTACGCGCCCGCCAATTCCGTTGAGTGATAAAGATAGCCTGGTTGCCTGGGTGATTAGCAACAATGTGCCGTTTGCCACCGACAATTGGCCTCTGGACGAAAAACCGGTGTTTGGCATTAGCGGCGAAGGTTCGCCACACTCTATTATCTGCGTGCCGATGCGGCTCCATGGCGAGGTGTTGGGTGCCATCTCCATCCAAAGCGACACGCCGGATGCGTTTGACGCTTCCGACTTTCAAACGCTGACGGCCGTTGCGGCTCACGTTACGGTCATTATCAAAAATTCACGGCTGTATACCCAAACCCGTGCGTTGGTTGACCGGGGCGCACATGATTACCAAACGGCCGTTGCCCTGCGCCAAGCCATTGCCGTTATCAGCACCTCATTACAAGCAGATTCGGTTGTCAACCATTTACTACTGGCTTTGGGAAATGTGGTTTCATACCACAATGCCTTTGCCTTTTTGCTGGCAGATGAGGAGCTACAGCTCGTATCCAGCCGCGATTTTTATGATCGCACTTTGCACATTTTGCCAGAGGCTGCTGAAGCGTTTTGGCGAGATCATCCCCTGGTGCAAAGCGTTCTGGAAAAAGAAGAGCTAATTTGCATTGATGATGTGCGCACAGATGCCCGTTGGCAGCCACAGCCAACGATGGAGCACACACGTTCCTGGATGGGCGTACCGCTATCTGCTGGGGGCGTGCTGTTGGGCATCCTCATTTTTGATAGCCAGATTGCCAGTGCCTTTGACGAGCGTGTTGAATGGCTGGCCATGACATTGGCCTCACACGCCTCTGTTGCCATCCAAAACGCAATATTGTTCCAACAAACTGAGCAACAGCTGGCTGAGCTAAGTACGCTTTATCAGGCAAGTGCCACCATGACGGCAAATCTGGATCAAGATTTTGTGTTGCAGACCGTTGTGTCTGAAATGGTGCGGGCTTTGCAGGTAGATAGCTGCACGATTTTTGTTTGGGACCAGGAATTTCAGAAGCTGTATCCGGCTGCACATAAAAATCAAACATACATTAAACATTTAGGCCAAAACGATGAGGATGGGCTGATTGGCTTAGGAAGCATCAAAAATTTGGCCTCATTTATTGCTGTCCAGCGTGTGTTTGAGACACATGAAATTGAACAATTAGTTAGGGATTCGAATCAGGATGAGGATGCTGCGGAATTGTTGCAAGCTGCTGGTTTGCAAGCTGTGATTCTCGTTCCGTTGATTCGACGTAACAAAGTACTTGGGCTATTGGCCCTAGGGGATGTGACTGTGAAGCGAAACTATTCCCATGGACAACTTCGGTTGGCACAAAATTTGGCTGGCCAAGCGGCCGTCGCCATTGAACACGCCCACTTGTTTGGGCAAGCGCAGCGTCGTATTGAAGAACTATCTACCTTTCATGACATCGTATTGCGGCTCAATGAGCCGCTCAAACTGAATGCGGTTTTAGATACCATTACCGAATCTGCCTTGAAGCTGATTGCGGCAACTAACTTGCATATTTTTCTATACGATTCGGAAACTGAGACATTCTCAAAAGGGTCGGCACTGTGGCGAGACGGCCGTCGGACGGCAGCAGTGCCTAAGGTGCGTCCGGCTGGGGAAGGGCTTACCTCTACTGTTGTGCAAGAAGGGCGTCCCATCGTCATTAATGATGCCTCCAGCCACCCGTTTTTCCAGAGTGAAGCGGCCGCAGCCTGGGGCATTTGCGCCATTGCCGGTTTTCCACTCAAGCACGGAGAAAAAGTCATCGGGGCGTTTACGGCCACCTATTTGTACCCCCATACCTTTAGCGAAGATGAACTGTTGTTGCTGAATTTGCTGGCGGAGCAAGCGGCCGTTGCCATTCGTAATGCCAGCTCGTTTGCCGAGTCCCAACGTCGTTTGCGTGATATGTCTGCTCTGGTAGATATGGCCAAGCAGGTAACAGGCAATCTTAAACTGCAATCGGTGTTGCAAACAACGGTGCAAATTTTGCAGGGCTTGCTCAATGCCCGTGCCAGTACCATCACCATGCTTACGGATGATAGCGAAGGATTGATTGTAAAGGCGGCCGTAGGTATCAACTCGGAATTTATGAATGCCAGAATGGAGCTGAAAGGAAGCATTTCTGGCGTTGTAGTGCAAAATGCGGAGCTTGTTTACATCCGGGATTCTTACTCCGATCCAGACTTTCTGTTCTTTGATGAGGTGGTGCGGAGCTTGTTGGTGGTGCCGCTGATTGTGCGGGATGAGCCAGTTGGCACGCTGACGATTGATAGTGATCACCCTCACGCTTTCAAGGAATCTGATATTCAATTAATGACCATTGCTGCAGCCCAGGTGAGTGTGGCCATCGCTAATGCACGCCTTTTTGAAGAATTGGAAGATCGTGCTGAAGAGTTAGCGATTGCCTATGAAGAGCTGAAAGAAAGTGATCGCTTGAAAGATGAACTTGTGCAAAATGTATCGCATGAGCTACGTACCCCACTCACGTTTGTAAAAGGCTACGTTGATTTATTAATGGACGGAGATAAGGGCCTCTTGACGCCGGAGCAGCAAGAATATTTGCAAATCGTGTCTGATAAGACAGATGATATTACCCGGATTATCGAAGATATTATTACGCTTCAGCGTATTGACTCCGGTAATTTGCAGCTTGAGGTCATGCCAATGGCCGAACTTTTGCAAACGGCCGTTGTCAGCCATCGTCTTGTTGCCGATAAAAAAGGATTAGGGATTGCGTGTACCATTCCAGAAGACCAACAAGGGTTTGTGCGTATAGACAAAGGGCGCATGAATCAAGTGCTAGACAACCTGATTGGCAATGCCTTCAAATTTAGTCCAGATGGCGGCACAATTCATTTGTCCTTGAGTGAACAAGACGGCAAGGTATTGGTTTCAGTCATTGATGAAGGCATCGGGATGCCTGCAGAAAAACATCAGCGCATCTTTGAACGCTTCTACCAGATTGATGGCTCCTCCCGCCGTCGATTTGGCGGTACTGGCATTGGTCTGGCGATTGTGAAGCGAATTATCGACGCGCATGAGGGCGAAATTTGGGTGGAAAGTGAAATCAACAAGGGGAGTGCCTTCTTTTTTACCCTGCCGACTGTAAAACAGGATATTGCACAACAGGCACCGAGCCTGTCATAATGACGCGACCTCTAATATTCACAAACAAAATTGACGTGTCGTTTGTAGAATTTATGCGTTGGCTTTATGCAACAGCAGGAGACAAGATTCCGCGGATTGTAGGAACTTTCCCGCTTTTTCGTAAACACGTTATAATCAAAAATTGCGACCGTTAAACATTGCATTTGGCAAAAAAGTGAGCAGATTGTGGCTGATATAAAGACACTGCCCAAAATTGATTTGCACCGACACCTGGAAGGTTCTCTCCGTCTAGAAACCTTGCTAGAGATTGCCCGCCAGCACCGGCTTGATGTTCCCACAACAGATTTAGAAGCGTTACGGCCGTTGGTACAGGTAACCAACGATCCAGCCACACATGAAGCATTTTTGGGCAAGTTTGAAGTCCTGCGTCATTTCTATCGTTCGCCAGAATTGATTCGCCGCCTTGTCTATGAAGCTGTTGCTGATGCGGCTAAGGATAACGTGAAGTATCTGGAATTGCGGTTTAGCCCGCAGGCCCTTACCCGCGTACGTGGCTTTTCGATGGCAGATGCGGCTGACTGGGTGATTGCCTCTGTAGACAAGGCAGAAGCTGACTTCGATATTCAGGTTGGGCTGATTGTCACGCTGGTGCGGCATGATCCGCTCCACCAGGCTCGGCAGGTAGCGGAAATTGCGTTTGAGCGGTATGGTAAAGGGATCGTTGGCCTGGATTTGGCGGGTGATGAGGTGAAGTTTCCCTCACGGCCGTTTGCACCTCTGTTCAAAGAAGCGAAGGAGGTTGGCCTGGGTATTACTGTCCATGCGGGTGAATGGGCCAGTGCCTATGGTGTTCGTGAAGCTGTGCAAGACCTGTTTGCTGACCGCATTGGTCACGGCGTGCGCACTTTGGAAAATTCACAGATTTTGCGAATGGTGCGCGAGCGCAAAACTGCTTTTGAGGTTTGCCTGACCAGCAATTTGCAAACGGGCGTGGTGCACCAGATGGATCATCATCCGCTGGTGGATATGCTAGATGTGGGGTTGAAGGCAACCATCAATACCGATGATCCCAGCATTAGCAACTGCACGCTGACAGACGAGTATGAAATTGCGCTGAACAAGCTGCAAATTGGCTACGGTGCACTGCGCCAATCGGTGTTAAACGCCGCCAATGCCACGTTTCTTCCCCCGGATGAACGACAGCAGTTGGTGCAGAAGTTTGACACTTTGTTACCAACTGCCGAAGCGGTAAACGGCCGTTCGCCCATCAATGCTTCTTCAATGGAGCACTAACTGCACCTAAGAAGCCTCCCACTCTTTCAGGGCCCGTTTAATCATCAACTGAATACGCGGATCATCAATTTCACGCGGCCGTTCATATCGGTGTCCATCTACTTCAATAATTAGGCCCCCATTGGTATCTTGCACCAAGTGAATGCTGCGCTGGGCTAACTCCGGGTCGCTTTCCAAATGGCGTTGCAATATTTCATCCACTTGCTCAACCAGGCTGAGCATCTTGTTAGCACTGGACTCTGTTGTGGCTGGACGCCACCGTAAGTTTGTGAACACCGACGGTGGTTGCTGGAGCCGCGCTGAAGATTTCAGGGCATCTCGTTCCTCTTCCATTCTGCTGAGGAATCGTTGAGCCTCTTCATTTTCAGAGGTTGTTGCCTGAGGTTGAGTTGATGTTAACGGTGGGGCGACACCAGCATCTACCAAATTTTGATACCCGCCAGCAAACGTAATCAGCTCCCCGATGGCGGCCCTAATTAATTGACGAACATTCTCTTCTGGAATGTCAGAAATTGCCTCAAATCGGTTCTCATTAAAGTTGACAACCAGTTTCCCCATTGGCGGTACGCGGAGAACACGCATAATTTCAATTTCGCTTTGCATAAGTTCCTCTCAAACGAATCATCATTTTTGGCAGTTTGGGCAAAAATGGGTACTGCGACCCCCAAGCACAATGCGTTCAATGGGACGGCCGCATTCATAACATGGCTCTCCCGTGCGCCGAAAAACGGCCACCGCATTTTGCATATCTCCCTTGCTGCCATCTGGCTTCACGTACAGTTCAATGCTGGCCCCCTCGCGCTCAATGCCCATTTTGAGCACCTTTTGGATGGCACTGTGCAGGGCAGAAATTTCGTTTCTGTCCAAGGTGTTGGCCGGACGAGTGGGATGTAGCTTTGCGTAAAAGAGGGATTCATCGGCATAAATGTTGCCAACGCCTGCAATGAATTGTTGGTCTAGCAGCAATGGTTTTAGAATGCGGGTACGGCCGTTTAGTCGTTCAGTTAAAAGGGCTGGGGTAAAGGTCGGTTCTAGTGGTTCCGGGCCTAGCTTGCCCAATATTTCATTTGGGTCTTGTACCAAATACACTCGGCCAAATTTGCGAATGTCCCGAAAGCGTAGCTCTTGGCCATTGTCCAATTCAAAAACGGTATGCACATGCTTGTCGGCGGGTTCGTGGGCATCCTCAACTGCCAGATGGCCAGACATTTTCAGATGGGCGATTAAGGTTTCGCCGTGGGTGAGGCTGAAAACCAGGTATTTGGCACGGCGGTTGATGGCTTGTACTGTACAATTTTGAATGCGCGCTTGAAACTCGTCCAAGCCGGGGGTGCCAATGTGGCGCGGCCAATCATTGCGTACCCCGACGATGGTACGGCCGATTAAGGGCTGGCGCAATGCCCGGACGACGGTTTCGACTTCTGGTAGCTCTGGCATATTGTTTTCTCGTTGAATCCGCTGCCCATTATACCCTGAACGTGGCCGTTGCTCCATTGAGAACGGCCGTTTATCAGCGACAGTTTAGGGTCAAACGGCTTTTGACAAATCTCAAGCTGCTAAACTAAACTTGTCTCACAAATATTTCGTGGAGTTTTGGCCAATGTACCCAGAAGATCGCGTATTGGTGGCGTATGTGCCACACCCAAAAGATTTTGAAATTGTAAAAACAGATGGCTGGTATCGCATTCCCCAAAAACATGCGCCCAAAGGGCTTCATGCAGAATATTTTGCCTTTTACTTTGGGCGGCGATTTGGGCAAGAGAAATGGGCCATTCATTATTATGCGCCGCAGCTTGGCAATGAGCTGACCACCCGCCTGGCACTTTTTCCTGACCAGCCGGACCATCCGCGAGCGCAAGAGATGTATTACAAAGTGCAGCTTGGCCCGCTGCAAAAGTTGTCGCAGCCCATCATTAGCTTGCGCTGGCGGCGGATTACCTTTTTGCACAGCACCTGGGACAGATTCCAAGATGCAACCGAGATAAACGATCTTTTTGTCGATGGGGAGCCTTATGTCGATCGGCTGTACGCCACGCTTAAAGAGCAAGGTATTCAGGCTGAGCGTAACTATACCATTCGGGAGGAAGGGGCTGAGTATGTGCTGCCGCTAGTGGTTTTGTGTAAAAACGGCCGTATCGACCTCACTCAAGCCCAAATTCAGCAGAACCAAGGTGATCCGGCAAAACTTGCCCAGAAAATCGCCGATTCTGTTTCCGCTGCTGGAGGTCCAATCCTGTAACTGCCTTGCCAATGTAATAAAAATCTTAATAGTTGCAATTCACTATAAAGATATTGTTTGGCAATCCACAGTAAGTTTATTTTATAATGTGTAAAAGCCAAGAAGAATTTTGAGTTAGATTGAGCGCGAATTTGGCTTTTACTTGAGCAAACCACAAAGAAATCATGCTTCGCGATTCAAAACAGTTTCTGTGGTTTGCATGTAAACAAATGTATTTACACAGCATTGTAAGTGATATTGATGATGTACTGCCCAAGTCACCCTTTGTGCGAGACGGTGGCAGTTTGCTCATGATGGTTGGCCTGCCCGGCACCGGAAAATCTTCCGTGGTGGAAGGGTTGGCGCAATTTATGCCCTTTGTGGTTGTTAGCACAGATGGTATTCGGCTTCATCTACGCAATCAGCCGACCTATACCGCTGCCGAGATGATGCTCGTTTATGAAGTATGTTACGCCATCATCGAGTCTCGGCTGAGAGAAGGGCAGCGCGTCATTTTTGACGGGTCTAACTACCTGGCTGCCCGCCGCGAACATTTGATGAAGATAGGCAAACGCGCCGGTGCGCCAGTGGCTGTTTGCTACGTCCAGGCAGCCCAGGAAACGATTCGGGAGCGGCTTTTTAAGCGAAATAGTGGCCAGCGACGCAAAACCGATTTGTCAGATGCGGATTGGTCTGTGTATAAATGGATGGTGGAAGCTCAGGAACCTGTGGTGGGTGAGCATCTCATTTTGGATACGACCGATACGCCGCCCAATGTTTTGGCGGAAAAACTATTTTACTACTGGCTGAAGTGTGAAGAAACTGGCGCAAGCGACCCTGATATACAATCCTCTAGCTGGGCCCGCCAATTTAGCAGCGCCGATGGCCTTGGTCGCTGATCTGTGGCAAGCGCGTGGCTGGCGCGTTACTATCCAGCCGACCCAAGCCCCTGAACATGCAACTGAATTAGCTAAGCAAGCCTCCAAAGCTGGCTACCAGCTTGTCTTTGCTGCGGGCGGGGACGGTACGCTGGGGGAGGTTGCCAACGGCTTGGCAGGGACAGAAACGGTGATGGCTCCGCTGCCGGTTGGAACGGCTAATTCCTTTGCGCGGGAGCTAAACATGCCGCTGCCGCTATTTCGGGGCAGGCATCAGCTACTCAAAGGAGCCGATTTGTTGCTAAACGGCCGTATCCATCAAATGGACCTGGGCTACACAACCAACGGCAAGGGAAACGGCCGTTATTGGCTGCTGTGGTCGGGGGCAGGTGCCGATGGCTACCTGGTGGAGCATATTGAGCCGCGTCCTAAATGGTCTAAAAAGCTGGGGCGATTGGGCTATATGCTGCAAGGCATTGCCCTCTCGCGCAAAATTCCAGCCATTTCGGCTAAAGTGGAAATAGATGGCCGTACGTACGAAGATCATTACCTGCTGGCACTTGTTAGCAACTGTCGCCTTTACGCAGGCGGAGGCCTCACTATAAGCCCTGAGGCCAAGCTGGATGATGGTTTGTTTGAAGTATGGCTATTTCAGGGCGAGCGCATTTACAAAATGTTCCAGTACGGGGCACTGATGAAGGCAGGGCGGCGTGATTATCCGGGGATGGAGATGGTATACGGCCGTTCCATCACCATTCACACGACACCCACCATGCCTTGCCAAACAGACGGCGAACCGGGCGGTCACACCCCCATCACCTGCACCCTCAAGCCAGGAGCCTTGCGCCTCTTGGTGCCCGCCTCCGCCCCTAATGATCTCTTTGAGAAACCGGGAATCCCCCTTGGGCACTACTTCTCTGCATGAAATTGCAAGTGCCTCTTTACAAAACATGGACAATCATGTAATATATTGACAATACCATAACAAAATGCGGCGATCGTTCATTTGTAAGGAGCAAGTTCGTGGCTACAAACGTACAATCAAACAAAAAATTAACTGAAAATACAATGTTGACCAGCTCAAAAGCATTATGGGGTGGCATTATCTTTAGCTTCTTGTTCACTGGCCTCATCTGGCTGCTGCGTGGCGCAATTCCCCAAGTAGATTTTTTACCAGACACAGGGTTTGAGCATTATTATTGGAAGCTCCCAGAGCCAACCTTTTGGACACGCGCAACGGCGTGGAGTGGCTATTTATTGCACCAGGTGGCTATGTGGGGTCTCATTTACTATGCTCAAAAGAACAAAGCAAAATACACAAATGGTCTTCACCGTTTTAACATCATTGCGCTCGGTGTAAACGCCCTCTTCATCGCGCTGCACTTGCTCCAGACTATCTTTTTCTACGATGGTTTAGCGCAAGATGTATCTATTTTGAGCTCTCAGGGTTCGGTTATCCTCATGCTCGTGATGATTTTGCTGATGGAAAACCAACGCCGGGGCCTTTTCTTCGGCAAGAAAATTGGCTTCCTCAAGGAATCTGCGCGCGTTGCCAGAAAATATCATGGCTATATTTTTGCCTGGGCGGTCATTTATACCTTTTGGTATCACCCGATGGAATCTTCGCTGGGTCATTTGTTAGGCTTTATTTATACCTTCTTCCTCATGGTCCAGGGGAGCCTCATGTTCACTCGTGCGCACTTGAATAAGTGGTGGACATTTGTGCTGGAATTTTCTGTTCTGGTACACGGTACGCTTGTGGCGGTGCAAACCAACACGATGTGGCCGATGTTCTTCTTTGGCTTTGCCGCACTGTTTATAGTGACGCAAATGTATGGCTTGGGATTAAATAAGTATTGGCGTTGGGGTTTTATTGCCTCTTACATTGCTGGCGTTTTGGTTGTCTACAGTGGGCGTGGTTGGGAAAATGTGAATGAAATCGTTCGGATTCCGGTCATTGAATATTTGCTCGTTTTTGTACTCGCGCTCATCATTTGGTTAATTATGCGGATAGTCGGTTTGTTTACGGGTAGGACCAGTCGCCGCCTGAGGTCTCGCTCTGGTTCTGGAGCGGCTGCTGCCGGCGATTAGTGGCGACCCTTATCTTATATTTTACATAGCAAACGGCCGTTTCCCATCAATTTTGCCCGGGAACGGCCGTTTTTCTTTGCCTCTCCCTCACTCCCTGTTTGCCAAAAATATAATATTACGTAAACTTCACGCATGGACAGAATCGACTTTCGTTCCGATACGGTAAGCTGGCCAACCCCTGCTATGCGGCAGGCAATGGCTAACGCCCCCGTAGGGGATGATGTGTACGGTGAAGACCCTACGGTAAACAAGCTAGAAGCGTTGGCTGCTGAGATGGTAGGCAAAGAAGCAGGCTTGTTTATTGCTAGCGGCACGATGGGAAACTTAGCTGCTATTTTGGCGCACGGCCGTCGCGGTGATGGTGCAATTGTGGGGGAAGATTCGCACACCTATCGCGCCGAAGCTGGTGGCATGGCGGTTTTGGGTGGCATTATGCCGAATCCACTGCCAACGGATCAATACGGCCGTATGGATTTAGCAGCGGTCGAAGCGGCTATTTACCCGGACGACCCGCATTACCCCAGCAACCGCCTCATCCTCGTGGAAAACAGTTACGGTGCCAAAGGTGGCTACCCCATCGAGCCAAACTATTTCCAGCAAATACGCCACATTGCCACCAAAAATAAGCTGATTGTGCATATGGACGGGGCGCGGCTGTTTAATGCGGCTGTTGCTTTGAATCTGGACCCTAAAGAAATTACCCAACACGTTGATTCTGTCACCTTTTGTTTGAGCAAGGGGCTGTGTGCCCCGGTTGGCTCGGTGTTGTGTGGCTCGGCCGATTTCATTCAGCAGGCTCGCCGTGCCCGCAAGCTGGTAGGCGGGGCAATGCGCCAAGCGGGCGTGATGGCGGCTGCGGGTATTGTGGCCCTCACCGAGATGGTGGAGCGGCTGGCTGATGATCACGCTCATGCCAAAATGCTGGCCGAGGGTCTGGCAGAAATTCCTAACCTAAGCGTTCAACCTGAGCTGGTAAAGACCAATATGCTCTTTTTTGAGTTGGGTGAATCTTCTCCTGCAACACCCAACCAGTTTGTGCAGCGGCTGCGCGACGAGGCCAACATTTGGCTGTCGGGTGGCTATTCGCGCCGCTTCCGGGCCGTGACGCATTACTGGATTCAAGCAGCGGATGTGGAGTTGTTTGTCAAGAGTGCGCGCGCCATTTTGCAGTAGGAGGGAAGATGTCTAACACGCTGATCGGTCATACGATAAACGGCCGTTACCGGCTGGAATCCTTGCTGGGCGATGGCGGCATGGGTACGGTTTACCGTGCCTACGATGTAAATTTGGATCGGCAGGTGGCACTTAAGCTGATGCATTCCCACTTTGCCCGCCAGGAAGAGTTCCGGGCTCGCCTTATCCAGGAAGCCCGCACTGCTGCCCAACTGGATCATCCCTCTGTCGTACAAATCTACGACTTCGGCGACTCGCCCGAAGGGCTGTTTATCGCCATGGAATTTGTAAACGGCGGTAGCCTGCGGGATCATTTGCGGCGGCTGCAGCGGATGCGAAAATTTTTGCCGCTGGCGCAAAGCCTCCAAATTGGTGCCCAAATTGCAGAAGCACTTGACTACGCTTACCGACGCGGCATTGTGCATCGAGATATTAAGCCCGGCAATATCATGCTCAAGCGGCTCAACCGCCCCGACGAGCCGGACGAACAGCCTTTCCGCGCCCTGCTCACCGATTTTGGCCTAGTGAAGCTGCAAGAAGGCTCGCAATTGACCCAAAGCGGCACCACGCTTGGTACACCCACCTATATGTCTCCTGAACAGTGCAAGGGCGATCCGCTAGACGGCCGTGCCGATTTATACGCACTCGGTGTGGTATTGTACGAGCTATTTACCAACCGACTGCCGTTTGAATTCAAAACGCTATCCGATGCCATTGCGGTGCATTCCCGTGGCGAGATGCCCACGCCTGCTCGCGAAATCCGCAGCGATATTCCGGCCATTATTGACACCGTTTTAGTGCGCTCGCTGGCCAAAGAGCCAGATGATCGGTATGCCGATGGGGCCGAGATGGCCGATGCGTTGCGCAGTGCGATGGTGGCTCTGGAAGGCGCACCTACGCAGATTATGCTCCGCGAGGAGATGAATATTTTAGAACGGGTGGCCGAACCGCCACCAGGGCACGAACTCATAATCAATACGCCCGGTCACCCGCCCAGCACTGTGCCACTGACGCAAGCAGTCATCACGCTAGGTCGCCACGCTGACAATGAGATTGTGCTGCCCGCCGAGGGCGTGTCGCGCCATCATTCACGGTTGCAAGCAACGGCACTGGGCTGGGAACTGGTTGATCTCGGCGGCATCAACGGCACGTTTTTGAACGATCGCCGCCTGCGAGCAGAAGACCCCACACCAGTTGCGCCTGGTTCGCGCATTCGCATTGGCCCTTACGAACTAACGCTACAGGGGCCGGAGATTGCCGTTTTTGAGCAAGAAGAACCGACCTACCAGCAGGAACGGCCGTCTATGGGTGGGACGACCCCGCAAATGACACCGACCCAAATTGCCACATCTGAACCGCTGGGGCTTTTCTTGCCCACCGATCAGATCACGGCTGATCCGGGTCAGCAGGTGCAATTTAAGGTTGAAGTGGTCAACCGCAGCCCAGTGGATGACCGCGTGAGCGTGCGGGTTCATGGCCTGCCCGGTAATTGGGCCACGCCACCTGGTGAGTTTCGCAATCTGCCTGCTGGGGAGACTATTCAGCTCACCATCACTATTCGGCCGCCCAAGCACCGCAGCACGCCAACTGGACGGCAGCGGTTCCGCATTGAGCTGGTTTCGCAGCAGCATCCAGATGCCAAGGCTGGCACCTCTGCTTCGCTGATTATCGGCACCTTTGTGGCTTTTGAAGCCAATATGGAACCAAACCAGGTGCGATTGCCGGGCAGCGTGACGGTGTCGGTACACAATACCGGGAATGCCCCCGGCGATTTCAGCGTGGTGGCGCGCGATCGGCAAGGCGGTTTGCGCTTCAAAGGGGAGCGGGGTCGGATTCGATTGCAGCCGGGGCAGGTTGCCAATGTAGAATTGGCGTTAGAAGCGGAACGCTCTAGCTGGATGGGCAGCGGTGAGCTGTATCCATTTGAGGTGGCTGTGGCTTCGGCCGCAGGCGGTCGTCAAACAATGTCTGGCGAAGCGCAGGCTGGCTCTGCCATTCCTCCCTGGCTGATGTATGCTTTCATTTTCCTTGTGACTTTTGCTTGCTTCATCGGCTTTTTAGCCCTGGTGTTCGGGGAAAATGGCTTTTTTGGTCGCACGGGGGCGACGGCAACGGTGGCTGTAGACGTGGCTGGGACGGAAACGGCCGTTGCTGCCAGCAATTTCCAAACGGTTACGGCCATTGCGGCGACGGCTGCCATTGAAGGTGATGCCGATGGCGACGGACTGAGCAACGCTCAGGAGACTAACATCGTGCAAACAGACCCCAACAACCCCGATACCGATGGGGACGGCTTGAACGATGGCATTGAAGCGTTGGAACTTGGCACGAATCCCAATTCAGCCGATACAGATTCAGATTTGATTCCTGATGGTCAGGAAGTAAATCAGTACGGCACGAACCCACTGCTGGCCGATAGTGATGGGGATGGTGTGAATGACGTGGTGGAAATTTCGCAGGGCACCGACCCGTTGGCGACGCCGATTGTGACCGAAACGCCATCGGCAACATCCACCCCAGGGACACCCACTGCTACGGTAACGCCATCCAACACGCCACAGCCGTCCACCACGCCAACGTTCACCCATACGCCGACGGTGACCAACACACCGCCACCTTCCTCTACGCCGACCCACACGGCAACGGCGACCAGTTCACCTACGCCGACCATCACACCGACGGCAACCAATACGCCAACTATCACACCAACAGCAACCAATACGCCGCTGCCAAACCCGCAGTTGAGCTGTATTGCCACCCCGCCAATCATCGACGGCATTTTTAACCCGGCTGAATGGACAGGCGCGCCGCTGATCGAATTCTTCCCGCCTGACAACAACAGTGATTTGGTACAGGTCTACTTTGTGCGAGACGCAACGAATTTGTACCTGGCCTTCCTCATCAACGATCCTACGGTCGATCAGTCCGACGCGATGCGACTTTATTTTGACACCACCGGGAATCGAGGCGACCCGGATACGGCCGATCGCTTCTTCTTTGTGGTGCGAGACGGTACGGCGCAGGTACAGGCTGGCATTGGTTCCAACAGTGATGGCAACGCCTGGGATACAAATTACAGCAGCAGCAACTGGACGGCCGCAATTGGGGAACAGACTGGCCAGTGGGTGATAGAAATGCAAATTGATGCCTCGGCAGAAATGGCCTCGCTAGCCAATCCATTTGGCATGATGATGCAAGTGTTGTTCATTGGTGATTTGGCCGTTTGGCCAGAAGGTGGCGGCTCTAACAACCCGGACACCTGGCAATTTGTGGATAACGTTAGCTGCGAATAAAGAATTTGTAGCTTTCCCTACGGTTGGGAATAGTTTGAGTGATACAATCAAAACATGCGATTTCTCCCAGCAAGTCGCATGTTTTATTTGATCAAATAAGACAAAGGACAAAGATTGATGCTAGATTTTACCCCGGTTCGCAATAAAGAGATGAGCTATGCCGAACTTGTCGCCGATTTGACGGTGGCCGATTTGCGGGATTTGACGAACGAAATTATTGATTACCAGCTTGGCCTGTTGGCAGATTGTACGGATGCTGATGTGGTATTTGAACCAAATGACCCAGAGGCCAACGATCCCTATGCTGAAGATGAGGCGGATACGGATTTGGCCTGGAATTTGGGACATTTGATTGTGCACGTAACGGCTTCTTCGGAGGAAGGGGCGGCGTTGGCAGCGGAGATGGCCAGGGGCGTGGTGCGAGACGGCCGTTCCCGCAGTGAAGTTCCTTGGCAAACCGTAAAAACCGTGGCGCAATGCCGCCAGCGGCTAGAAGAAAGCCGACGGATGCGGCTGGCCAGCCTGGAGATGTGGCCGGATGAACCGTACCTGGACAATGTGAAAATGAGCGAGCGGCTGGGCCGGATTGATGCCTACGTGCGGTTTGTGTATGGTTATAGCCATGATCAGGGGCACCTGGCCCAAATTGAGAGAGTGATTGCCCAGGCCAAAGCTGCGCGTGGTGCGTAGGGTGCTGAGAACGCCTAGGGATGAAATCACGCTGGTTGGTGTTGACCCGGGATTTGGGGATTGAAGATGATGCCGCTGCAAATGTTTGGGAGAGATTGGCGGCAGCGCATGGGGCAGACGGCCGTTTCTACCACAATCTAACGCACATCGAATACACGCTGGACGTGGCGGAGCAGTTGCGCGAAGTAGCCGTGGACTTTACGGCCGTTCAGCTTGCCATCTGGTTCCATGATGTGGTGTACGACCCGCGCCGCAGCGATAACGAAGCCGAAAGTGCTGCTTTTGCCGAGCGTGTTTTACGGCCGTTGGGCGTGCCAGATGAAATGCTGGCCAAAGTGCGCCAGCTGATTCTGGCGACAAAAACGCACGAAACGGCCGTTGCCGATCTTGACGTTTGGGTGATGCTGGATGCCGATTTGGCAATTCTGAGCGCACCGTCGGAGCAGTACGACGCTTATGCTCAAGCCATCCGGCAGGAGTACAGCTTTGTGCCGGATGAGGCGTATGGGGTGGGGCGAACGGCCGTTTTGCAAAAATTCTTGGCGCGATCACCGTTCTATTTTACAGAGCAAATGCAGGAATGGGGGGATACGGCCGTTGCTGCCAATTTAACCCGTGAACTCACCCAGCTTGGGGCTAACTAACGCATTAGAGCGGATCAAAGGCGGCTTCAAACTGGGCAAAAAAGGCTGTTGCCTGGTCGGGGGAGCCAGTGAGGATTGTCAGTTCCCCGTTGGCCAGCGCATCGGCGACGGTGATGTAGCCGACAATGAGACCCATGTAAACGGCCGTTTCCGCCAGCAAAACCAGTTCTCCCTGCGGCCATGTGCCAAAGCCCAGAGCCGTCATCTGCCCATCTTCGATGGCGCAGTGGAACACATCATGTTGGGTGCGAAATTCTGCCGCACCGCTGTAGCTGCCGACGGGTTCTCGCTTGAAGAATTTGCTCAATGCGCCCATCGTGGAGCTGGCTGGGACAAACTGGTCTTTGTCTGGGGGATAGCGTAAAAAGTCCACGCCCAGGTTGGTGAGGGCGCGGATGATGGGGGTGAGGCTGGTACGGCCGTATGCCGTCAATTCATACACCGAAGAGGCAGCAGGTGGCGGCAGTTTGCACTGTTGGATCAAATTGGCTGCTTCCATCTCCTTCAAGCGCTGGGCCAATAAGTTTGTTCCCAGCCCCGGCGTGCCGCGCAGAATATCGGTGTAGCGACGCTCCCCAAACAGCAGTTCCCGCACAATCATCAAGGTCCAGCGTTCCCCAATGAGGTCCAAAGAAGCGGATAAAGCACAAACCTGATTGTATTTTCGCTTGTTCATGTGCCAAAGTATAGCCTCCTTGTTGCTGAAAAACAATTCTGGTAGCGAATAAAAATGAAAAAACAAGTATTTGCTTTAATTAAATATAGTAAATACAATTGGGAAAATTTATTCGCTAGGAGGCAGGTATGAAATTTCATCTAAAGGATTTGTCGCTACATTACTGTGTTGAGGGGGAGGGCGTGCCAGTTCTGATGCTACACGGCCGTCCCACTGACCATGAAGCGATGGTCGCGGCCTTTGAGCCGATTTACGGCACGCGCACTGGCTTTCAGCGTATTTACGTAGACCTGCCGGGGATGGGTTTGACGCGTGGCGGTAGCTGGATCAATAGCAATGATGACGTGCTGGAGGTGATGCTGGCTTTTGTGAATGAGGTGATTGGGGAACGGCCGTTCCTGCTCACAGGTTTTTCGTATGGTGGCTACATCGCGCGCGGCATTTTGCACAAGCGGCCTGGGCAGGTGGCAGGGATGCTGCTGCTGGTTCCAGCAATGGGTCGTGGAGCCGAACGCTTGCTGCCAGAACATCGCATTTTTGGTCAGGACACCGCCCACTTTGCCCAATACCCCCAGCCCTTTGCCGATATGTTTGCTTCGATTTTGGTGGTTCATGAAGAAGCGGTCATTGCCCGCCAAGGGGAGATTTTGGGGGGCTTGCAAAAAGCAGACCAGGCAAAGATGGCACTCTTGGGCGAGAATTACCAATTTTCTTTTCAGGTCGATGAATTGCCGGAGCCATATGAAAAACCTGTTTTGATTGTGACGGGCAAATTCGATTCGGTGACGGGGTATGAGCAGGCAGGTGAGCTAGCGAAACGTTACCCACGTGCTACCTACATTGTGCTGGATCGGGCAGGGCATGGGGCGCATATGGAGCAGCCCGTATTGTTCAATTTGCTAACGCATGAATGGCTAGATCGCGTGGAGGAATCCTTGAGAAGTTGAGGGCTGATTACGGCCGTACTGCCATCCTCCTCCTCTGTTGTAAAAAATAGAGTGGTGGAACGGCCGTTTTCATTGTTTACAAAATTTGGTCCGTGCGGGTATCGCGGGTGAGGTAGACCCAGCGGCGGCAGCCGTAGGTGTGGAACCACGCTTCGCGCCGTGGCCCTTCTGGGTTGTTATGCATGAAGGCCCGGTCAATGTCCCGCACGTCTGGGTCGGTGATGCTCTCCGGCACGTCAAAGATTTCACCAAAAGCAAATTCTTCAAGCGGCCGTTTGCCGCAGTGTGGGCAAGGGATTTGGATGCTCATTTTTCCTCTCAGTATTCAGTTTTCAGAGCGTCAGTAATCAGTAGGGTATTACCGAAAACTGATTACTGACCTACTGATTACAGTTAATGTGTTCCCGCCGAACCGCGATCCGCCATCGTGCGGTCTTTGGCGAAGCGATCCAGGCTGAATGGTGCAATTAGCTCCGGTATTTGGCCGGTGGCGATGAGTTGGGCCATCTGCTCACCGCCTGCCGGGATGGCCTTGAAGCCCCAGGTGCCCCAGCCGGTGGTGATAACAAAGCCATCGACCCCGGTGAAACCCATGATGGGCGAATAATCCGGGCTCATGTCACAGACGCCGGTCCATTGGCGCAAAACGCGCAGTTGGCGCATGAAGGGCAGCAGCGTCATGGCGCGGAAGGCGCAGCCCTGCAAAAAGTGATACCCAGAACGGTAAGAGTAGCTCGGCTGGCGATCAATTTCGGCACCCATCAGCATCTCGCCCCGTGCCGTTTGCGACACGTAAAAGAGCAGGCTACTGGAAAAGACAATAGGGTCAAAAGTGCGCTCGTAATGGTTGGTGACGAATGCTTGCAGCGGGTGGGTGCGAATAGGCAACCGCAGCCCGGCCATCGCCGCCAGGCTGGTTACATGCCCCCCAACGGCACTCATCACAATGTTGGCGTGCATGGGGCCTTTGTTGGTTTCCACGCCAATTACTTTGTCACCAGATTGAATGAGGCCGGTAACGGCCGTTCTTTGGTGAATATGCACCCCGCGTTTCATGGCCCCTTCGGCCAAGGCCCAGTTTACCCGGTCATGGCGGGCGGTGGCACCCTCTGGATGGTAAGACCCGCCCATGACAGGCCAAACGCCGCCGCCAGAAATGTCTAGCTCTGGGCAGATTTCTTTGATTTGTTGGGGGGTGACGTACTCTGTTTTGGCTCCGAAAGCAGTGTTGATTTCCGCGCGGGCTTTTTCGGCACGAACGGCCGTTTCGCTGTGGGCCATCCACAAAATCCCTTTCTGCTTGTGCATGATCCACCGCTCGGTTTCTTCTTCGAGCTTGGCGTACAGATCGACGCTGCGCTGATAAAAGCGCACCGCCTCCGGGATGCCGTAGTTGGAGCGAATGACGGTGGTGTTGCGGCCAGAATTGCCCCCGCCGATATATTTTCGCTCCAAAACAGCGACGTTGGTGATGTTGTGCCGCGTCGCCAGGTAGTACGCCGTCGCCAGCCCATGCCCGCCCCCGCCGATGATAATCACGTCGTAACTTTTCTTCGGCTCATGCCATTTGAAGTTGACTAATTTTTCTTGGAATTCGTTCATGGTAGTTTTTAATCTTTCATCCGTTCAGCAAAATCGTGGGCGTAGGGAGCGGGGACAATGAACAAAATCTGGTCTTCCTCTAGCCACAGCTTGGTAGGAATATCAGCGACGGCTCCTTGAGCAAATGTGGGACGGCCGTTTGGAATCTCCCACTCACAATTTCGCGCCAAAAACTCAGCTGCTTTGTCTGCGGGCAGCCACGTTCCGGCGAAACCACCCTCGCGGACGAGAATAGCATGTGGATCGTGCGCCAGGATGATGTTCTCATCTTGCAGCGGTGGGGTGATAAATAGCTCGTCGGCAGCAAAGCGGAGCGCGAGGGAGCTTTGGGGCACATCGGCACTGTCTAGCGCGTTGGGGTTTGCCACGATGCGCGTGGCGGCAATGCGTTTAAGCTCTGGCACGGCGAGCCTCCTTATCGTAAAAGGGTAGTGGGACGCGTCGGGCGATACGGCCGTCTATCGTCACCGCCTCTGGTAAATTGCCATTAAACGTGTAGAGCCAGCCCAGCATCACCACCTTGCCCAGCACCGGAGAGTACGCGCTGGAGGTTACGTATCCGGCATACGCGCCATCGTGCCAGATGACGGCCCCTTCGATGGGAGCCGGGCCGTCGGGCAGTTCCAGCCCAACCAGCATTTTGTCCAGTGGGATTTTGTTGGTGCGGCCCACGGCGTGGCGACCAATAAATTGTGGCTTGTCCAGCCGCACTGCCCAATCGTGGTGAATGCGGCGGGGTGTGGAGTCGAAATCGGTGTCTTGTCCGACAATGACATGCCCTTTTTCCAGCCGCAGGCGGAGGAGTGTATCCATGCCGTGCGGCCGTATGCCAAGTGGTTGCCCCAGTTCCAGCAGCGTGCGCCACAGCTTTACCGAATGTTCAGCCGGATGGTGGAGTTCGTAAGAAAGTTCGCCCGTGAAGCTGAGGCGGAAAATGTGGCAAGGCACGCTTGCCACGTCTCCTTTTTGGTGGCCCAGCCAGCCCGGCAGATTAGCTATCCCTGCCTTTTCCAATAGTTGTCTGGTCAATGGCCCAGTGACGTTGATTGCGCCCAGCGACATCGTTTGGTTCAAAATGTGAACATCCAGGCTCCAACTGCTGGCCCAGTCGCGCAGCCACATCTCGGAATGGTTGACGCCGCTGCTGGTGAAGGTGAGCGTGTAGCGGGTGTCGCTCTCTTTGCAGATCATGCCGTCGTCGAAGACGTAGCCACGCTCATTGAGCAGGAGAACGTAGCGGGAACGGCCGTCTTTAATCGTGGCAACCTTGGTGGGATACAGACGCTCCAAAAATGGCAGTGCATCGGGGCCGGAGACGATCATTTTGCCCAGCGTGCTCACGTCCATAATAGAAACGGCTTCTCGCACGGCCCAATATTCGCCGTCCGGGTCGCCGTAGGTCCACGGTCGCCACCAGCCGCCGCTGCGCTCCATCTGCGCCCCCAGGCGGCGGTGTTCACCATCAAGCGCGGTGCGCGGGGTGGCGTGATGATGTGCGCCTGCGGCAACTTCGCCAATGGTTATCTGCCGGATGACGGGGCGGGCCGTGAATGAGGGCTGCAACGTCTTCCCTTTTTTCTGCAAAAAGCTGCGTAAATAAGGCAGGCAAACAGAGCCTTGGCAGGTGCCGGTGCCAGCCAGCGTGGCGCGCTTAACAAGCTCCATCTCGTGGAACCCTTGGTCCCAAACCGCCTCCAAATCCGCCACGGAGACGCCTTCGCACGGGCAAACCATCCCCTCGCTGGGGCAGGTGGGAATATCCGAATCCCTCGCCGCGTCGCCGACGGCGCGGACAGGCAAGCCGTGCCCCATCCGCAGCAGGGCGTTGCGGGGATGCAGGCCAAGACCGAGAACGGCCGTATCGCACGCATACCTCCGTTCCTGTCCATCTTTGGTTTGGGTGATGACGGTGTGGAGACGGCCGTTTGCCCCCTCAAAGCGAATCAATTCACCTTCAGCTAATTCGCAATCCACGCCGACAGGGGGCGTACCCACGGCTACCATTCGTCCCAAATCAAGACCCGCCTGAGCCAGCTTCTCCGCCGCTCGGCTGGTGAGAAGCCCCGCCAGTTCAGACCCTGGCACGATGGGCATGATTTCTGCTGCGCCCGTGGCCACAATGATTTCATCATGGGCGTGAACGCGCAGTGTTTCAGTCTCGGTGTGGGCAACCACCAGTGGGCCATCGTAAATGCCAATTGCTTCCTGGCCGTTAGCCGCTTCCAGCACAATCACGCGCTTACCAGCGGCTTCTGCTGCAGCAACGGCCGTTTGCCCCGATTCACCCCCGCCAATGACAGCCACATCGCAAAACAGGTTGCGGGCTGGCACGGTGGGCATGGCGCGATCTTCTTCTGGCAGGGGGGGATACTTTTGCAGATGATGCCGCTGGACAACCACGCCCGGTTTGGCCGCTGTTTGGCAAGTGCGCACGTAGCTGACGCCATCCACCGTGGCCAGGCAGTTGTTGCAGTCGCCACCCAGGCACAAGCAGCCACCCCCCGTCGGCTGAACGCCCGCCCGCAGCATCGCGATCAGCAGAGAGTCACCGGGTTCGTAAGGATACGGCCGTTCGTCTACTATCAGTCGCATATGTTGTTCCTTCAAGTTGGGTTGGGCTTATAGCTTGGCGCGTATCTTACCACTTTTAGGATGAGGGCGCGATGGCTTTATGCTTTACTTCTTTTGTACTGTTGCCAGTGTCCCATCATGTCTTTTTGAATTTGCTGATGAAAATGGCCTGCGTAGACGTGAGTATATTTAACAAACCATTACTCAAGGGAGATTGATGGTAGCGGTAGGTGGAGACACTAACCGTAGCTATGAAAAATATTTCCTGTTTGAAGCCTCACTAAAAGTAAGGGATGGGGTACCTTGGAGCTAAGCTGGACAAGTAAGTTTGTGATTCAGTATTATTCTCCACGAATAGCTTGACTGACACTAGTAAACATCTTTTGAATTGCTGAAGATCTCAGGATCAACGTTAGTAAAAGTGCAACAATAAAGCCAAATCCCATTGTAGCAAGGGGGTGATTATCAAAGGGTCTCATGAGAAGCGTGATAGCTGCAATGCCTAATGAAAAGCCAACACTACAAAGAAAAACTGTTAAAAAATCTCGATTTACTACGCTGATTCGATATAAAAAGATAAAGCAAATTAGGTAGCTCAAAATTTCGTAAGTCCATACTTTTCCCAGTCCAGGGATACGCATCAGTTCATTTTCTAATAGGGAAATTGATATAAAAGTAACCAACATCCCAATTAGAATTGTTGCAGGAAATAGAGTTACTATCTTGCTAGGGGTAAATTTTCTCAAAGATTTAGGCAAAAGAGAATTATTATTTTCGAGATTGATCCGTGTAAGTGTAACTAAATAGAGTAGGGCTAAACACAAAACCGTACCAACAATTATTGTGCCTGTGGAAATTTGAAATGAATTTGCCAATTGGTCGCCGAATATCCCGGCAATGAACACAACTAACAGTTCTAAAAAAATAAAAAAAGTGTAAATTTTCTTGTTTCGTCCCGGTTTTGGCTTTTGTTCTTCGTTCATTGATGGGTTTCTCTAGATACGAGTGATTGGTTAATAAATAAAGGGTTCAGGGTATGTAGAATAAATAAGACCTAGAGGATTAAAGATTCCCTCAAAATACTGGCTTAAGTCAGTATATTATTTTGGACGTTTTTTGGCAATCTAAGAGACAAATCTGGGTGTGATCTTTTTCTGTGTGTGACCACGAGAGCATACACAGGAGCTTGTCGGCTTAGAGCCAAGCTATCCACAATTTTTAACCGCATCCGATAAATCTACATCTAGCTACATATCACTTTCAAAAATAGGGGACAAAATGGATGGGAACAGGGAGATCCAAGCGTAAACAACGCTCAATCCAGTCCCAGCCCAAACGAAAATAACTTTTGTCCCGACGACTCTTATGGTCAAGCAAATGACGAAACCCGCGTTTCACAACCCAACTGCCCAAAGTGATGACCCAAACAAAGGTCAAACAAACGGCCAAAACCAAGCGAGAAATGCGGTCGCAATCATTAAGATGAGTCGCTTCCAAATCAAACCCATGACCTTTCATGTCACCATACATTTCTTCAATCCACATCCGCATTTTGTAATAACGAATCAGTTGGCCGACAGAAGGGTGGTTGCTAAGAAGATACCAAGAGTCTTCTTCGCCTTGCTCCCAGTGCAAAACCAAGAAATACCAGCCTACATCATAGCTGGCGGTGACGCGCACCCAGCCAATAGCGCGGGTTTCGCCTTCTTCTATTGGCAATTGACTCAACTTCACCCATGGCTGTCCTTGCCAACGCACTTGGGTACGGCCGTTTTGTCGAATGACAAACGACCAACCTTGACGACGCAACCAGCTAGCCAGGTGAATCGATTCAAAGCCAGCATCTCCCATGACCCACACCTGCGCTCTGGCTGGCAGCAGCGTTTGGACATACTTGAACAACTTCAACTGCTCCTCAAGACCAACATGCCCTTTTCGGCCTTTGTGGATACTCCAAACCAGGGGCAGTGTTCGTTTTTTGTAGGCCATGCCAATCATCATCATCCGAAAATGAAAGCCAACTTTCGTGCAATCAATCACCAAGCGAATGTCTCGTCCAGCAAAGGAGCGTACCAACTGTTGCGCCAATGGATGATACCAATCTCGAACATGGAGATGCTTATTATTCAAAAAGCGGCGCAAGCGGTTGGTCAGGCTTGGTATTTTTCCCGGCAACGGCCATTTCCGCACCACCAAAGGCAGGTTGACTGCCCCACTCAACTGCAAGCCCAACATCAGCAACGCCATATTTCGCAATCGCGTTATCCGTTCTTTTGGCAACCATTGGCAAAGTTGGGTCAACGTTTTATGATAGGTTTGAAGGTTGTTTGGCATCATTTACTCCTTGATATGTTTGTTCGTCAAAACAATTTTATCGGAGTTGATGCCCAACCTTCTTTTTTTAATGTTCAAAGTGATATGTAGCTAGAATCTACATTAGTCACAAGCTTTCTTGAAAAATGCCAAACTTCAATAGCTGGCGTTTTGCTAAAAAAGGCTGTTTTTGTTCGTATCTTAGCAACGGCAGCGAGATAGTTGTGTAGCCACCAATATCGCTGTGTTGGAGGGTAAATTTTGTGACGCCGCTTAGTAGACCAGTAAGAGTCATATTTAGTAGTGCCCTACTTTTCTTATCGGGCAAAATACTAATACAGTACACTCAGGGCGGCGGGTGTTCTAGTGGCTGGGTTGGCCTTTGCTTTCGTTTAGGGTGAGGATCTGAGGGACATGGTGCCAAGATAGAAGGTTTGTAAGGGGATACGGCCGTTCTATCGGTGCAGTGTTTTGGCGATGGTGTTCATGGTTTCTGGATCGAGCATTTCATTGGAGGGCTTTGGCGGATTGCTCAACTTGTGCCGCCGTTCGAAAGCCAACGACGGGAATGGTGATTTTATGCCGCGCCCACAGCCAGGCTAGCGCACCCTGTACCATTGTTCGCCCGCCGCTGGTGAGGAGCGGCCGTACCAACAATTTTCTGATTTTTATGGGGCAAAATACCAGTTCAAAACGCGTAGGGCGCGTAGGGTGTTCCAGCGGCTGGGCTGGCCTTCGCGTTCGCTCAGGTTGATGGGCATGGTGCCAGGGTAGAAGGTTTCGAGTGGGAAACGGCCGTTCTCATCCTGCTTGGACTGCACCAACTCAATCGCGTCAGCCAGGCGAGCATCGGGGGAAATGTTGGCGCGGCACAGATAGTCTAGGCCGCGCAGCACGTCGTAATGCCACCAGGTGGGGAACGCGAAGCTGGTAAAAGCTGCTCCTCCCTTGCGGTCTTGCCGTATCACCTCGCCCGTGGAGTGTCGCTTGAAGAGGTGGCGTTCTAGCAAATATTCCTGCCCGCGCAGGCGGGATTCCGTTATGGCAGGATTGCTGCCGCCAGTCAGTTCATATTCTAGCAATGCCTCCAGCACGCAAATAGTGGTGTTAAACGACGAGCGGGTCGAGCCGTTTTCCGCTTCGCAGTTCCAGCCGCCATCGGGCAGCTGTTCGGTGAGCAAACGGTCAATAATGCGCTGGATGTCCTGGCCGAAGTAAGCACCGCTGGCTCCCACTTGCCCGTTGATGCACGGCTCTACCTCGCCAGCGAAAAAGGGATTGCCGACAAAATCGAGGCCGCGCCAGTTGCCGTCCCAATCCCAGCCGCGCCACCGTACGTTATCGTGCACCAACCCTACAGCCCGCTGCGCTGCGTCGCTAGCTGGGTCAAGACCGAACAGCCGCAGCAGCGTCAAAACGTGCATGGTGGAATTCCAGCTCTGATTGAAAGCCACGCCTGCCCAAGAGCCATCAGCTCCCTGCTGGGCAAGCAGCTGTGCCCCCCAGCCCTCGGTGGCCACCTTGGCGCGTTCAGCCACGACGACCTCGTCTGGTGCGTCGGTTAGGCCACGCAGCACCTGCCAGCGGATTGCAGGATCAGAATCCAGCAGCCAGTTGATTAGGATAGGGTCTTGCTGTTGGGGAGCGTTTACGGCCATTTATGACTTCCTCTGCTTTCGGTGGGTTACTTGCGTTGGTGATAGGTGAGTGCCAACTGGATGCAGTCGCGCAGGGCGGTAGTGGGTAAGGGAGCGTGGGCATCCAGAATAAGGGCGCGACTCCCTTCGTACGTGAGGTGGGGGTGCCGCTGGCGGTAAGTGGCGATGAGGCTGGTTTGGCAATGGACAAACAGGGCAATTTGCCCTTGGTTGACGTTGTAGGCATCCAGCCGAATGGTGGTGCCGCTTTTCGGTTTCACGGTTAGGTAGCTGGGCTGCCCCCATTTGAGGATTTCTACAATGTTGCCAACGCCGGGGGTGGCAACGGCCGTTTCCAACAATAACGCCCTCAACTCCCACAATTTGTCGCGGATGGGTTGGGGGTAGCGGTTGAAAACGGCCGTCACTTCTATGAATGGTTCAAGATTGGATTTATTGTTCATGAACTCATGTTAACAACGGTTGTTGCCATCTTCTGTCAGGATTAAATGCTAGCTTTCAGATTTACGCGAGCGGCGACCAATCAAAATCCCAGCCCCAACCAGTCCGCCCACTAAGGCCGCACCGCCCAGGCCCACCAGCAGACCATTGTTAAATCCTTCATCTTGCTGGTTCGTTGCCGGACGGCCGCCATCATCATCGTCGTCAGTGGCGCTGCTGCTGTTGTTGCCGAACAGCGTCGTCAAGATGCCGCCACCTGCTTCCCGTTCGCAATCATACTGCCCGCGCGTGTTAGAGAGATCATGAATGTTGAACACATTGGGGCGGTCTTCATAGCGGAAGACGGGGTCTATCGTCATCTCTTCGGGCGAGATGACCGTGTTGAGGCGGGTGAGATAGCTGTGCTTGCTGGACAGCTCTTGCAGCAGCGGATCGCTAAATGCTAGCTCGCTAGTGGGTGCAGCATACTCCGTGATGAATGCCTGGCCGTTCATTTCGTCTGCTTTTTCCCCCATGAGCGTGCGGTAATTGTGCCCGCCGAAGGTGAAAAAGGTGATTTCGTCGTCGTCAATCTCAAAATGGCCGTAATTGTCGGGAACAGCTTGCTGTTCGGCGAAGAACCAGGTGAGGACGGCCATGTCTGGATTAGCGGCAACGGCCGTTAACCGCAGCGGAATCATTGGATTTTCTGAGGGATAGGTCACTTTGATCGGCTGAATATCCTGCACGCCAAACTCTGGCTGAAGCCGCATCGCCATGAACACAAAATCTTCTTCCACGTACACATTAATCAGGGGAATCATCGGGTCTTCGACCACGTATTGGTTATCGCGCAGCCAGTTGACCAGCGCATCAGGGTCTTCTGAGCCAACAACCACAAATTGGTACGGGCCGACTTCCCCTTCACTAAACACCTCAACCCCGCCGCCATCTTCGGCCGCTTCAGACATCACCACCATCTCATCCAGAGCACAGTCGGGCAAGGGCGGGGGGATGAATTGGGGATTGGTCATGGTTTCCAGCTCAGTGAAGGCGGTAACGGCCGTTTCTGGCACCTCCACAGCATCCGCTTCAATCGGCACGGGGATGGGCAAAATCCAGCTAAAATCAATGTCAAAACCGGTGTACTGAATTTGGATAATGGCGGAAATCGTGCCGTCCCCATTGTCGGTGAAGATGATACGCTCTGCGTTTTGGTCGATGGGGTTGGCCAGGCAAAAAAGTCCGCCACAGGCACGCGCAGGCTGGGCAATAGCCAACAGGCCGAGCAGCAGAGTAAATGGCAGCAGCAGGATGAAGAATCGTTTCAATCGCATAATTGCCTCCTGATATTGGTTGTGCAAACGGGAAGGTCTTCGAGTTCAGAGGCGATTATACCATTTAATTTTGCGACGAATTTACACGAATTGTCACGAATTAGTCCGTATTTCGCGAGAATTCGAGCAAATTCGCTGCTTATTATTAAATACGTTTGGCGATTTCAGTTTCCAGCAAATCGATCATCTGGCCAACCATGTTATGGTCGTAAGCAAATTGAGCGTTTGCGGTTTGGTAGAGGTCAGGCAAGGTTTGGGTGCCGCCTTGTGCCAGAGCCAGCCGATAATCTTCCACCGCTTTTGCCTGATTTTGCATAGCGTTACGCCAAATTTGCAAGGCACCAAGCTGCGCCAGACCGTACTCGATGTAATAAAAAGGAGCGCGGAAAATGTGCTGCTTCCGGTGCCAGCCAGTTACCAACACATCCTCAAAGCCGCTAAAATCAATTTGGGGAAGATATGTTTGCCAAAGCACATGCCATTTGGCGTCGGCGTTCTCAGTAATGATGGCTTCATCAATATTCAGGTAGGCCCAATGTTGGAAGGCATCCACCACGGCCATGTAAGGCCAGAAGAGGATAATTTTTTCCAGGTGGGTGACAAACCAGCTGTCAGCATCTTCCTGGGTGAAGAAGCCTTCGCTGTTTTTTGTGATGTACGGCACGGTGAGCAGCTCCATCGCCATTGAAGCAACTTCGTTAAACTCCATTGGCGAGCCTTTTTGGGGCAGATAGGGGAGTTTGTTGCGCTCGAAGTTGTGGAAGGCGTGGCCAGCTTCGTGGAAAAGCGTGCGGATGTCTGAGCCAGTGCCGGTGCTGTTCATGAAGATAAACGGCCGTTCCGATGCCGGATAGTTGGTACAGTACGCCCCCGGTGCTTTGCCTTTGCGATTAGGCATGTCTAGCAAATTTTCTCGGTGCATAATGTCAAAATAATCACCCAAAATTGGGTCTACCTGGCGGAAAATGGTGGCGGAGGTTTGGATAAGTTCTTCACTGTTGCTGAACGGCTTCAGGGCAGGTAGCGCATACAAATAAGCATCTGCCCGCACGTCCCACGGGCGCAAGGTTTCCACACCCAGCTTTTGCCGATACCGCTCGTACACGCGGCTAGCAGCCGGAACCACCACATCGGCAATCGCCTGGTGAAATATGGCCGCATCGTCTGGCGTGTAGTCGAACCGCTTCTTTTGTTGCCAGGTATAGGCGCGGAAGTCAGAGAAGCCCGCGTTTTGGGCGATTTGGTGCCGTTGGGGCAGTAGCTCTGCCCATAGTTCGTTGAGTGCTTGGCGATCTTGCAGGCGGCGTTCCGCACTGAGCCGCCAGCCACGTTCGCGCAGGTTGCGGTCTGGGTCTTCCAGCTTGGTGGCAAGTTGGGTAAGCGTTAACTCTTCACCTTCCCAGGTGACAGATTGTGAGCCAATGATGCGATTATATAGTTGGCCGCGCTTCATCTGTTCGGTAATGAGCGGCAGGTTTTCAACTGTGAACAGCTCTGCATCGGCACGCATGTTGCGCAGGGGAATTTCCAGCCCATCTGGTTCTAGTCCGCTTTCCAAGAGACGTTTTTCCAACTGATTTTCCGCTATCTGTGCTTGGGGAAATATTTCATCCAGATATTGGTTCATAGTGGCTTCAGCTGCTTCATTGTGGGTGTCTTGGGTGGTGGCCACGCGTCGCCGCGCACCCATTTCTTGCCGCAGCTGCGTGATCTGGCTCCAGTCAGCTAGCCATTGATAAACCGTTTCGCTGGTCAACGGCCGTTGCTGCAACTCAGCATAAAAGGGGGCCATTTGCTCCCAGGTCCAGCCGTCAAATTCTTCAATTGTTGTGGGTAAGTGGTTAAACATACACGCTCCATATGGGAATTTAGGGTGTTCAGGATATAGCGGGGTTCAACTGATTTTTGCACCGAATTTACCCGAATTAACGCCAATTTTCGTGTCAATTAGATGCGAACCCCATGAAAGCTCAAAGAACCGGAATTTATTAAAAACATTGATAATTGCAAACAACGCCCCAAGAAATAGACACGATTTGGGGACGGCCGTCACAATCTGTCCGGGCCTGTTGGTGACATCGGGAAATTCCTGTCGCCGAAACGAGGAAGATGAATAGCAAAACGGCCGTTGCTATCAGTAAGAAATGACGCCGAAACCATTTTAAGATCATTTTTCTGTCACCACCTACAAACAGCCTGTAAAATCTGGCTGTTTAACTGAAATTGATCATTTAAATTAATTCAAATGACGGAAATGATAAAAAGAAAAATGTGGATTGTCAAGTTAAATATTGCCCATTCGGCAATAACATTTGGAGCAATTAGGAATCTATAGGGAGTGCTTCGCCGAAGGAACGGCCGTACCAGAGCAAGAAAATTAGCAGCCCAAATGGCCCAGTCATCAGCGTAAATAAAAGGGCAAGGACGCGTAACCAGCTGGGCGCATTGAAGCGGCGGCATTGGCGGAATATCCACGCACCCGTGAATAGATCAAGCGCCAGCATGTGCGCCCAGCCCGCCAAAGCGCCATGCGGGCTGCTCAGTCCGGTGCGTACGCCTTCCAAGCTCATGATGTCTAGCTTCACCTTGCCACTGCTGCTTTGGTCTTGCCGTACCGCGTTGATAATGGCCAAGACATAATGCGCCGCAGCGATGCCCAACACGCTGCTGGAGCGGCTGGCCCGCTCAGTGAGGGCGTGGTTGGGGGCAAACATCATGGCTAGCCAAAGCGGCATGGGGAAAGTATTGAGGTATTTGAAGAATGTTTCCATCGGTTACTCCGCAAGTTTAGATAATCAAAGATTTCGCAGATTTGAATGATCCTCCGGGAGGTTTTGCTAATTTGTAAGGCCGCAGACCAAACCTCCCGGAGGTTGATGTTAACTGTTTTATGAAACAAAGTATTTACCAGATTTTCTTAATCTTTTTAATCTGTTGACAAGAATTATCGTTAGGATTTAGCCGTATTCGGTTGTGATAGATTGGGTTGCCAAAGGCGAAACGGCCGTTTCAACCGACTCATTCTTGCCACCAACGCTGCCACCCGCATCCCACCTAACGTTACGCCAGCCGTCGATTGGCCGGGAAAGATGGAATCACCCACCAGCCACACATTTTCGATGCCAGTAGATGGCCCCCGCGCTTGCAAGATCGATTTCTGGGGAAAGCCACCGACCATGCCAGACGGCCGTCGCGTGTAAAACTGAAAGGTTACCGGCGTACCCGGCAAGCAAAGCGTGATGGCATTCCGCAGACCGGGCAGGGCCAGCTCGGCCGCGTTTAGCAAACGTTCGGTGTACGCATCGCGGCGGGCGTGGTAGGCTGCTTTGTCGCCGTGGCGCAGCTGCCACCAGGGCGCAATTGCCGTGTGGGTGGAGAGGGTAATGGCTCCTTGCCCTGCTGGGGCGCGTTTGCCATCGTCTGGGTCAGACATGGAGACAAAAACAGAATTACCTTCGCCCAACGGCCGTTCCGCATCCACAATAATTTGGTGATGACTGGCGTTGGCTGAGGACAGCTTGGCGGCATCCACGCCCAAATACAAGGTAAATGCGCCCCAAGTAGCTTCTCGCTGCTGCACTTCGCGGGCTAGCCTGGCGGGGGCATTGTCACCCAGCAAATCCCGCAAGGCCCAGGGGGTGAGGTTGGCTAAAATGTTGTCTGCTTCCAGATACAGACCCTTTTTGGTGCGGACGGCTTTGGCACGGCCGTTTTCTATTTCAATCTGCGTTACCTGTTGCCGAAACAAAACTTCGCCGCCATTTTGCCGAATCCAGTTCACCAATGTGTCTGCTAAGGCCCCAATGCCACCCTGCACGTGGTTCACGCCGCGCCGGGGCAAATCCAGTGCCGCGCTGCCGTAAAGCGCGTTGGCCTGATCGCTGGTGGTTTGGGCCGAGATGAGCAGTTGGGCATCTACAAAAGCGCGAAAAAGCGGATCGTCTGTAGACATGAGGCTACCTATCGTACGCAGCAGGTAGGGCAGGGAGCGCAAAGTTTTGGGGCAGACGGCGCGGGCCAGGGTATAAATATCGTGTAGCGATTCTGGTGGCCAAGGAAACGGCCGTGACGACACGTCCCAGGAAACATCCGCCAGCGTTTCTAGCGTTTGCCAAAATGGTTCGGTGCCGGGGAAGGCAGCTTGCCGCTCAGCTTGCCACTGTTGCGGGTCGGTCCATTGAGTGACGGAACGGCCGTCTGGCAAATGCACCACCCAGGCGGGATTAACGGGGTGGATGGGCCAAGTGAGGCCGAGGGCTTCCGCCACGCGGGCGTGCGGGCCACCAGGCGCAAAGCCACCAGCCAACGTGGCACCCGCATCGAAGCGGAACTTCTTATGGTAGAAGGTGCCAGCGCAGCCACCAGGGTAAACGTGTGCCTCCAGCACAGTTACACGATGCCCCGCTTTGAGCAGCAGTACCCCAGCTGTCAGCCCGCCAATGCCTGCACCGATGACGAGGGTGTGGGGAGGTGAAGTAGTCATAGTTTTAGTTGATGGTGGTTGGTTGCAGGTTTGCTTGCAACTTGCATCTTTTACTTCTCACTAACCACTTGTGCTTGTGCAAGCTGCTGCCGTACGTGCCAACGTGTGAGCAGTTTGCGGGCGGTAAATAAGCCCCACAGACCGGGTTTATTGAACAGGATGCGGGTTAGCAGCCCAGCCATGCCCGATTTGTGACGGTATTCAATATGTTCGTGAACTTCAGTTTTATTGGGGGAAATGGCCGTAAACTTGTGTGTATGTTGCCAATGCGCCAATGGCCCTTGGGCCTGCGTGTCGGTGAAGCCATTGGGTGAGACGTTGGAATGGACGGCCAGCCAGCGCAGCGGCAGCGGCCCAAACCAGAGCGTAAATTCCGCCTCGGAACTCTCGCCCAGTGGCTCAAACCGGTGAATTTGCACAAAGATGGGTGGCGGCGACAGTTTTTTCAGGATGCGGGTGTCGTGGTGGAAGTTGGAAACGGCCGTTACCGGCGCGTCTACGGTAAATTTATAATCGAATACAGGCATAACATTTTCCTTAGCAAGTATGCTCTACTCGGGAGAGCGTATCAATTTGCAATTGTCATGCTGAACCTGGTGAAGCATCCCAACCAAGTTGAACGGGGTTCTTCATTTCGCTGCGCTTCATTCAGAATGACAAATCTAGATAGCTTATGAAATAATCTTATGGTTTGTTAAAAAGATGATCTTTAAACTAAATCAAGCTGCCCACTGTGGCCTTCTTCGTAGGCGGACAAAATGCGTTTGGCAACCTTTTCTGGTGGAGCGGCATCCTTAGGCAGGCGCAGCGGCAATTTGTCCCAAAAGGGCGTGGCGACTGCGCCGGGGCGCACCAGGGTGATCTTTTTACCGCGCAGTTCTTTTTGCAGTGAAGCGACAAATGCCTCCAGACCAGCTTTGGCAGCCACATAGGCGGAGAATTTCGGTAACTTCAATCGCTCGCTAACTGCACCCAGATAGATGAGATGGGCATCTTTTGCCAGCAGGGGCAGGCTATGCTTGGTGGCCAGGAATGGGCCAGTGAGATTGGCGTCAATTTGGCGTTGCCAGCTTTCGGTGTTTAGCACGGCAACGGGCGTCGTCTCAATATCCCCCACGGCGTATGCCCAGAGATCAATTTGGTCTACTTCTAAGCTGGTGGCGTGAACGGCCGTTTGCACATCAAATTCGCGGCTCACGTCCGCAGCAAAGGCATAGTCCGTGAGGCCGTTGGTTTCTTCTGGCTGGCGGCAAATGCCAACCACCGCCCACCCGTTTTGCCGTAATTCTGTGGCGATGGCGTGGCCAATGCCGCCATTAACACCCCATATCATTGCAGTTTTGCTCATCTTGAATTACCTCCGATACAGCTGAAATTATACCAATTGCACAGATTTTGTCAATATATTTTCTATAAATATGGACAAGATGGAGTGATAGGGTGGACAAAAAGCAAATGCGCCCTGGGGATGCCAGGACGCATTTACGTCAGAAGGAGGAAAGCTCAAACAAAGTTCGAGGTTGTTTGATATTTTGTATTTTCCCGGAAACTGTTTGTCAAAACGTTAGGCTCCAGGCAGTTTCCGGGAAAATGGTTGGATTAGGGTAGCAAGACGCCATCAATCACGTGGATAATGCCGTTTGAAGCCTGGATATCCGTAATGATGACTTGTACAGTATCGTTTAAGAATACCTCGCCATCTTCAGTAACAGTGATGGTGACATCAGCACCGTTCAACGTCGTGGCGGATTCCAACGTCACAACAGTTTCGGCAGCAACTGCACCTTCAACAACGTGGTAAAGCAGGATGTCGGTGAGGTCGCCTGTCGGGTCTTCCAGCAAGCTCTCCACAGTGCCTTCTGGCAGCGCGGCAAAGGCGTCATCGGTTGGGGCAAAAACGGTGAAGTCACCTTCACCAGACAAAGTACCTACCAAGTCAGCGGCCGTCAGGGCAGCAACCAGCGTCGTGAAACGGCCGTCTTCTACAGCAATTTCAGCGATAGAGGGCAGATCGTCCATCATTTCTTCTTCAGCGGTCATACTGGGCGGCAGCAATACAGCATCAACTACATGAATAACGCCATTAGACGCTTCGATATCAGTAATGATGACTTGAACGGTGTCATTCAGGAAGACACTGCCATCTTTCACTACAATACTTACATCTTCACCTTGCAGCGTGGTGGCAGATTCCAGCGTCACGACGCTTTCAGCTTTTACTGCACCATCAACAACGTGGTACAGCAGAATATCAGTTAATCCACCTGCTGGGTCTTCCAATAGACTTTCAACGGTACCTTCTGGCAGGGCAGCAAAAGCATCATCAGTTGGGGCAAAGACGGTGAATGCGCCTTCATCGGAGAGTGTTCCAACCAGGCCGGCTGCGTCTAGAGCAGCAACCAGAGTGGTGAAACGGCCGTCTTCCACAGCAATCTCAGCGATGGAGGGCAGATCATCCATCATTTCTTCTTTGGCAGTCATGCTGGGTGGCAGCAAAACGGCATCAATGACATGAATCACGCCATTGGATGCTTCGATGTCGGTAATGATGACCTGCGTAGTCTCATTCAGGAAGACGTTCCCATCAGTAACGGTAATGCTCACATCTTCCCCGCCCAGGGTGGTCGCAGATTCCAGCGTTACGACGGTTTCAGCTTTCACTTTGCCATCAACCACGTGGTACTGCAAAACATCAGTCAACGCGCCTTCCGGGTCTTCCAATAGGCTCTCTACAGTGCCTTCTGGCAAGGCGGCAAAGGCATCATCAGTGGGGGCAAAGACGGTAAAGGCACCTTCGCCGGAGAGTGTTTCAGCCAGACCCGCTGCCTGTACGGCCGCAACCAATGTTGTAAAACGGCCGTCTGCTACGGCGATGTCTACGATGGAGCCCATTTCTTCTTCTTCATCCATCTCTTCTTCAGCAGCTTCTTCAACTGGGGCAGCCGTTGGTTCGGCCGTTGGCTCTGCTGATTCTTCTTCGCTTGCGCCGCAGGCCACAAGCACCAAACTAAGAATCAAAATAACGATAAGCGTTTTCAAATTTTTCATGATGTTCTTCTACTCCATTTCTGTAATAGGTTAGTTAGTAAAATGTTCTAGCTTTGCGCGCACAAAACTCTATTTGCCAATATTCTGGCGAGGGCAATTTTGTTCACCCTTTGCACAGAATTACGGCTAACCTATTGTTTTGTACCCGTTCTGCAATGGTTTTGTTAAGGTTTAGCTCATAAATGGGTAGAAGCTGGCACAAAAAAAACGGTCGTCTCTCCTGTAATTTCCCAAACTAGAGAAATGATGAGAGACGACCGTATTCGAAAATTTGCTTCAGAGCGCACAGAGATTTGCTCTTTTTCCTCTGTACTCTCTGTGGCAAAAACCTATACAGTTTTCAAATATTCACGAATGAGCAAAGCGGCCGTCGCCCCTTCGCCAGCTGCACTGGCCACCTGCTTGGTGCTTTCTGCCCGTACGTCCCCGGCCGCAAAAATGCCCGGCACACTTGTTTCCAAGGCCGAAGGTTCCCGGCCGCCAAATTGTGCCAGCGGCCCATCGTGTACCAGATCATGCCCGGTGACGATAAATCCCCACTCATCTAGCTGAACGCCGCTGTTAGCTAGAAACGCACTGTTTGGCACCAGCCCGATGAAGATGAAAGTGCCGTCAATTGGCAAAGGTTCTTCGTCACCCGTCTGGTTATTTACAAGCTGAAGCTGGTTCAGTTTTGAATCTTTGCCCTTAAATTCAGCCACTTCTGTATTCCAGCGAACCTCGATTTTGGAATTGCTCAACACGCTTTCCTGAATGATTTTGCTCGCCTTAAATTCTTCGCCGCGAACCAGAATTGTTACCTTGTCGGCAAACTTGGTCAGCAGCAAACTTTCTTCGGTGGCGCTATTGCCGCCTCCGATGACAGCCACCTGCTTGCCCTTGTAAAACGGCCCATCGCAGGTGGCGCAAAAGTGAACGCCCGCGCCCAGGTAATCAGATTCGCCCGGTACGTTTAGGCGGCGGTAACGGCTGCCGGTGGCGATGAGCAATGCCTGGCCGCTGTATTCGCTGCCGTCTGCGGTGGTGATGCAGTGGTAATTGTCGTGACTGTGAATACTGGTGACGTCCTGCGCTTGCAGCAGCTCCACGCCAAACTTTTCCGCCTGTTGGCGCAGTCGGTTGGAAAAGTCGATGCCCTGGATGCTTTCCGGGAAGCCGGGCATGTTGTCCAGCTTTTCGGTAGCGGCAGCTTGCCCACCTAACGCGGCTCGCTCAATGACAAGCGTGTCGATTCCTTCGCGAGCTGTGTAAAGTGCCGTGGTTAGCCCTGCTGGGCCACCCCCCACGACGATGAGATCGTAATGGTGACGGCTGGCAGTTGTTTTTAGCCCCAGCTTTTCGGCAAGGTCCGCATTGCTAGGCTCGGTGAGATGGCTACCATCTTCAAAAACAATGGTGGGGATGATGCGCTTGCCGTCGTTGGTTTGAATGACAAATTGCTCGGCCTCGGCGTCTTGCTCAATGTCGATCCAGCTGTATGGAATTTGGTGTTCCCCCAGAAATTGTTTGCTACGGCGGCAGTCAGGGCACCAGTATGCGCCGTAAACGGTGATGGTTGGTTCGGTCATAATTTCTCCTTTTTAATCCGCAGATTACACAGATTACGCAGATTTTTGGGGTGCTAATCATTTCATTACTGAATAGGACTTATGCACTAACCTTAATCAGACTACAAAAGTCTTCGGTCAATCAATGTTTCTTCCAGAAAGAACGAGACTTTTGTAGTCTTCACCGCGTAAGTTCTTTTGAATTGATTTTGGGTGTTTCGGGTGTTAGACGGTGTATCTACTGGAAAAATTACGAATCGAGCTGCGAGCTGCCTGGGTCAAAGAGAGATTTGAAGTGGTGGAAGCGATTTTGTTTGGAAAGAATGTCGGTGCTGTCGCTGAGTTGATCCAGGTTACCCAGGCCACGTGGCAAGGCCAGCACCTGTGGGTCCGTTATTTGTTGCTGGAGGGCGGCTGTAAACTGATCGCAATTGATGATGCGATACGGCCGTTCATAAAAGAAATCTACCTCTGTAGCCAACGGTTCTGTTAAATTGAGCTGATTGTGCCATTGGGCCATAAAGCCATACGCCTCATTGAGTGCTGCTTCTCGCTCTCGCCACGTGCTTGCCTGCCAAACCTGCTCAAAAATGAGGATAAGCTGGGAGGCACAGTCCAGGTTGGCAAAGGCGGAGCCAAACCATTTTGAGTATGGGGCATACTGTTTTTCCATTAGAAACGCCAGACGCATCAGATCGCGTATTTGTCGTGAGGCAATGATGCGAGAACCTAAATCATCACCCACATCGCCGGTACGCCCTACAAATACCTCTTCTTGTCCAAGGCGTGTCCATTGCCCAACCAGCAAATAAAGCCAAACATCATGTGGATACCAGTGGAGCTGTTGGCGCAATTGGGTTACCTGCCCCAATGTATCGTGGAAGAGACGGCCGTATCGCACGGTAGCCAGTATTTGCGATGGCAAACAAAGCCATTCGACTGGCGTTAACGGTCTAATTGCTTCTAATGCTAAATAATCCTGAGCAAAGCGAACGGCCGTTGTGAGTTTGATCATATGGTTAAGCGGACGCTCATTCGTAAACTGCAAATTTAACGTTCCATCCTCGTGGTAACCGTAATGCGTAGGATACCCCTGGAAGGTGAATGGCAGCTCGTGTTTTAGCATGTCACTGATAGCTGGGGCCAGTTCAGCAAACTCTGCTTCCGCCAAAAAGAGGGTGCCACGTGGCCCCCAATCATGGTCGCGGGATTGGGGCGTATCGAAGCCAAGTACGTCGGAGCCACCGCCCAGCCGCCCGGCGGCGTAGCGTAAATTGGGGAAGTGGTGAGTGAGCAACGGCCGTACCGCCTCTTGAAAAAACTGTTCACACAAATCTAGCCCTTTGATGAAGGGCAATGCCATGATTTTGCTCATCATTTACTCCTTGCTCCCAATTTCAATCTTGCTGAACCCTGCTATAATCCCACAAAGCCAGACATCATCCAACCTAAATTTTTAGACGGAGAATTTGATGAGTCAACAATATCCTGAGTATGTTTCACGGCGATTAGCCCAGGCGCGTGCTTTGCTACAAGCGGATGATTATAGCCAGATGGAGGCCGCAGCACTCTGTTTTGAGGTGCTGGCCGATTTTCCCGATCTGGATGAAGCGTCTGAACTGGTGCTGCAAGCGTTTAGCGATCCGTGGCTTATTCGGGATAACCGGAAGGCGATTGGGCGGCATGTGGATGAGTGGGATGACCGCCCCTGGCAGCAGCGGCGGCGGTTGGCACTCTCATTTCGCTACACCAGCCGGTGGGAAGGACAGCACCAGCAGTATGATGCGTCGCTAGATTTAGATGATGCGATGCCTGCCGACGTGCGCGACATGCTGGATGAAGGGCGTACGCAGCTTCTGCAAGATTATTTACTGGGCCAATCCCAGGGCAGCGAAATGGCTTGGCCGATCTTTTTGGAAGCGTTCAAGCGCACGGCCAAGCCGGAAGCCACTATGCTTTGGGTGGGGCATTTGTATGCAGACCAGGGTTATTTTGCCGAGGCGGTGGATGTGTTGGAGATGCTCCTGGCGCAGTTTCCCAACTCGCAAGACGGCCGTCGCCTGTGGGCAGAGATTCGCTGGTGGCGCAACTACCAAAATCGCATTCCCTGGATTCCACCACGCACCAGTTCACACGGCCGTCGCTATCGCCAAATGATGGCGCAAGTCGATCCAAAGTTTGCCGCCGCCCCAGACGAAGTTGATACGCCTTTTGAGCATATCCCTCCAAATCCAGAGAAGCTACCAGACGGTTTTGCTTTGCCCAGCCCCGTGCAGGCTGAACTAAAAGCCAGGGTGGATGCGGTGTTGGCTGCTTTGCCGGAGGATGAAGGTTGGGAAACGGCCGTAGATTGGAGCTACCTGGACAAGCTGGAAAGCGGCGATATCGACAGTAGCCAATTCCCCGAATGGGCGCAATATTTGCTGCTAGAAATCGACGATCCCCAGCAAGAACTATTCCTCAAGCAATATCTGCTTAGCTACCTCTCCAACCCGCCGCTCTTCGATGATGGTGACGAAAAGGAAGACCATTTTCCTGCTGAATAACTTGCTACAATACCCATTCATGCAATTTTGGCTTCAATACTTAAGGCTCAATTCCCTCTGTGTACTCTGTGGCCAAACCCAGTATAATTCCCGCCATGATAAAAGCTGTTATATTCGATTTTGACGGTCTCATCTTCGATTCTGAAACCCCTGATTTTATCTCCTGGCAAGAAACATATGCCGCCCACGGTGTAGAGCTGTCCCGTGAGGTATGGAATGCCCATATCGGCACCATCACCTTTAACCCATACCTGCATTTGGAGGAGTTACTCGGACGGCCGCTCGACCGTGACGCCGTCTGGGCCAAGCGCAAAGCACGAGACAACGAATTGCTCGCTGCCCAAACCATCATGCCCGGTGTTGAAGACTATTTGGCCGAGGTAAAAAAGCTGGGCCTAAAATATGCCATTGCTTCCAGCTCCAAGCATAGCTGGATTGATAAGCATTTGCAGCGACTGGGCTTGTTTGACCAGTTTGAGCATATTTTTTGCTCCGATGACGTGGGCAACATAGGCAAACCAGACCCAGCGGTTTATCAAGCGGCTATCGCGGCTTTGGGCATCGCGCCGGAAACGGGCTTGGCATTAGAGGATTCACCCAACGGCGTGACGGCGGCAAAAAGAGCAGGATTGTGGTGCACGGCCGTTCCCAACCAAATGACCCGTGACCTGAACTTTGATCATGCAGATTATCGCCTAAATGCACTGACCGACATGCCGCTCAGCCAGCTCATCACCGAGGTAATGAATGGAACCAACTAAGCCACCTATCCCCCAGCCGGGATTGACCAATGCCCAAAAGATTGTGGAATTTCACGCTGCTGTTGGCGCACCAGTGCCAGAGACGCCGCGCGTGCCGCCGCTGGAAATCATGAAGCTGCGCCAAAAGCTGCTCCAGGAAGAGTTTGCTGAAGCTACAGAAGCCTTGGAAAAGTTAACGGCCGTTCTCGAAACCAACAATCCGCCACAGCCCACCGACGTAACCGACTGGGTGCATGAACTGGCTGATTTGCTTTATGTAACCTACGGTGCGATTTTGGCCTGTGGCGTTGATCCTGACCCCATTTTTGCCGAGGTGCATCGCGCTAACCTGAGCAAAGCGGGCGGCCCTCGCCGCGAAGATGGCAAAATTCTCAAGCCACCCGGCTGGTTGCCCGCTGACGTGCGCGGAGTGATTGAAAGACTGGCAAATCAAGAGAACAACCATTAGCAATGTGTTGTTGAACTTGTCATGCTGAATGGAGTGAAGCATCCCTGCCAAGTTGAAGGGGATTCTTCATTTCGCTCCGCTTATTCAGAATGACATGACCGAGTTGTTTATGAAACTGAGTGAACGCGCCTTAAAAGACCAACTTTACGATATTGCCGACAATGAGTTTGCTTTGCCAGACCAAGCCAAAGCGATCTCTCGCGCTCTGGAGATGCTACCCCATCTTGGCAGCCCAGACGCGGAACTGCGGGATGATTTGATTTATAGCACGCTGGCCACCTGGATTTTGGCTGATCAGTTTGAAGATGACGACCTCAAAACGTTGCTAAAGCAACTTCTTACAGAAGAACATCTTTTTTACAAGCTGGGTGAAACTGGCACAGATTCTGTGTTTATGCGGAGCTTTTCGGTGCTGTTGCTGCCGCTGATTTTGAGCAGGCACCGGGAACGGCCGTTCCTGATGCCGTACGAGCTGCGGGAGCTGAAGGTAAAGCTGCTGGATTACCTGGAGCGCGAACAGGATTTGCGCGGCTTTGTGCTAGACGAAGATGAAGCAGGTGAGCCGAAAGGGTGGGCCCACGCCGTCGCCCACACTGCCGACGCATTAGATGATTTGGTGCAATGCAAAGATATGGGGAGCGAGGAGCTTTTGGAAATTTTAGAAGCGATTCGCCGGAAAGCAGCTGAGCCAACCGTCGTTTTTGTTTATGCTGAAGATGAGCGGCTGGTAACGCCCGTCATCGCAGCATTGGGGCGCAAGGTGCTAAAGCCTGCCGAGGTGCAAAGCTGGTTAGACGGTTTTGTGCCGCTGGCTCAGCAAAAAGAGCCTTTCCCCAACTGTTACCGCCAAGCACAAAACGTGAAGGGCTTCTTACGCAGCCTCTACTTCCGCGCCCGCAAGCCTGAAACGGCCGACCAAATTGGCGAAAACAGTGCCAATGTCTTGGCTGACTTGGTCAACAAAACGTTACAAACCATCGCGCTTTTTTAACCGTTGTCATGCTGAGCCCGTTCGGCTTCGCTCAGGGCAGGCTCCGAAGCATCCCGACCAAGTTGAATGGGATTCTTCATTTCGCTCCACTCCATTCAGAATGACAAATTTGCAGTTCATGGCTCACGCACCCTGCCGTCCCGGAAACGATTCTCTGGGCTTGAGCAAAGGCGGCTTCAAAAGCGGCCGTTTCCCCCGACTTCACATTCAAAATTGCAACTTCTAAAATCATGCAATTCTCCAAAATGTTAAAAGCGGAACGCAGCGTAACGTAGAGAACAAGAAGAAAAATTCTGTGTAAATCCACGCAATCCGCGGCTAAAAAAGCTCTGCATGTGCGGCGAGGAACCAGGGGTGAGCATAGCGCAGGCTGCCTCGTCGCTGCCAGAGGTAATCGAGATATACCCGACACGCATCGTCAATGTTGTGGGCAACGGCCGTTTCCAGTTCAGCTAAATATGGCGGATTGCCCGGCTGGTCCCACTTGATCTTGTCCGCAATGAAAACAATTTTGTCTAGTAGGCTCGCCCCCGACTTGAGCGTGGTGTGGCAGCCGATGGCATTGAGAACGGCCGTATCCACCACACTAAAAACCTCCCGCGCCACTACGGCACTCAGCTTCTGGTGCAAAATCATGGGGAAATCAGCCTCGCCGGGCAGGACGGGAACGCCGAACGCCTCACACATTTCTACACGCATCCCGTTGGGGATGACGCCGCTAATGTCGTGCAGCCATCCTGCCGTTTCGGCTCCCGCTGCATCTGCGCCAAATTGAACCGCAAGTCGGCGTGCTTCTGCCGCCACGCGGCTCACGTGTCCGGCTATTTTGGGGAATTTATGATGAGTAAGAACGGCCGTTACGTCCCGCCCAAGCTCGCCCGTCATTTCAATCTCTTCAAAATAAGATTGCAATTGTGGATTCATCGGGCAAGCTTACCACAAATCGTATGTGGAACTGTTAGAATATTTTGCCAGACTAGCTTCAATTGAATTGACCAGATTTGTGGAGAAAAACATGATCCCAATGAAAAAATATGTAGCTTGGCTCTTCATTTTATTTCTATTGAGCGGCTGTGGCATTTTTGAGAGTGATGATGCGGGAAACGGCCGTGCCAACGACGGTGCTGCCACTGAATCCAATGAGGATGTGGCCGAGGATGAACTGGAATACGATGGCGAGCCGCCAGCCGAGGGCAAAGGCAATGTCTTTGGAGAAATCCGCTGGAATGGAGACGGTGCCGCCGATTTAGAAGTGTTGCTCTGCGCAGACTTTTCTTCCTTCAGCGGCTGTGGCGGTGAAGAGTTTCTGACCACAACTGACGAAGATGGGCAATATCTGTTTGAAGAGGTAGACCCAGGTGTGTATGCGCTCTCTGTGCGCGTGTTTAATAGTGACGATTGGCTTTATATTTCCAGCGGCATTCTCAGTTCCGCCGAGTTTGAAGTAGAAGCGGGAAAAACGTTAACCATTGGCATTCAGAACATCTTTAAGCTAGATGTGAAACTGCAAGACCCTCCTAACGGTAGCAAAGTTGCGGGCGAAGAAGTACTGCTTGATTGGCAAGATTATCCCAATGCTGAATATTACAAAGTGACCATGTATCCAAATGAAGGGGATGCTGTTCTGATCGATAAGCGTTCCAATGAATCTTCGCTGCGGGCTGATTTGCTGCCGGTAAGCTGTGGCTACCGCTGGAGCGTAGAGGTGTTCAACAGTGATCGAGTCAAAATTGCGGAAACGGCCGAAGATTTCGACTTTGTGGTAGATAGCCTGGATGGCTCTTGCCAACTGGCAATTCAAGAACCATCTGACGGAGCAGAAATTCGTGGGGACGACATTGTGCTGGATTGGGACGATAGCCCGTTGGCAACTACCTACAAAATCTTGATGTGGAATGATGACGATCCCGAGCGGACAAACGTGCTTGATTTTGAGGAAGTGAATGAATCCAGCTATCGCTTCAAAGAGCCACTAGCCCCAGCCCGCTATGTCTGGTCAGTAACCGCCTACGATGAGAACGGCGACAAAATAGGCGGCACGGAGATTTTTGATTTTACGGTACGGCCGTAGCTCCTTTACTCTTTCTCTTCATACGGACGTTTCCACAGCAAAAACAACGTGAGCAAAAACACCAGGCCGATCATGATGAGCTGCACCGTGGCAGACGTTGTGTCGATGCTCGCCACGATTCCCCCGCCGGATTTGGCTGCTTGACTCCCTTTGTTGAAAACGGCCGTGTCACTATCACCAATCACCGTCGGATTTTCTGGCACAGTTGTGCCATCCAGTGCCAGCAGGTAATCCACTATCGCCTCAATCTGCTCCTCGGAAAGCCGCTGCCCGTAATCTTTGGGCATGATATTGGGCAAACAAGGCCCGTTGGGGCAAACTGGCGCCAGCGCGTAATTCGGCTCCACGATGGATTGGCGCAAATAATCCTCGGCAGACATGCTCGGAATGCGCCCCGTAGCTTTGTAGCCAATTAAAGAAAGGTCTGGCCCCACCTTATGCCCCTCGCCAATGGGGCCGATGGCGTGGCAAGCACCACAGCCAGCATTGAGCATAACCTCTTCCACGGTGCTGCCTTGCACCGGGCGCGGCGTGGGGGTTGGGGCGGGCGTAGGCGTTGGCTCAGTAGATTCTGGCGTAGCTGTCGCTGCCATCTCTGCCAGCTCTTCCGCCGTGGGCTGGGGTAGTTCGTCGGTAATTTGGGCGCGCAAAATTGCTTCGCATTGGTTGATGCCCGGTTCCGGGTCGGGCATACACCACAGCGGCTCCGTTTTGCGCGTTTTTAGCAGCGGTACGTACCAAAGCACAATCTCTTCGCCAAAAATTGGCTCACTGTTCAACCATTGGCGCGGCGGCTGGAAAGTGTCGCCGGGGCCAGGGGCCAGCGGCTGTTCGCCTTCTAGCTCGTTTTCTTGCAGCACAAAAAAGTACGCTTCATCCAAACCCAGCGGGTCGGCGGGCAGCATCGTCCAGCGGTAAAGCAGTTCGCCGCTGCCGGTGGCCAGCTTATACCCATCTGGCCCTAAATTATCGATGAAAGGGTAAAGCTCTGTTTCGGTCTCCAGTTCTGCCCATTCGCTTTCATCCCATAGCCAAACCTCTGCTTCATCTGATTCCTCTAAATCGAGATCAATGCGCCAAAACGGCCGATAAATTGATAAATCATCACAGCCGGGGCCGTAAGAGACGAAGCGTGGCTCAAAGCTGCCGTCAGCAAAAAAGCGAATGATTTGCTCATACCGGTAGCAGCAAATGCAGTTGGGCCAGCGACTAAATTCGGTAAACAGTTGGCGCACCTCAAAGCCATCATCCAGTTCGTTGATGATGGTGTCGCCGAAAGGCGGCACGGAGGCAGAAAAGCCAATCTCATCCCGGTAGCCACCGGGCCAGCTTGGGTACCACGCCTCAATTTGGGTAATTTTGACGGTGGAGAAGATGAGGGTGTCGTTGTAAGTGGCGTCGCGGAAGAGAACGCCGTCGTGGGCGGTCATCTCCCAGCAGACGTTCCAGTCATCCTGTTCGTGGCAACCATCTGTGAACGCCGCTCGCTGTGAGCGAGGGGCTGCGACATCTAGCTCTGGCCTGGCGCGAGTGTAAAAGGTGCGGGCGACGGCTTGCTGGCTCATGTTGACAAAGACGTGGTAAATACGGCCGTCTCCATTGGGACTATGAAAGGTTAAATCCACACACCAATCGTCGCGGCAACTGTCGTCAGCCAGCCAGGCAGACATGGGAATCATAGCTGGGTCGCCTGCGCCGATGTCGCCCAAAACGGCCGTTACTGCCGGGTCATCTGCCGCAATTTGGATGGCATCCTCGGCCACAAAGCGGCTGCCGCCGGGGCGGCTCAACGCATCCTGCCATTCCGCCAATACGGCATCATCTGTGAGGCGCAGAATTTGGTTAACGGTACGGTCGTTGGCGCGGTCGAAATAAGTAAGGTGGGCGCAGTTGTTGGCGGCACACCCTTGCGCTTGCCAAGGGCGGGCTTCAGCCGGGGTGAGGGGCAGTGCATCCACAAAAATGAGGTCAGAAACGGCCGTGTTCAAATTGTTCAGCGTAGCGGTATCTAACCCAACTGGCTGCCCGTCGGCGGTTTGGTAAAGTTGCTGCCCTTTGGCAATGGCCAAATTGATGGCCGCCTGCTGCTGCCACAGTGTCCTGATGAGATTGCCAGCCAAGACGATCAGCAAAATAAAACAAAAACGCAGAACGATGCGATGCAACTTTGGGTTCACCGGAACACTCCCAGTTTGTGTGTATAGATGTGAGAGGATTATAGCGAAATACGGCCGTTTGGCAGGGCAAGCGGGCACATTCTCATTTTGGAACAAAAAAACGCCCCGCCAGTCTAGCGGGGCGTTTCAAAAATTGAAATCAGTTGAGATTACAGTTTCGGGCCAGCGTTGATGATCGCTTCGCTGCTGCCTTCTTTGTAAGCCTCAAAGTTTTTGATGAACAAGTTTGCCAATTTCTCTGCCTGCTTGTCGTAAGCGGCCGCATCAGCCCAGGTGTTCTTGGGAATGAGGAGCTCATCTGGTACGTCGGGGCAGGTGGTTGGTACAGCCAGGCCGAAAATCGGGTCTGTTACAAATTCAACATCATCCAAATCGCCATTGTGAATCGCGTCGATAATCGCACGAGTGTAAGGCAGATTGATGCGGGAGCCTACGCCAAACGGGCCACCGGTCCAGCCAGTGTTCACCAACCAGGCAGATGCGCCGTGCTCGGCCATCTTTTCGGCCAACAGTTCTGCATATTTGCTGGGATGCCACACCATGAAGGCTGCGCCGAAGCAGGCGGAGAACGTTGCCTGTGGTTCGGTCACGCCCATTTCGGTACCGGCCACTTTGGCGGTGTAGCCACTGATGAAGTGATACATCGTTTGCTCAGGGGTGAGTTTACTAACTGGCGGCAATACGCCAAATGCATCGGCCGTTAGCAGGATGATATTTTTGGGATGTCCACCAACGCACGGAATCTTAGCATTGGGGATATATTCGATGGGATAAGAAGCCCGCGTATTTTGCGTGTAGGTCGTGTCCGAATAATCCACAGCGTGAGTGTAATCATCGTAAACCACGTTTTCCAAAACGGTGCCGAATTTGATAGCTGCGTAAATTTCTGGTTCTTTTTCAGCCGAGAGGTCGATTGCTTTAGCGTAGCAACCCCCTTCGATGTTGAATACGCCGTCATCTGTCCAGCAATGTTCGTCATCACCAATTAGCTTGCGGCGTGCATCGGCGGAAAGGGTGGTTTTGCCCGTGCCAGAGAGACCGAAGAAGATAGAAACATCGCCGTTATCCCCTTCATTGGCGGAGCAGTGCATGGAGAGAACGCCTTTCTTGGGCATGATGTAGTTCATCACGGTGAAGATGCCTTTCTTCATTTCACCGGCGTATTCGGTTCCTAAAATCACAACTTCTTGCTGTTCAAAGGAGAGATCAACACTGGTTTTTGAGGTCATGCCGGTGGTGTACCGGTTGGCGGGAAATTGGCCACCGTTAAAAACAACATAGTCGGGGTCGCCAAAGTTGGCGAGTTGTTCTTGGGTGGGGCGAATGAGCATGTTGTACATGAAAAGGGCATGATACGGCCGTGTGCAGATAATGCGTACCTTAATCCGTTCATTCTCATCCCAGCCGCCAAAGCCGTCAACGACGTAGAGCTTGTCAAGCACGTTAAGATAATCAATTGCCCGTTCGCGATTTACTTCAAAGGTGTGTTTGTCAATAGCAATATTGACGTCTCCCCACCAAATGTCATCTTGTGAATCTGGATGTTCCACAATGCGCTTGTCTAGTGGACTACGACCCGTCTTTTCGCCAGAACGTACCATGATAGCACCAGAATCTGCAACTGCGGCTTCAGCTTCGTTCAATATCGCCTCTTTGTAAAGGGCGGCGGGGACTGCATTGCGCACGATGTTGGTTACTTCAATACCATATTGCTTAAGGTTAATATTGTTCGTCAAGAGGAACCTCCATTTCTTGTAAAAGGTTTGTAGGTAAAATCGGATTGTCTGCCCCTGCGCGAAGGACCAACAAATGATTGTAAAAGAAAAAGACGTGCTGGTTACAACAATAAATAACTTCTAGGAACAGATTATCATTGTTGTGGGAAAAGGGGTTTCTGGCTCGGCTCAAGGTTGCAAGGGATTATTGTTGCCAGATTTACCGTTGCCATTATAACAAAAATTTATGGCATATGATTGTCAAAAGTAATGCGTATCATAAACAAACCTCATAGATGGAAGATAATTTTGCGTTTTTTGGTTTCTGGTTAAACTAGGTTTATGAGCAAAATTAGTTTATTGACGGGAAAACGTATTTTATTGGGCGTGACTGGATCGATTGCTGGCTACAAAGCGGTTGATTTGGCCTCGAAGCTGACGCAGGCGGGTGCTGAGGTGGACGTGATTTTGACGGAGGGAGCACAGCAATTTGTAACACCGCTGACCTTTCGCTCGGTCACGGGACGGCCGTCTTTTACCGATATGTGGAGCCTGGACGACCATGTGCAGCACGTAGGGCTGGGCGAGAACGCCGATCTTTTTGTGATAGCCCCGGCAACTGCCCACACCATGGCAAAATTGGCAGCGGGCCTGGCAGATAACCTGCTGACGGTAACGGCCATGGCGGCGCGCTGCCCGATTTTAATTGCCCCGGCGATGGATGGGGGGATGTATGAACATCCCGCCACGCAGGCAAATGTGACGATGCTGCGTGAGCGCGGCGTGCAGTTTGCTGGCCCAGCCTCAGGGCGTATGGCCTCTGGGCTAGCGGGGTTGGGGCGCATGGTGGAACCAGCGGAACTGCTCAGCTTCATTCGGCAAGCGGTGGCACAAGGTGGCCCGCTGTCTGGGCGCAAGGTGGTGGTTTCTACTGGCCCCACGCGGGAACCGCTAGACCCGGTGCGCTTCATTAGCAATCGCTCCACGGGCAAACAGGGATTGGCAGTAGCCCAAGCTGCGCTAGATGCCGGGGCGGACGTGACGGTGGTGTACGGCCCTATTGTTGAGCCGATTCCTTTTGGGGCAACGGCCGTTCCTGTGCAAACAACTGAGCAAATGGGGGATGCCGTGCTGGAAGCGTCTAAAGATGCAGATGTCCTTTTCATGGTGGCGGCGGTAGCGGATTTTCGCCCCAACACAAAGTCAGACCAGAAAATCAAGAAGACGGATGAGCAGTGGGGGCGGGCTATCGGTTTGGAAGTGACGCTAGACATTTTGACGGCGGTGAAAGCAGAGCGGGACAAAAGTGGCTATCCACGCATTGTGCTGGGGTTTGCGGCCGAAACACAAAATGCGTTTGAATACGGCCGTGACAAATTATTGCGCAAGGGGCTTAACTTTATCGCCGTCAACGATGTAACCGACCAGGGAGCAGGTTTTGAGGTGGATACAAACAAGGTGCTGCTGCTCAGCTCTGCTGGCGTAGTGGAAGAGATGCCGATGCAAAGCAAAACGGCCGTTGCCGAGCGTCTGGTGCATCATGTAGCCCGGAGTTTAAATGGTAATCAGTAAACGGTGAGCGGTAATTCGTTTCTTTACGGATTACGGATAACCGATAACGGAAAAAATGGATCGAAAACAGTTAAGGGAAGATATCCTCACCGTTTTTAACCTGGAAGAAATTCAGGCATTGTGTCGGCGGTTAGGAGTGGATTATGACCAGCTTCGTGGCAAGACGCAGCGGGACAAGGCTGGTTTACTCATTGGCAAGTTGGAGCGAAACGGCCGTCTGCCAGAGTTGGTGCAAGAAGTGGTGCGGGAGCGGCCGCATCTGGAAGAAGCGTACAGTGCCTACATTGCCATCGAAACGGCCGCACCGGAAGACCCGCTGAGTTGGCTAGACAGGCTAGCGCAAGGGGAAGGCCCCGCCATTGAAGAACCACCTACCATGCGCTGGCAAACCGAAATTAACGAGGAAGAAGAGAATGAGTAAGATTTTTGTGATTTTAGGCTCACTGTTCATGATGCTGGCGGTTGGGGCTGGCGCCTTTGGCGCACACGGACTCAGTAGCTATTTTGAGAAGTTTCCGAATCTGGCTGGGAATTATGAAACGGCCGTGCGCTACCATGTTTACCACGCCCTTGGCCTTTTTGCCGCTGCCTGGCTTGCCGATAAGTACCCAGTTAGCTTGACGACCTGGGCTGGTTATCTATTTGTAATTGGCATTGTTGTTTTTTCTGGCAGTCTTTATCTGCTTGTCTTTACGCGGCAGAGCTGGCTGGGTGCAATTACGCCCATTGGCGGCGTCGCCTTCATCGCCGGCTGGGGATGCTTGCTGCTCGCTGCCTGGCGTTCATAAACTTAAGTGATACGAGCCTACTTCCAAAAAATCTGCAAACTTGACCACTTGCACACTCGCAAACTCAAAAAAGGAACAAACATGAATCCTTACGGTGTCCCTGGCTTCTCTGTACAAGAAGTGGCTCAGAAGCGTGAAAACGGCGACACGTTCATTCTGCTGGATGTGCGCGAGCCAAACGAACTGCTTTACGCAAATTTAGGCAGCGGGGTACTCACCACGCCCTTGAGTAAATTGGCTCGACAAGGTCCCGAGGCTCTGCCAGAATCAGTGCTGGCTGACAAAGAAGCCGAAATTGTGGTGATGTGCCATCATGGCAATCGCAGCGCACAGGTAACAGCCTGGCTGCGGCAGCAAGGCTGGACAAATGTGTTCAACATGGATGGCGGAATTGAGGCTTACGCCATTGCTGTCGATCCCTCGGTTGGTCGGTACTAAGTAAGCGGGCAACAATAACTTTCTGGATAAAGTGGCTGCTTACTTGAAGCTGTCCACACCATTCCGCTAAATTTTTGTGGACGGCCACTAATCTACCTGTCATCTGTATCTTCAATCACAAAATCTATACTGAACTATGGTAAGATTAGCCCAACTATTTCCCGCAGGTTATTCCCCACAGTGGCCTGCCCAAGTCAATGGTTTGGTATAGATACCTATGTCTGACTCTCTAAAAATTTATGAGGTTGGCCCCCGCGACGGTTTGCAAAATGAAGCCCAGCTTATTGACAGTGAGCAAAAAAAAGCGTTGGTGGCTGGCTTGGTGGCGGCGGGCTTGCACCATATCGAGCTGACCAGCTTTGTACATCCCAAAGCCGTACCGCAAATGGCAGATGCGGATGCGTTGATGGCATACGGCCGTACCACCTGGCCCCAAAATGATTTCATCGGCTTGGTGTTCAACCAGCGTGGCTACGACCGTGCCTTGGCAGCAGGTTGTCGTTCGATGGCTTTTGGCGTTTCGGTCACCGAAACGTTTAGCGAGAAAAATACGCGCATGTCATCGCAGCGAGCTTACGAAATTACGCGCGATTTGATGGCGCAGGCACAGCGGGATGGCATATGGACGCGTATTTATGTGATGACGGCCTGGGTTTGCCCGTTTGAAGGCATAACGCCGCCGCACCGTACCATCGCCTTGGCAGAAAAGCTGTGGCAGCTTGAGCCGGATGAGCTGGCGATTGCCGACACCATCGGCCACGCCAACCCGCTGGATGTGGGGCACCTTATGGAGAATTTGGGGCGACGATTGGACATGCAAAAATTGGCGGTTCACCTGCACGATACGCAAGCAATAGGATTGGCCAATGCTACCACGGCGTTGCAAGCTGGCGTGCGCATTTTTGACAGCAGCGTAGGGGGCTTGGGAGGCTGTCCGTTTGCTCCTGGCGCGGCTGGCAATTTGGCAACGGAAGATTTGGTCTTTTTGGCATACAAACTAGGATTGGGAACTGGCGTGGATTTTGCGCGCCTTTGGGATGTTGTGTATCAAATTGAGGGGTACGTGGGACGGCCGATTGGTGGTCGGATTCGGCAATGGTGGGAAAGCCAATGTGCCCAGGAGCCATCGCTGACGTTTGGGTAGTACAGTCCGGCAAAAATCTAGTGGATAGCTTTCTTTCTCCTCAGGTGCTGCTCTCGGCCTATTGCCAAGGCGTTTTTCCAATGGCGTATGAAGACGGCCGTATCTTCTGGTACGATCCCGATCCCAGAGCTATCATTCCTCTAGATCATTTCCATGTTTCACGCTCTCTCCGCCGCACTATTCACAAGCAGCAGTTTGAAATTCGTATAGACAGTGCCTTTACGGCCGTCATCGAGGCGTGTGCTGCCCCGGCACCGGATCGGGAAGACACCTGGATTAGCGAAGAGATCATGCAAGCGTACATTCGGCTGCACCGGCTAGGCTTTGCCCACAGCGTGGAGGCGTGGCAGGGGAATGCCTTGGTCGGTGGCCTGTATGGCGTGGCCATTGGTGGCTTTTTTGCTGGAGAGAGTATGTTTAGCAAGGTGCGAGACAGTAGCAAAGTGGCCCTGGCTTTTTTGGTAGCCCATCTTAATGAACGTCAATATAGTTTGCTCGACATCCAATTTATGACAGAGCATTTGCGTACATTTGGCGCAGTTGAGATTCCTGCCACTATGTACAAACTTAAGTTAGGCCGAGCCTTGCTGCTGCCAACAACCTTTCGCTAAAGATAAAACCTATTGAGGCGCATTGAAAACACAGGAGAAGAAGATGACCCGAAATTTAGACCCAGATGATGTGCGGTTGTTCAGCGGCCGTTCTAACGTGCCACTGGCTCAAAAGATTGGCGAACATTTGCAAATCCCCCTCGAAGAAACTAAGTTTTCCAGGTTTAGCAATGACAACTTGTTTGTGCAGCTCGGGGCCAGCGTGCGTGGGCGCATTGTGTACATTGTGCAATCTTTAACGCCGCCCGTGAGTGACCATCTGGTAGAGCTGCTGATGATGTTAGACATTGCCAAAAGTGCCGCTGCCAGAGAGATTCACGCCATTATTCCCTACTTTTCTTACGCGCGTTCAGACAAAAAAGATGCGCCGCGCATTTCTATTACGGCGCGGCTAATTGCGGACCTGCTGCACTCTTCTGGGGCTACGCACGTGATGACGATGACGCTGCATTCGCCACAGGTGCACGGCTTTTTCAGCATTCCGGCCGATCCGCTGACGGCTCGGATGACGCTGGAGCAATTTATCCGGCAACGGCCGTTAGACCCAAGTCGCGATGTGGTGGTAGCCCCAGACATGGGCCGCGCCAAGCCTGCGGCGCGGTTTGCCGCCGGGTTGGGTCTGCCCATCGCCTCCGCCGACAAAACGCGCATCTCAGACACTGAGGTGAAAATTGGCGGCTTGATTCGGCGGCAGGTAGAAGGGTTCAAGCACGCCTACGTGTATGATGATGAGATTGCTACGGCTGGCTCTGTTGTTGAATTGAGTGAGGTGCTGGTGGAAAGTGGAGTTGAAAAAATATCGCTCATTTGTACCCACGGGCTGTTTTTGGGGCCAGCGTTGGACCGCATAAAATCTATTCCTCAAATTCAGGAGATTATTACCACAGACACGGTGGAACGGCCGTCTGACCGCCGACCGCCCAATCTTAAAGTTATCTCCGTCGGCAACGTCTTTGCCGAAGCCATTCGCCAAAACTACCTGCGCCGCTCCATTGGCGAGCTATTTGAGGGAATGGAAACATGAAATTTAGTGGCTGGTGGTTAGAGGCTTGTTTGGTCATCTGCTTCAAACCACCAGCAACCAGCAACTAACCACTATAAAAATGGAGAAAAATGATGAGTGAAGAACATGAAGATGATTTTGTGATGGCGTTTCAGGATTCCTGCGACAAACCGGCTTTGCTGCTGATCCACGGCTTTCCACTGAGCAGCAGCATGTGGACGCCACAGCTTGATGATTTGGGCGATTATGCCAGGATCATCGCGCCAGACTTGCGTGGCTTTGGCAACTCAGACAGTGTACCAGGACCATACACCATTACCCAGTTGGCGGATGATTGTGCTGATCTACTAGGGTATCTCAATGTGGCCACGCCGTTTGTGGTTTGCGGCCTCTCGATGGGTGGGTACATTGCGCTGGAATTTTACCGCCGTTATCCAGAGCACGTGGCCGGGCTGATTTTGGCTGCTACGCGAGCTGGTGCTGATTCCCCAGAAGGCAAGGCAGGGCGAGACAAAGCGGCAGAGTTAGCCAAAAATGAGGGGGCAACGGCCGTTTCTGGCGGTATGTTGCCCAAAATGATGGCCGCTAAAACGTATGAAAATGACCCGGAATTGGTGGAATTTGTGCAGGAAATCATAAGCACTGCTTCGCTAAATGGGGTGGTGGGGGCCCTAGCCGCCATGCGTGACCGCATAGATTCCACACCCACGCTAGGTGATATTGACGTGCCAGTTCTAATCATTCACGGTGCAGACGATACGCTCATCCCGCCCACCGAAGCAGAAGCGATGCATAAAGCTATCCCCGATTCCGAACTGGTGCTCATCCCCGAAGCAGGCCATTTGCCCAATCTGGAGCAGCCAGACGTCTTCAACGACGCCGTGATTGATTTCCTCGAAGAACTGTTTGGTGAAGAAGAGTGATCTTCACAGATCTGTGCTGAGTATGTGACAGTCACTTCCAAATGTGACTGTCACATCGATGTATTTTAGCTTATGAGAACCCAGGAGAGGCATAAACATCTATTTCTAGCTGCTGCTGCCATCCTTCCGGCACTCATTTTGCTCTTCTGGCAATCCATTGTGAATCCCCCTGCCGATACCGGTGGCACGCTGCAATTCTCCGTCCCCTCAGGTGCTTATGCCTATCCCTTGCTGCTCCAAATAAGTATTGACCAGGGGCAAGGTGAAATCCGCTACACCCTTGATGGCAGCGAGCCCATAACAGCCGGACTGCGTTATCAAGCTCCCATTCCGCTGGTTGATGATGGGGTCTATGTTGTTCGGGCGCGTCGCCTGCTCACCAATGGCGAACTTGGCCCCGAACAGTTCGCTACTTATATTATCGGCCTGGAAACATCACTCCCCCTTTTATCCATCATTATCGAGCCAGAAGTGATGTGGGGTAGTGAACAAGGTATCTGGGCCAATCCCTTTAATCGTGGTCGCGCTTGGGAGCGTGAAGCCCATCTGATGTTTTTTGAGGGTGGCATGAGCGACAATCCACCAGGATTGGCCTTCACCACAGCGGCGGGGCTCCGTATTCATGGCTCAGCCTCACGCGGCTACCCCAAGAAATCTTTGCGTATCTATTTTCGGAATGATTATGGGAACGGCCGTCTTGATTACCCCCTTTATGGCGAAAACGGCCGTTGGGATCGTCTTGTGCTTCATGCCGGTGGGCAAGATTACGCAGCCCCCGAATATGGTGCCAATTGGACTTTGCTGCGAGCGGCTTTGCTCTATGATTTAGCGGCCGATACCCATGCCCTGTCTGCTCAAACTCGTCCTGTTCTCCTTTTTATCAACGGCCAACTACAAGGTGTCTACCAGCTGCGCACCGAAATAACTGAACGCTACCTGGAAGATTATTACGGTTTTCAGGGGGCGCAACTGTTCACCATTTCGGGCGACCTGGGCTCGCTGGGTCTAAACGACGAGCCCCTAGTCGATACCAACTCAACCACAAACAGTGCCGCCATAAGTGCGCGTGATGAATGGCTTACTGTTCTAAACGATGTGCAAACAAATGACCTGGCGGACCTCGCTGTCCAGGCTCAACTGGCTGAACGGATTGACTTTGCTAATTTTTGGGATTACGTTATTTTGCAAATGTATAGTGGCAATACCGACTGGCTGCGCAACAATGTCAAACAGTTTCGTCCCACCGGTGACGATGAGCGTTGGCGTTGGCTGTTATGGGACGTTGATTATGCCTTTGGTTTGAAACCGTGGAGCGATGTATCTATCGACATGGTAAATTGGCTCTATACCAATGAGCAGCCTGGTTTTGAACAAGGTGCCTCACTGCTCCGCTTGCTTCTGGAGCAAGAAAGCTATCGGAACACCTATTTAGTGAGGCTGGCCGATCTCTTAAATACGACCCTGGCTCCCGATAATGTTGCTAGCCGTTTGGATGCGATGGCAGCCGAGATGCAGCCCGACATGCACTTTGAAACCGACCTGTGGAGCAGTCCAGGCAGGTGGGAAGGCAGCGTTGCTGAGATGCGTAGCTACGTTCTTGAACGACCCGATTTTGTTCGCCAACATCATATTGAGGGCTTCAATTTGGGTGGTTTAGCTACCATCACATTGATAGCCCCCTCTACTAACGGCCGTCTCACGCTAAATAATTCAATTACCACCAGCCAAAGTTGGCAGGGTCAATACTTCATGGACACAACCATTACAATAACAGCCACACCCCCTGACGGCTATCTGTTTGTCGGCTGGGCCGATCCAACCTTGCCCCCAGAGGCGCAGCTCTCATGGTTGGTCACGGGCGACCAAACATTCCAGCCCATCTTTGAACGTCGCTGAGCAACAGAAAATTAGGTGCAGCTACGGCTCGATCTCAAACGTTTGCAATAGCAGCCCGCGATTTGGCGGTTGCTCGCCAGCTTCAGTGGTCACCAAAAGACGCTCACCAGTTGCGGGTAAGTAAACCCCGGTTTGTAAAAAGTAAGTGCCCGGCGGTAGATCAGGGGGAAGGTCTAGGTGATGTTCGTGAGGGATCGTACTCCCTGGATGCCAACCCTGAGTTGGGTAACGGCCGTTAAAGGGCACGCTGTCAGAACCTGCCACCCAATTGCCCGCTTCATCAACTAGATGGACAAAAACCGTGTAGTTTTGCGTTGGTGTCTGTTCAGTTTGCCAGAAAAGCGTAACCAGCAGCTGCTCCCCAGGGGAAACGCGCCCTTCCAGATTGGCCGAATAAAGACGTATGCCATCGTCAAAAGCAGCGTTTAGCACCGTTCCCGATGGTTCGCCTGACCACGGAATAGCGACATAGCCCAACACAATTCGGTCCAGAGGATTCGTATCGCCATCCCGGTAGAGTGCCAGCGGTTCGCTGCCAATCGTCTCGCGCAGGATAAGTGTCACAGGGTAAGCGCCTACGGGAATCTCAGGCACCACAGTCAGCGAACGTTCCAGCGACAATGATTGTCCTGCTTGCCACCAATCAGCAGAGATATTATCTGGCGCAATGACATCCACCTGAGCGTAAGGTGTTCCTTCCGCAGGGTGGGTAATGTTGATAACGGTATTGAAAGGAGCGACTGATCCAGTGGCCTCCATGATCAGGGAGACTGTCAGCGTACCCCCAGGTTCCATAATCAGGGGATCATAGCGGTAGCCCGTGACGGCAAGATTGAGCGGTGTCGTGACGGCTATAGGCTGGATGGGTATCCTATCATCGAGCGGGCCACTTTTTTGCCAAAGGGTTAACGGCCGTTCCTCATTGGTTGTTTCATAAACTGCGTCATACCAGCTCTTGAACCAGTTGCTGTTGGAAAGCTGCTGCCAGGCCAACGTGGGTTCGCTCACAATCCATTCAGGCTGTGCCGCTGCCAAAACCATACCATAGCCGCCCACTGTCTCTTCCTCTGCCCAAGTCACGGACTGGCTGTTTAATAGCCAACCCAAATGGTTGGAGCCAGCAATTGTCTGTGGGTCAATCTTCTGTGCGGTAAACCAGGTAGCGATCTCGGCTTCGGCTTGATGCTGCTGCCAGGGGCGCAATCGATAGCGCATAAACAAAGACATTGTGAAGGCGGCGACCAACAGGCTGCCCACTGCTGCCGTCAAAATCTTGTCTGCTGGGACGGCAATCGTCAGGATGGTCTGGCGTTGCTGCCACTCAATTGCTTCCTGTAAGCCCAGTAAAACCAACCAAATTGCAGCGACGGCTAAAACAGCTTGGCCCAATAAAGGATCAGTAAGTAATGCCAACGCTGCCCAGGCCAGCCATAGCCATAGAGGTGTGTGTGCTGTGGGCTGCTTAAAAATCGTGATCAATCCCCAAAGCAGCAACGGTACAGCCACCCAATAAAGTTGACTCTCGTAAAAAATACGGCCGTTCACGGCGACCCAATCACCCCACGTCGGCCAAGCCAATTCTGACGACCGGAAGAGTACAATGGTTACTGAACTGGCGGCTGCTAAAAGCCAAACCCATCGTTTTGGGTGACGTCTAACGACCCAGCCCAACGCTAATACAACCAGCGACCAGTCCGGCCAAATGAGAAACATAAACAGAAACGATAGTAAATTGTGCCAAAGCGGACGCGAACGCTCAGAAACCACCCTGAAGGCCAGAGCTAAGAGCCAGCCAAGCGGCAACCCTAAGCTGCTAAACTGAATCGGATTCAGGACCAAAAGTAAGGCACCTAACGTGGCTAGCCAGGGATACTCTAAACTTGTAAGTACCTGCCTAAACTGTAGGCTGGCAGCAGTCCAGCCGGCTGCCCCCAACAGGGCGGCTAGCCAGGCATTATTGACGAGGGCTAAAACCAAGGCCCATAGGGGTGAAAGAGGGGGGGATGTGACTAAATTAGTAAGAGAAACGCTCTGCATGTTTTGCACTTGTGTCGCGTAGCCGAGTAAACCATAAGCAGCATCGGTCAACAGTGGCCGCCACATGAAAGCTAAGAGCAGAGACAAAACAAGAATCAGGGCGGGGAGGAAGCGCTCAAGCGACTTAAGCATATGCCTCTTAAGATAAAAAGGCACGAAGGCCATTGACATATTTGGAATGACGTACCCGCTTAAAGGGGAGATAAGTGACAGCTTCTTCAAGGCGTTCGGCAGCGGCCGCTGGCGCTTTTATCTCTACAACCATCTGGTTTGTGGCAGGCAACGCATATCTTAGGTTCGGCGAACGGGACAAGCGTTGATCGTACGCCTTTAACTTATAATCCAGCGTAACACGGATTACCCCATCAGCCGAAATAAAGTATTCACGAAAATATTTGGTAAGCAATGTCGGTTGCGTTGCTTCCCGGAGGGGAATATGCCAGGCTTGCGGGGTTAGACGCCGAAGGTGCCTTTGGAGCTTATCCCAGGTCTGCGTCAGTTCAATAGGCTCCGTGAGCCGGACAACGGATTTGTACCCTAGCATGTTATTTTTATGCTTGAGTTCTAGGCGGGCCAGAGTACGGCCGTTCGCTACACCATACCAGCGCAAACGCAGCTTATTACGCCAGGCATTGCCAATTAAATTGGCCTGATAGCTCTGAAGGTCAGAGGTATCAAAATAGATGGAGTTAACCTGTCGTGGTGGGTAATGTTGACGAAAACATTCAGGATGGCTGCGTAACAATACGCATAAAGAGGGCAAAGCCACAACAGGAGCCACCAGTTTCAGTTCATAACGCAAGGGATCCATACGTCAATTTGCTCAAGCGGTCAACATATTGGTTTGTTCGACAAAGCTGAGTTCGGCACCAGGATAACGCGCCTGGACAGCCGCAATGAGGGGCGCAAGATCGTCTACCGACTGCACTTGCAGCATCCAGGCAACATTAATGCTTCCCGATGCTGCATCCAGCCGACGTAGTTCAGCCATCTCTGTAAATTGCTGCACAATTTTCTTGAGATCGGCAAACGTGGCCTCTGTATCATCAACCGCAATATTGATGTAGAGGTTGCTTTTTTGGTTACGAACAGTTATTTGGAGGCGCAGATACAAGTAAGCCAGGATAATGGCAACAGCCATTGTTGTTGGTAAGCGATGGTTTGCCCCAATACCCAAGCCAATGGCGATAGCCAGAAAGAGAAAAACCAGCTCCTCCGGCTCCTTGATGGCCGTGCGGAAACGAACGATTGAAAGTGCACCGACTAAGCCCAATGATAGGGCCAGCGAGGATTGAACAACAGAAATGATGAGAACGGTCGTGACCGCCAGCGGCGGTAGGTTGTTTGCAAAACGAGAGCGATTGGATAAAGAGCGGCCAAAGTGGACGTAAAACCAAGCAGCAAAGCTAGCCAGTACAATGGCTAGCAATAGATTGATCGCCAAAGTATCTAGCCGAAGATCGGGGGCCGTTAGATTTAGAACATCGTCCATAACAGTTTTCCATGTTTCTTAAGATGGTTGGAGAAGTATATCATTCATTACTCTCTCGACAATTGGTTTACCAGCAGAAAATTTAATTGCAAGCTCCGTTCAGCCCAGCCAAAATCCAACAGCTCATGCCCTGTTCAATCCAAGCCTGTGCATCAACCCAAATAGCATCAACAAGTAAATCCCAATGCAAATGATTGCCTGTGGATAGCCCAGTCGTGCCAACTTCGCCCAGAAGTTGCCCCGGCGTAACCACATCGCCTGGCGCGATGGCTATGCTGGACAAATGATAATAGCCGCTGTAAATGCCCAGCCCATGGTCGATGATGACAGCACCACCCCGCACGTACAAAAATTCGGCCACAACTGCGGTGCCTCCAGCCGGAGCCAGCACCGGCGTGCCGCCGTATGCCGCAAAATCAACGCCTTCATGGTAGGTGCGGTAGGGGCCACCATTGTATGATCGTCGTGCTCCATAATCGGAACTAATTTCCAGAAAATTGTCGATGGGCAGTTGGAAGGGGGTGTTCCATTGGGGCGTATCGCTGTCCTTCTCCCAAATGGCAAAGAGCCGCTCACGCTCTTCGGCAATAGATTGCTGATCGATTTGCGCGGCCGTTCCCGTGAGTGTCAATTGCTGGAATGTCCAACTGTCTGAATCACGAAACTGCCAAGGCTGTTCCCACAGAGGGGCACTTGCTACCTGAATTTGTAAACTTGGCTGCTGAGTGCCAAAAAATGCCCCAGTGCCGGTTAATCCTACGAGGAAGCGGCCATTTGCAAAGACACCTATCTCATTATTGCCTAAAACGGCCGTCACTGGCTGCTCAGAATCCAAAACTGCCCGCAGCCCAACGGCTTGCCCTGGCTTGCCAACCGTCTGCGACAGTTCCAGGCTGGTAAATCCTGCTGGTAAATCGCGCGGCGTAGTAGTGCTGTTTGGGATGAACAGTAGCTGGTGTAATGCTGGACGATGTGGCGACGTGTGGTTGTTGCGTAGTGCCAATAGCCAGGGGGAGGTCTGGTGCTGCGCGGCCGTTGCCAACAAAGTGCCAAACGGTCGTATAAGGCTGCCTGTTTGGGGAACGGCCGTTTCTGGCAAAATTAGTTCTGTGCCGATGGTTGGCTGCCGCTGGGGGTTTGGATGCGGATTTAGCTGGCGTAAGAGAGCCTCATCCGTTTGAAAACGAACGGCGAGTGCTGCCCAATTGTCGCCGGATTGTACCAGCAGAGGGAAGGCGTTATTAGGTTGGGCTTGGGTTAATGTCTGGGTTAGTCCCAAAGTGAACAAACAAAGCAAGTAAACAAGCCATCTTTTACGCATGGCCACTATTTTACAGTGGCTGTTGCTGCTTGCCATGGCAAAGGTTCAATTTCTCACGGAAATGGTCTCTGACCAGTCAGTAACGATAAGTTTTACCTATGTTGAACCATAGAAAGATTATTGACATGAATGACGCGCTGTGTTATAAATTTTGCCATATGACGCAGGGCATCATTTGGTCAATTTGACCAAACAGGATTAACAAACGGGCTTAACCACAATCCATGCAGACGATTTATCTAGGATTAGGCACAAATTTAGGTGACCGTACCGCTAATTTACAGGCCGCAATAGGCGGACTGAGTGAGGAGTTGGCGATTACGGCCGTTTCGCCTATCTACCAAACGCCGCCGTGGGGGGTAACCGACCAGCCCGATTTCTTAAACCTCTGCCTTGCCGCTCAGACCAATTTGTCGCCCAATGACCTCCTGACTTTTATCAAAAATCTAGAGATTGAACTGGGGAGAGAGCCAGCCAAGCGGTGGGGGCCTCGTCTAATCGACATTGATCTGCTTTTTTACGCCAATGAGATTATTGAAACCGAACGGTTGAGTATTCCGCATCCGCACCTGCCGGAACGCGCTTTTGTGTTACGGCCGTTAGCAGACATCGCGCCTGAGTTTGTGCATCCGGTGTTGGGGGAGACAATCGCCACTTTGGCCGCAAAGGTGAGTGATGAGGGCATACGGCCGTATCTTCCAGCTGTCCCTCTTGAACCTGCTGGCTAATATTTTTTTGTCTTGAAAATAAGTCGTTACTCATTTTTTGAGTGATGGCTCAAAAAGAAAAACTTATGCTAGAAACTGAAACCACAACCCGCCGCGAACGCCGCATTGCCGCTCGCAAGGCGCAGCTGTTAGACGCAGCCGCCCACGTGTTTAGCCACAAAGGATACGAGAAAGCAACAACCAGAGAAATTGCCGAAGTGGCCGATCTGTCTGAAGGCACATTGTTCAATTACTTTGCCACCAAGCGAGAGCTGCTCATCGGCGTGGCCAAAGCGTATGCCGACGAAGTTGCTGCGGATATTGAATCGGTGCAGGGAGAAACATTTGAGGACATGTTGGCACAGCTAATGGTCAACCGCTTCCGGCGCGGACGTGAGCGGCGGCTGTTCATGCTCTTTTTGTATGAATCCCGCCTGAATGCCGATGTGCATGAATATTACGTGCAGGAAGCACTGCATCGCATTATTGCCGCCACCGAGCAGCGGCTGACCGCCTTAATTGAGTCTGGCGTCATGCGCTCAGTTAACCCCGCCATCGCCGCCCGCATGATGAGTGCCACCATTATGGGTTTTGCCGCGCTGTTTGAGCTGGGCGTTTCCATCAGTACCGTTGCACCAGAGAAGCTGGGCGCAGAGGTGACTGATATTTATTTGAATGGCCTTCGGAATAAATGATGTTTGCTTGGGGTAAGCGCACGTACGTAATGGGCATTTTGAACGTCACGCCAGACAGTTTTTCTGGCGATGGCGTGCTGCGGCATGAGGATGTGATAGTCGCAGCCGTTGCCCTGGCCAAGCAATTTGCTGCCGATGGGGCAGACATTATTGACATTGGTGGCGAAAGTACGCGCCCGGGCAGCACGCCCGTTTCTGAGGCAGATGAGTTGGAGCGGGTGATTCCTGTCATTGAAGCGGTGAAGACGGCCGTTTCCCTACCCATCTCTATAGACACGTACCGGGCAAATGTAGCTAAAGCCGCTCTGGCGGCCGGAGCTAGCTGGGTAAACGATGTTTGGGGGCTGCGAATGGATTCAGAGATGGCGCAGGTAGTGGCTGAGGCTAACTGTCCCGTTGTGCTGATGCACAACCGCAGCAAACCGAAGGATGTGGCTCAGGAAGAGCGGCTGGGCGGCCGTTACGTTGGCGTTCAATATGATGACCTCGTTAGCGACATTAAGAATGAATTGGCTGAAAGCGTCGAAATAGCATTAAAGGCTGGCGTGAAAGAGCGCAACATTATTCTTGATCCGGGCGTGGGCTTTGGCAAAACGGTGGTCCAAAATTTGCAGATTGTGAACCAGTTGGATCAATTCAAAGCGTTGGGCTTTCCAATTTTATTAGGCACATCGCGCAAATCGTTTATTGGCTACACGCTCAATTTACCACCGGCGGAACGGCTTGAAGGTACGGCCGCCACCGTCGCCATTGGCATCGAGCGGGGGGCAGATGTGGTGCGTGTGCATGATGTGAAATCAATTGCGCGGCTGGCAAAGATGACAGACGCGCTTGTTAGAAGCAAAGAGATTGGGGATTAGAGATTGGAGATTGGGGATTGGGAGCTGCTTTGGCATCTCAATCTCTAATTAACCAATCTCCAATCTCCCCCAGAAAGGGAGCAAGAACTATGTTAGATTTTCGTTTGGATGCAGAACAGAAGATGCTGACCGATGCGATTGCCCGCTACGCCATTGAGCGGATGCGGAAAGTGTTTCGGGATGCAGAAGAGGACGGCCGTATTCCGCCAGAGGTGGTGCAGGCAGGGTGGGAGCTGGGTATTTTGCCCACCGGATTGCCAGAAGCGTACGGCGGCTTTGGTGAATACACGGCACTGACGGGCGTGCTGGCTAGTGAGGAGCTGGCCTGGGGGGATTTGGCCATCGCGCTCAACGTAATGGTGCCCAACCTGGTGGCCATACCAGTGATGTTGGCTGGCACCGAGGCGCAAAAAGAAGCGTACCTGCCGCAGTTTTGCGAAGACAAAATGCCCGCTATGACAGCTGCTATGACCGAGCCAGTTGTGAAGTTTAATCCGTACAATCTCAAGACAACGGCCGTTCGTGATGGGGATGACTATGTGCTAAATGGGTCGAAAACGGCCGTGCCGCTGGCCGAAACGGCCGAACTCATTTTGGTCTACGCCAACGAAGGTGGCCAAACGCAGGCCTTCCTTGTACCAGCAGACAGTGCTGGGTTGACGATTGACAAGAAGGCCAAGCTCATGGGCATCAAAGGATTGCCCACCAGCATGGTGACTTTGGCAGACTGTCGCGTCCCCGCCGAGAATAAATTGGGCGGGGAAGAAGGCATCAACTTTAGCTTGTTGCTCAATCACAGCCGCGTGGCGTTGGGAGCTGCTGCTGTGGGCGTGGCTCGCGCTGGTTACGAGTATGCGCTGGACTACGCCAAGCAGCGCGTGCAGTTTGGCGAACCGATTGCCCATAAACAATCCATCGCCTTTATGCTGGCCGATATGGCTACAGATATTGACGAAGCCCGCTTGCTGGTGTGGGAAACTGCCTGGCAGATGGATCGTGGTGAAGACGTGACCCGCGAAGCAACGCTGATGAAGCAGCGTGTTGACAACATCGTGGTTCAGGTAGCGGACCGCGCCCTCCAGATTCTGGGGGGCTACGGCTACATCCGCGAATATCCCGTAGAGCTTTGGCTGCGCAATGCGCGTGGGTTTACCTCGTTTGATGGATTGGCTATTGTTTAATTTTCGATTGACGATTTCCGATTGACGATTATTTGGCGTTGCGCTGAATCGTAAATCCAAAATCGAAAATCGTAAATGGAGCTACTCATGATTAGTTTTGAAATACCCGAGATGATTTTGAACCAGAGCCAGATGACCAAGATGGTGGCCGAGCAGGCGATGCGGCCGTATTCGCGGGAGCTGGACGAACATGAACATCAGCGGCCAGAAGCATTTGTAAATATGACCTGGCCCTTTGCCCAGCAGATGATGAAATCATCGCTGCGCAGCATTGAAAAGAAATTGAGCGGTAACGGCAATGGCCGCAATGGTAGCAATGGCCATTCAAAACCTAAAGGCCCCGACTTTTCCATTCTTGGTTTTATCATGATGGTGGAAGAGATGAGCTGGGGGGATACGGGCCAATACCTCTGCCTGCCGCACCCCATGTTGGGTGGATCGGCTGTGCAGGCGGCTGGCACGCCAGAGCAGCAGCTACGCTTCCTGAAGAAGTTCACTGAAGGCGAGCCGAAGTGGGGGGCAATGGCCATCACTGAGCCGGGGGCTGGCTCAGATAATAGCTCTATGCGGACAACGGCCGTACTCGATCCAGACACCAACGAATGGATTTTGAACGGCGAGAAAATCTTCATCACCAATGGCAAATTGGCGTTGGAAGAATCTGACGGGCTGTGCGTCGTTTGGGCCACAATTGATCCGACGGCCGGACGCGCTGGCATTAAATCGTTTGTGGTTGAAGGCAACACCCCTGGCGTTTCTATCGCCAAGCAAGAGCATAAGTTGGGCATCCGGGCCAGTGACACCGTTTCTCTGCACTTTGACAACGTGCGGCTGCCATTTGACAATATGCTGGGCACGCTTGATGCCAAGCAGCCTGCCGCCAACAAGGGCTTCAAGGGCGCTATGAAGACATTTGACGCCTCACGTCCGGCTGTGGCTGCGAGTGCTGTGGGCATTGCCCGCGCTGCTTTGGAATTTACCCGCGACAAGCTGGCGGAAGAAGGTATTGTGCTGGATTACACCAAATCGCAGCATGAGCTTACGGCCGTTGAGCGTGATCTGATGGAAATGGAAGCGCGGCACAAAGGGGCGTGGCTGCTCACCCTCCGCGCTGTGGGCATGATGGCACATGGCGAGAGCAATCGGCTGGCCGCTAGCATGTGTAAATTCCGAGCGGGTGAAGCCGTCACCTGGATCACCCAGAAGGCGGTCGAACTGCTTGGCCCAATGGGGTACTCTCGTGAATGGCTGGCTGAAAAGTGGATGCGTGATGCCAAAATCAACGACATCTACGAAGGCACAAAGCAAATTAACCAGCTCATTATTGCCCGGAGCATTTTGGGCTATTCGCGGCGGGAGTTAAAGTAAGGGTCAGTAATCGGTAGCCAATGATCAGCTTGAGGCTGACGTGCTTCACTTGCCGTGAACTGATTTATAATGCCAAACCAAACACAGATTTCGCAGATTACACAGATAAGCTCTTAGAATTCTCCAAAATCTCTGTGTTCTCTGTGGCTAATCAGATTTAGGAGAAGTTAACAGATGACATATTCGATACGAAAAGCGGCCGTAATCGGGGCCGGGACAATGGGGGGCGGCATTGCGGCGCATTTAGCCAACATTGGCATCCCCGTGGTGCTGCTAGACATGGTTCCACCCAATCTCAGCGAGGCCGAAAAGAACGATCCCAAAGCGCGAAACCGCATTGTGCAAAGTTTGTATGATCGCATGGCCAAGGCGCGTCCCGCTAACTTGGCACGGAAAGATCGGGGCGACCTCATCACACTGGGCAATTTGGAAGATGATTTTGAGCTGCTCGCCGATTGTGACTGGATTGTGGAGGTCATTATTGAGCAGCTTGCGCCGAAGCAGGCACTGATGGAACGTATCGAGGCGGTGCGGAAACCGGGCAGCATCATCAGCAGCAACACGTCCGGTATTCCGATCAATCAGATTGCAGACGGCCGTTCCGACGAATTCAAGGCGCATTTTCTGGGAACTCACTTTTTCAACCCGCCGCGCTACCTTAAGCTGCTGGAAGTCATTCCCACACCAGACACGGCTCCAGAAGTTGTGGATTTCATGGTCCAGTTTGGTAGGGAAACTCTGGGCAAAGGCGTGGTTGTTTGCAAAGATACGCCCAACTTCATTGCCAACCGTTTCATCGCCATCGTGGGCTCTTATCTGGCTGAGTACGCTCTGGAAAACGGTTACAGCATCACCGAAGTGGACACCATCACCGGGCCGCTGGTGGGGCATCCCAAAACCGCCACCTTCCGCCTGACCGATCTGGTGGGGCTAGACGTGATGATGCACGTCAACAGTAACCTTTACCCCGCCATCCCTCATGACCCGTACCGCGACATTTTGAAGGGGGAAAAAAGCACGACGCTGAACGAAAAAATGGCGGCCAACAAATGGCTGGGCAATAAAACGGGTCAGGGCTTCTACAAAAAGGTCATGGTAAATGGCAATCGGGAATTTCACACCATCAACCCCAACACGCTGGAATATTTCAATCCGCCCAAAGCCCGTTTTGACTCGGTAGGCGCGGTTCGCAAGATTGAAGAGTTGGGCGAGCGGCTGCGGAAACTGCTGGAATTTGATGACCGCGCTGCCAACTTTGTGCGCGACACCACCTACACCATGCTGGCCTATGCCGCTTACGTCACGCCAGAAATAGCATACTCTATTGTGGATGTGGACAACGCTAACCGCTGGGGCTTTGCCCACGAAGCGGGCCCCTTCGAGATTTGGGATATGCTGGGCGTGGCCGAAACCATCGAGAAGATGGAGGCGGCGGGACATGAGGTGGCAGACTGGGTGAAGGAGATGGTTAGTAGCGGGCATGAGAGTTTTTATAAGGACGGCCGTTTCTACGACTTCCAAACCAAGCAGTACAGCCCCGTGCCCATTGACGAGAAAAATATCACTGTAGCCGGGCTGCACGAGGCAGGCAAAGAGGTGACCCGCAACGACAGCGCCAGCCTGCTGGACATGGGCGATGGCGTGCTGCTGTTTGAGTTCCACGCCAAAATGAACGCCATCGACGACCAGATCATTGCCCTAGGGCATGAGGCGTTGGCTCGACTGGACAGTGATTTTGATGCGATGGTCATTGGTAATGATGCCGACAACTTCTGCGTCGGTGCCAACCTGTTTGCCGTCGGCGTGGCGGCGGCCAGCGGCATGTGGGACGACCTGAACAAGATGATTCACGGCCTGCAATCGCTGACCTTTAACCTGCAACATGCGCCGAAACCGGTGGTAACGGCCGTTCAGGGCATGGCTCTTGGCGGCGGTGTGGAAATGGCACTGGCTGGTTGGGAAACCGTCGCTGCGCATGAAAGCTACATGGGTTTGGTGGAAGTCGGCGTGGGTCTGATTCCGGCAGGTGGCGGCTGTAAAGAGCTGCTGCGCCATCGCATCAACCCCGTCATGAAAACCGCCAACGCAGATGTGTTGCCCGTTTTGCAAGATGTTTTCACCCAGGTTGCTACTGCCAAAGTAGGCGAATCTGCCTGGCAAAACAAAGAGCTGGGCTATTTGCGCGACAGCGACATGATTGTGATGAATGCCGACCATCGCCTAGCGCAGGCCAAAGCGCGTGCCTTGCAGCTTGTGGCCATTGGCGCACCACCACCAGAAGCAGAGAAAATCTATGCAGCCGGGCGTGATGCCCTGTATGCGCTCAAGCTGGGGGTGCAGGGATTCGTCTGGGGTAACTACGCCAGCGAACACGATCAGGTAATCAGTAATAAGCTGGCGCACGTACTCACGGGCGGCGATCTTAGCACCGGAACCTGGGTTGACCCTTGGTACATTTTGGATTTGGAGCGAGAAGCGTTCCTCTCCTTGCTGGGTGAAGAGAAAACCCGCGAGCGCATGACCCACATGCTGACAACCGGAAAACCGTTGCGGAACTAAAAAGGAGACAAATTATGACACGAGAAGCAGTCATTGTAGCGGCCAGCCGAACGGCCGTAGGCAAAGGTAAACGAGGTACGACCCGCAACTGGCGATCCGATGAGATGGCGGCAGCGGTTGTGGCCGAGGTAATGCGGCAGGCAGAAGGGCTGGATCCGCAAGAAATTGACGATGTGATCATGGGTTGTGCCATGCCCGAAGGGGCGCAGGGGCTGAACTTCGCCCGCAGCATCGCCCTCCGCGCTGGGCTGCCAGTAGACGTGCCGGGGATGACGGTCAACCGCTTTTGCTCCAGCGGTTTGCAAACCATTGCTTTGGCCGCCGAGCGCATCATTGCCAATGGGGCAGATGCTATCATTGCGGGTGGCGCAGAGACAATGAGCCTGGTGCCGATGACCGGGTTCCGCGTCAATCCAAATCCGTACATGGTGGAAAACGCCCCAGAAGTATACATGGGCATGGGACTCACGGCCGAACAGGTGGCCGACGAGTTTGAAGTGAGTCGTCAGGCGCAGGATGAGTTTGCGTTACGTAGCCATCAGCGAGCTATGGCCGCCTACGAAAAAGAGTTGTTCAAGGATGAAATTTTGCCCATTGAGATTGAGGAAGTGACGCCAGGAGCAGATGGTCCGAAGGGGCAAACCATCGTTTTTGACAGGGATGAACATATTCGACCAAGTACGACGCTGGAAGGGCTGGCCAAGCTCCGTCCAGTATTCAAGCAGGGCGGGTCGGTAACGGCAGGTAACGCCTCGCCGCTCAGTGATGGGGCCGCGGCCGTTTTGGTGATGGAGCGTAGCAAAGCCGAGGCGCTGGGGCTGACCCCGCTGGTGAAATTTGTTGGCTTCAACGTCGGTGGCGTACGCCCAGAAATTATGGGCGTGGGGCCGATTTCGGCCGTACCGCGCTTGCTCAAGCGCACCGGCATGAGCCTAAGCGACATCGACCTTATTGAGCTGAATGAAGCATTTGCGGCGCAAGCGGTGGCTGTCATTCGGGAACTTGGCTTTGACGAAGAAATTACCAATGTGAATGGTGGCGCGATTGCCTTGGGGCATCCGCTAGGCTGCACTGGGGCTAAATTGACGGTACAAATCATCAACGAGATGAAGCGGCGTGGCAACCAGTTTGGCATGGTGACGATGTGCATTGGTGGCGGCATGGGTGCCGCTGGCATTTTTGAAAATTTGAATTAAATCATAAGAAGATAATCATTTTTTGGTAGGCATATAAGCCAGGTAAAGATTCAAATAATTGTGAAAAAGCGTCCAGCATCGTAAAATCCTGCTGGACGCTTTTTCTTTTTCCAGTAGTTTTGGATTAATTTTTTTACCCCTAATACAGGCTATCTTTCAGATATATTTTTCATGTTTTTGAGAGGCAACAAGTGACGAATTTTATCCCCCAAGTACATGCAGTGTTGTTGACAATTCAATTGCAGGCAGAAACAGAATTCATTTCTTGGCTTCTTGCACTGCTAGGCTATGTTGGCGTCATTTTTCTGATCATTGCTGGTGTATGGGGAATTTTATTTTTCGTAGCAAAAATCAAAGAATTGTGGTTAATAGAAGCCCAGTCTCTTTTCTTGAAATTGGAAGAGAAGCGGCTTATCGGTCGTAGGAGTCGATTTGCAGAGCATGTCGAAAGAGAAATTTACCGACTTAACAGCTTGGAAGAGTGGAGGGATTATAGATATACAGAACTTGAGGCCGAAATTGAAGCCGAGGGTGAACGTCTAGTTAGGAGTTGGATACCATTAAAGAAAAAAGTTAGAGGTGGATTGCGACGTGAAAAATCACTTTCAAAAGCGATTGAATCTAGCACAGAACGGCTTATATTGGTTGAGGGAGATCCAGGCTCAGGCAAAAGCGTTGCACTTCGCCATGTAGCAGTCAGTATGGCAACGAGAGCAGCCCATTCTAGGAGAGCTGACGTTCTTATTCCCATTTTTATTAATTTGAAAGAATTAGATCGTGAAAAAGTTGCGTCCAGACAAAAAAGCAAACAACAACTAAATAAAGATATAAATGATCTACTGGTTGAGTCTTTTAATATTGCCGAATTAAAAAGTCTTTGCTTTGACTTAGATATTGATTGGGAAGATTTACAGGGTGTTACCAAGACCGAAAAGAGTCGGGAACTAGTTACTTATTGTTGGCGTCGTAAGCAATCGTACAAACTGATCGAAAAATGCAGGGACCTGAGGCCAAATCTGATCTGGACAAGCCCTAGAGAATCAAAAAATAATGAAATTGATAGGAATCTAATTTATGAATTTGTGCTTCAATCCTTAAATCGTGCCAATGATCGAGATATTGATGAGTTTCTGACTGAGGAATTTGATAGAGGCTTGAAAAATGGGACATGGTTTTTCCTGTTTGACTCGTTTGATGAAATACCTGAAATATTGAGTTCTGCAGAAGCTGATAATACGATTAGTAAGTACGCTGAGGCTATATCGGATTTCCTACTTGGAATGAACACCTGTAGAGGAGTTGTTGCCTCACGCTACTTTAGGGGGCCAAAACAAGTATCGTGGCCGCGTTTCCGTATCCTGCCTCTGTCTGACTCGAAAAAGTTTGAATTGGTTGAGAGAGTTGAATTACCTCATGAATTAATGAGTGTTTTAACCGAGAACTTAGGAATTGCCAGTAGAGAAATCCACTTGATGTCAGGCAATCCTCTTTTCCTTGGATTGCTTTGTGAATATATTCGTGCAGAGAAAGTCTTCCCATCCAATACGTTTGTTGTATTTGAGTCTTATATAGAAAATCGTCTTAGCCGCGATAAAGAAAGGCTTAGACACAGATTTCAACTTGATCCGGCTGAAGTTAGAGCCACGGCTGAGAAGGTTGCTTTTACTATGGCCGCAAATCAAGGATTAGGTCTTTCGCCTACTCGTGATGCACTTCAATCAGCTTTGCAACAGCTAAACTTTGATTTAAGTGATAATTTAAATATTCAACTAGATGCTTTGGAGTATATCAAATTAGCTCGTCCAGAAGTTGTTGTCGCCGAAGCCGGATTTAAACAATTCACATTTTCTCATAGACGATTTCAAGAATATTTCGCTACATGCTTGGTTTTACAAGAGAAACACCGTGTGACTATGAATCAATTGCTCACCGATGCTCAATGGCGTGAAACAGCGGTTACAATGTGTCAAACACAGCCGTTTAAGGAACTGACCCCATTGATAAGAGAGGCGGACAATATTCTTAACGAAGTAATAGATAATATCCCAAATATTATTAACCAACCGATTAAGTATATAAATCAAATAACTGCTGAAGAGAAGGCTAAAAAAGACTTCCTGAGAAGGAAACTTCCCCAACCATTTCCTTGGCCTGCTCAAGCTTTGTATCTTTGCGATCTGCTACAAAGTGGCCTAGGTTCTCGTCTCCATGTTGTTCCAGATGCATTACGATTAAAAGCTTCCCAAGTGATTATGACGGCCTACACCAGTGGCATTGGCTCTGATAAGAAGTGGGCATTGGAGGTTGCTGGAATTGTCCCTTCTTCTGTATTGACTTGGTTGATACGTGATGCATTTAAGAGTGGAAGTTTATGGTTGGAAGAAGTAGCTTACCGTCAAACTTCTTTATTACAAGATATTCCCAGCGATATAGGAGAATCAATTCGGCGCGCTTTAGTGAAACTATTTTCGAGCGGACGACTCAAACGCGAGCAAGATAAAACTAATGCTCATCTTAAACGTCTGGATAATGCAAAGTCTTTTCTGGCTTCGTTTAAGCTTCTTTTGTGGATACCGCGAATTGATTTAACTATACATATTATTTTTTTTCTTATTACTGCATTACCGTTTGTTTTCTTTCTTTTTTTTGTGCAGGATATTTTGGAATTTATTGAGTTCTTTAGCTTCATTCTTTATGTGGGGTTGATAACTCTTATCTCATACCGTAGTTTACGTGGGTTTGGAGGTGGTTCAGTTTTATTCGGTGCCTTTTTAGGGAGAGCCCTATCATTTGGATATTTATTAATTGAAAGACCAACTTTTTTTACTCAAGAAGCTGATTCCCTTTTCCTTCAAGCTTTTGGCCCAACCATCAATATTATTCTTCAAATCATTCTTTTAAGCTGGAGTTGGGCACCTATGGCACTTGCTATTGTTCTCGCTGGCTTTCGTGTCCACCCAATTTTCTGGCCATTTTTGCACATTGCTCAAGTAATATTGGGATTAGTAGAAATGGGAAAATCATTTGGGACAACTGTTGATAAGATAAAATATGATTGGAAATCAACAGTAATCGTTCCTTTTTGGTTTGTCGCTAAAATTATAATTGTTGTATTCGTGATCGTTATAATTTCTGTTCAGAATGCACCGACAGTAATTTTTCATCGGCCAATAAATCTGATTAAGGATTGGATAACTTGGATAAGGTGGAAACGCAGCCCGAAAAGCCCAATCAATGGCCGAAAATTTTTAAACCTTGTTGCACAATATTCTTATCCAAATTTTTTGAATCGGTTTGTCGAGACAATTTATAAGCAAGGATTATTAACTCCAACTAAAGATACAGATATAATATTGAGCGAGTTAGCAACTACAATAGAACAAGTAATTTTTGCTAGAATACAGGAAAATCAGCGTGTAGAAGCAAATAGACGAATGCTCCGATTATCTGGCCTTGCTGCTGAGGAATATAAGTATGGAATAATGGGATTTGTTCCTTATGCCAAGCATATGAAAGGGGAGTCACACTCAAACGATACAGGAAAGTCGTTAGCAGCATCAAATCTTGTTGACAATTGGATAAAAAAATATACAAATGGGCAAAATAAGCGATTATGGCTTTTACGCTATGATTTTCTAGACGAACTTTACAAGAATATTGAGCAAATACGTATAGTGCTCAGAAACAATTGACAGAAATTGCCATAGAAAAATAAGCTGCATTCTTTGTAACGGAGATATGCAAGCAATCAGCTTCCCCAACGGCCGTATGATACCTTATACAAAACCCAATCCGCACTGTTCCCCAGCAAGTTGCCCATGCGGATGAGGCGCAAGACGGTTTCGATGGCTTCGGCGCGGGAACGGCCGTAGGTGGTTTGGAGTGATTGGCGGGTGATTGTGTCGGGACGGCCGTTTGTTTCGGCGTAATGTTGAGCATAGAGCAGGGCCGGGAGTTCATCTTCGGGGGCAGTGGCTAGATCGCCCGCCAGCATTCCCCGGATTTCATGAGTAGCCAGACCAACGCGCAAACTTTCTTTGGTATGGAATGCGGCACAGTAGCGACATTGGTTAACGGCCGTTACCACCATCATCAACCGTTCTCGAAATTGAGCAGATACCAAACCACTCCGTATGGCCTGCCGCAATTGAGCCCGATGGCGTAGCGGCCAAATCAGGTCAGCTAACATTTCTCTAATTCCCTGATACGTTCGTCGCTTAAATTTGTCCATGCTCGCGCTCTCCACCTTAAATACATCATGCCTGCCGTGCCTCTTGTTCTTTTAGATGGTAAAAAGGTGCAAACGTTACAGAGATGGAACAAAATTATGGATGGGACAAGGCGTTCAAATATCAAGGCTGGCTTGCGTGTAGCTATTGTGTTAAAGCAGGATCAGCGAAGCGGAAAATTAACTGAGGGGGTTGTGCAGGACATCCTAACGAAGTCCGGCAAGCATCCGCACGGTATCAAAGTGCGTTTGCAAAGTGGGGCTGTGGGGCGCGTGAAGGAAATTTTGGGGTAAAAAGAGATTGGTTCAACCTCAAAGATTGAACCACTCAAAGATTGAACCAATCTGGGAAAGGTAAATTTAGGCTGCAACTTTGATCAAATCTTCTGGGCTTTTTTCAGCGATTTCCTGATCGCCATTACTCAACATGAAGCGAGTAAATTGACCAGATAGTTCAGCCCCCTTGTTAAGTAGCTGGAGGCCGTAAGGCGCAATTAGCAAACCAATACCAGAAGCTACGATTGCTTCTATAAAGGTATTAATGTGCCACGAAAAGATTGAAATTTGCCCACTTTGGTAAAACAGCGGTGCAAAGACCAATCCACCACAGAAGGACAAAACCGTTACTGTTGCCACAAAAGAAGCGATGCCTAATGGGAACTTTAGCATCAAATAAAGAGAGCTTTTCCAGGTGATTGGATTCGTAAAGTGGGCCTTGGTGCGCTCCCACACGCTGCCTTCGCTGGTGAGGGGGATTGGCAGTGGGGCTATCTCTTCACCTAGCAAATGGACAGCTAATAGTCGCTCCAAGGCGGCCAAGAGCCACCAGCCAGCAAAAAGAACCAACAGAACCAGTAATCCTACCCATACAATGAGTAACCCTACCCCCAAGCTAAGCCCGGTAACAGATAAAACAAAGTAGGCAATGCCTAAAGGGAAGGCCAGCAGCAAATAAATCAAATTGAAATAGGTTTGTTTCTCGCGCAAAACCGCAAAATGGTCAGCAAATTGTGAAGTTGAGTTTTTCATTTCCTTTCACTCCTTTTTCCAAGTTGACCACCATTACGCAGCGGGGTGGATTAAGTTGTAACATGCTGCCGAATTCGCAAAAGCTCCCGCAAGCCGCCCAGCGTCATCATGAAGAATACGGCACCCACAGCCAACGCTTCTCGGATAGATTGGGTCATGTATTCCAAGTGGTGGGTTTGGGAACGGCCGTTTCTATTCACATAGGGCGGCATGAGAAAACTACAAAATCCCCTTGATGTCGCTATAATAGGCAACCATCCAGTAAAAAATGGATACACCATGAACGACCAACCTCCCGCAGGTTTATTCTCCAGCGGTGATTGCAGGCGGAACCTGCGGGAGTTTTTTCTTAGGAGGCAGGTTTGACCACAATACAACGCGCCAAAGGGATGCAGGATGTTCTGCCCGATGATTGGCGTTACTGGGATTTAGTTATCAAAAAAGCGACTGAATTGGCGCGCCTTTACGGCTTTCAGCGCGTCGATTTGCCCATTTTGGAGTACACCGAACTGTACCAGCGGGGCGTTGGCGAGGCGTCGGACTTTTTTGTGCAGAAAGAGATGTACACAGTTGAAGAGTCCGAAGGTATTACCATCACCATGCGGCCAGAGTTTACAGCCGGTTTTATGCGTGCTTACATTCAAAACGGCATGTCTAGCTGGCCGCAGCCAGTGAAGCTGTACACCATGGGCCCAGCCTTTCGGCGGGAGCGTCAGCAGGCGGGACGGTATCGGCAGCACAGCCAGTTTAATTGCGAAATTTTAGGCGAAACAGACCCTGCCGCCGATGTAGAGGTGATGCTGCTGGCCATGAATTTGTACCGTGAGCTTGGGTACCAGGGGCTGACCTTCCAACTTAACAGCACGGGCTGCCCCACCTGCAAGCCAGCCTACGTCGAAAAGCTGGTGGCTTATTTGGATCAGCACCTGGACAAGCTGGCGGACATTGACAAGGAGCGTATGCGCCGCAATCCGCTGCGGGTGCTGGATAGCAAGGAGCCAGGCATGGATGAACTGCTGGCTGACGCGCCACACATCGTGGATCACCTTTGTGATGATTGCGAAACGCACTTTGCGGATTTGCGTGGCTTGCTAGATGCGTTAGACCAAAGCTACAGCATTAATTTCCGGTTGGTGCGTGGCATTGATTACTACACCAAGACGGTGTTTGAAGTGTGGGCAGAGGGCATTGGCGCGCAAGCGGCCGTTTGCGGCGGCGGCCGGTATGACGGGCTGGCTGAGGATATTGGCGGCCCCGCCACGCCAGGCGTTGGCTTTGGCAGCGGCATCGAGCGCATTGTGTTGGGTATGCGGGAAGCAGGTCTGGAACCGCCTGGCCCAGAGCAGCCAACAGTATTGGTAGCGCATTTTGGTGGGGCGACGAAAGAAGCGGCCGTTCAGCTAGCGTTCCAGTTGCGGGCGGCAAGCATTGGCACTCGGTTGGCTTTTGCCCGCAACCGGCGCAGCATGAAAAGCCAAATGCGCGAAGCCAACAAGCACGACATCCAATCGGTTCTCATCCTGGGCGATTCTGAATTGGAAGCAGAGTCAGTGATGGTACGGCCGTTAGACGGAGGCGAACAGCAGCTTGTTAAACTTGCAGAGATTATCCCATTTTTAAAAGCTGAATGAACCGGATTGGCATTCTCCACCACCCGAAGGTGGCCGCCTCGCGGCCACTGGCTGCGCAAATTGAGCAGTGGCTAGCGGCGCGCCAACTAACTACTTGGCAAGCATCTTCACATGATGAGCGGCGTTTGGCCGAGTTGGTGCCTACAGCCGAATTGCTGGTGGTGCTAGGTGGCGATGGCTCCTTGCTCAGGGCAGCTCGCTATTCATCGGTGTGCCGAGTGCCTATTTTTGGCATCAATTTAGGGCGTGTGGGGTTTTTGTGTGAGGCCCAGCCGGATGAATGGCCTGAGAAGTTGACAAAGGTGCTAGCTGGCGAATGCTGGGTTGAAAATCGGCTCATGCTGGCGGCGCGAATCCAGCGGAACGGCCGTATTCTACACACCTTTTCTGTGCTGAATGATGTGGTGGTGGGGCGCGGCCGTCAGGCAAGGGTGGTTCGTTTTCAACTGCATGTGGATGACGATCACGTTACCGACTACACGGCTGATGCCCTTATCGTGGCGACGCCAACCGGTTCAACAGCATACTCAATGGCCGCTGGTGGCCCGCTATTACCCCCCCAGCTGCCGAACTTTGTGGTGGTGCCAGTAGCACCTCACCTCACCTTTGATCGGGCCATTATTTTTCATGAGCAAGCGGAAATTGCCATTACGGTGCAGATGGATCACCAGGCGTATTTAACACCAGACGGCACTGACGGCATTTTGCTGGAAAATGAAGATGTCGTGCTCATTACAAAGTCAGAAAATGATTGTCAATTTGCTCGTGTAGAAAGCCGAGGTTACTTTTATCGGCGGCTTATGGGGCGGTTGGGCTATTCAAAATAGTGGTAGAGACCTTGCATTGCAATGTCTCTACGTGGAAAAAATTTATGGATTTACAAGACCCCCGAATACGCGCGATGTTGCGCCAGGCAAACAAGGTGGCTGATTCAGGGAAACGAGCCGCAGCGACACAACTCTATCGGCAGTTGCTAGATGAAGCCCCGGATTTAGCTGAGGCGTGGTTTGGGCTGGGGCAGGTTATAAATGATGCCGCTGAACAAAAAGAAGCGTACAAAAAGGCGGTGTCGCTGAAGCCAGATTTTGCCCCAGCGGTACGTGCCCTGGCAGAATTGCGCGGCGAATCGGTGCCAGAGTGGGCAGTTGAGCCGGAACCAGAAGCCGAAGTCACTGAACCAGAGCCTGAGCCAATGCCAACAGAACATGAGCATACGGCCGTTGCCCCCGAAGATGAAGAAGCGTTTGAACTCGCCTGCTATCGCCATCCCAACCGGCCTACCTCGCTGCGCTGCTACAATTGCGACAAACCGATTTGCAGCAGTTGTGCCATCAAAACGCCAGTTGGGTACAGTTGTCCGGACTGCATTCGCGAAAAAGAAGAGATATTTTTCAACGCGACCACGCTGGATTACGTGGTTGCACCTGCCATTGGCCTTGTCTTAAGTTTGATTGCTGGCTATTTAGTAGCCCGATTAGGCTTGCGGGGCGGTTTCTTTACCTACTTCATTATGATTTTTGCGGGGGGGCTTGTAGGGCGGCTCATTGGCCGATTTAGTAAGCAAGCCATTGGGCGGCGGCGTGGCCGTTATTTGCCGCACATTATGGTGGGCATGTTGGTATTAGGGACAATTATATGGTTATTGCCAATCATCTTACTTGCTGGATTTTCCAGCTTATTTGTGTTAATTAGCCCAGGCATTTTCCTGTTTGTGGCCGGTGGCGCACTATTTTCTTACATGAAATAATGTTAAACGGCCATACTTGCCTACTTCTTAAAAAACTATGTTAACAGAACTATACATTCGTAATTTTGCCATTATCGACGAACTGCGGGTTAAGCTGCACAAAGGGTTTAACGTGCTGACGGGTGAAACCGGTGCTGGTAAATCAATCATTCTGGATGCGGTCACGCTGATGCTGGGTGGCCGCGCCGACACGACCTTTGTCCGCTCAGGGGCCAACGAAGCGTATGTGGAAGCTACCTTCAGGTTGTCGCCATCGCTCAAAAAGATTGTTGGCCCCATTTTGGAAGCAGAGGGTTTGGATGAAGAGCATGGGCAATCTGTGTTTCTTTCTCGCGAGCTGCGGCTGAACGGCCGTAACATTTGTCGGGTAAACGGCCGTACTGTCAACCTATCCGTGCTGCGTGATGTGGCCGAGCCGCTGATTGATATTCATGGACAGGGAGAGCATCTCTCCTTACTGCAACCCCGTTCACATTTGCCCCTGCTGGATTCCTACGCGGGGGTGCAGGCCGAACGGGCAACCCTCGCCAAAGAGATCACTGCTCTCATGGAAATTGAAAGTGAGCTGGCCGACTTGCGCCAAAATGAGCGCATGTTGGCCCAGCGTGCCGACATGCTGCGCTTCCAAATCGAGGAAATTGAAGCAGCCCGACTGGAAGATGGCGAAGAGGAAGAGCTTCGTGCCGAGCGCACGCGCTTGGCCAATGCTGAACAGCTTATGCGCGCTGCTTCTGAAGCCGTCAATTTGCTCACCGGCATGGATGATGAGTCACAGGCGGCTGCCGACATGTTGGGGCAGGTGGAGCGGTCGCTGGTGCAATTGACTCGCTATGACGAGACGCAAGGGCCGCTGCTAGAGCGGCTGCAAGGGTTGATTTACCAGCTGAGCGAGGTTTCGTCGGAGCTGCAAAGTTATTTGGATGAGGTGGAGTTTAATCCCAAGCGGCTCGATTTTGTGGAAGAGCGGCTAGAGTTGATTGGCCAGCTCAAGCGGAAGTATGGGGAAGATATTACGGCCGTTCTCGCCATGTGTGACCGTGCCAAAACAGAGTTAACCCGCATCGACAATAGTGAAGAACGCATTGCCGAACTGGTAAAAACGGAAGATTCTTACTTGCGTCGCTGCGGTGAAATGGCGTTGGCACTCTCGAAAAAGCGACAGGCGGCGGCAGAGAGGTTGGCAATGGCCGTTGTTACCCAACTCACCGATCTGCAAATGGATGGTGCCAAATTCGAAGTGCAGTTCGAGCGCGTTACCCAAGCCGATGGCCTTTATGTGGAGCATGAGCGGCTTGCTTTTGATAAAACCGGGTTTGACCAGGCGGAATTTCTCATCTCCACCAACCCCGGCGAACCGCTTAAGCCAATGGCCAAAGTTGCCAGCGGTGGCGAAACCGCGCGGCTCATGCTGGCCCTCAAAACGGCGTTGGCCCAGGTAGACAAAACGCCCACGCTCATCTTTGACGAGATTGACCAGGGGATTGGTGGCCGCGTGGGGGATGTGGTGGGTCGCAAGCTGTGGGGGTTAACGGCCGTTGCCGATCATCAAGTCATCGTTGTCACCCATTTGCCCCAGCTAGCTGGCTACGGGGATGTGCATTTTCATGTGAGCAAGGGGCAGGCAGACGGCCGTACCACCACCCGCATTCACGCGCTGGAGGGAGACGGCCGTATTCAGGAACTGGCTGCCATGCTGGGCACACAGGGGGAACACGCCCGTGGCGGTGCTGAATCTATTTTGGCAGTAGCCAATGGGGCGAAAACGGCCGTGAAACCTAAGTAATTGGGTATTTATTTGATTATTTTGGCCTTAAAAACCTTGTGCCGATTACGCGTACCACAGCTGGTAAGGAAGATTAAACATGAAAACTATGTCTATAGCTTCGTTGAGTCGATACTTAATTATAGGCGGAATTTTGGGTATTGTTGCCGGACTAATTCACTTGTTTTCGGGTTTGACAACAGAATTCACCTCGATAATTGTTGGAGATATGATTTTTAATACCTTGCTTGGTTTGCTTTCGCTTTTAGCGGCATGGTTGTTAAAAAACGGCAAGCAGACTGTCTTGCTTGTAATTGCAGTGGAAATGTTCGGTGCTATTGTTTATGCCTTTGCAATAGGGCGTGGCGTCAATTATTTTGCCATTATTATAGGGGCATTTCTTCTTTGGCAACTTTATTCTCTTAAAAATCAAGGTGAGTTGGCTTGAGTGAGCCTCTTGAAACGGATATTCACAAGTTGCCAGGTGGCGGATTCCCGTGAAAACGGGAATGACATTTGGAAAAAGAAGGTGATTTTGGAACAACCTGTTTAATCCCTAGAAAATTACTAAACCACTAAATTACCTCCCCATCTAACTTCTCCAAAATCATTTTCTTCATGCCTAATTCCAACAGGTTAGGGAAGAGATGCCCTGCTAAACCCATCACTTTGTTTTGTGTGCCAGGAATTAGACGGGATTTCCCCGCTTGTTCAGCGTGGAAAATGGCTTCGGCGAGCGTTTCTGGGGGCATACGGCCGTCTTCACGGCTGTTGTCTGGGCTGTAGCGACGGGCGTGGGCGGTGCGCGTTGGGCCAGGGAATACGGTGAGGCAACGGCCGTCTTGCCAAGCCGCCTGCAAGCTGCGGGCGTAGTTGGCCAGGCCGTCCTTGCTGGCAGCATACACCGCCGCCCCAGGGTAGCTGGCAAAGTAGGAAAGTGACGACAAAAAAACAAAGCTGGCGTTTGCCGTGAGCCAATTTCGCTTGAAAAGTTCGGCCGTGAGCCAAAGAGGTGCGTGTAGATTGAGATGGAGCACCGCCTGTTGTTTTTCAAGGGGCACAGTCTCAAATCGTCCTACGGTACTGATGCCTGCATTGTGGACAACATAGTTGAAGGGCGCAAAAGTTGCCAGTTGCGGCAAGATGGCAGCTAAGCCTGCGCGATTTCCCAAATCACCAATGACAAAATTCACGTTGCCGCCCAGTGCCTCGATTTCCGTGTGGGTTTGGGCGGCTTTTTTTTCGTCGATGTCTAGCCCGACAATGTGGTAGCCTGCCTGAGCGTACCGAAACGCTAATGCCCGACCAATGCCGTCGGCTGCGCCGGTGATGAGGCAGGTTGGCGGAGTTTTAGGTTGCGCTTGGCTATTAAGTTGGGGTGCGCTCTTTTGCAGAACGGGATCGAGCAGGAAACGGCCGTTCCGCCCCACAAACCGCAGCAGCTTATTCCCAAACCCAATGGTGGCAGACGGCCGTTTGCTATCAATCGTGCGAATTATTTTGCTGGCGACGGTTTCTGCCGATGGGAACTTCTCCCAATTCATCTGTGCTTGGGTGAGGCCAATTTTTTGGTGCATTCCGGTGCGGGTAGCTCCAGGGCTGATAGTTTGCACCGTCACCTTGCCTTGCCACTCCACGCGCAGACTGCGGACAAACCCTTCCAGTGCCGCTTTGCTGGCACCATAAACAGCATATTCCGGGGTGGGAACGGCCGTTGCCACCGAACTCACAAAAACCACCCGCCCCTGCGCTCTGTACAGCCAGGGAAACAGTTTGTGTGTGAGTGCAATTGGGCTGTGCAAATTGACGGTGAGCAGCTCATCAATTTGGTCCAGCGTCTGTGCCGCCAGCGAGCCGAAGTAGCCTGTTCCAGCATTGTGGATGAGCAGATCGAGCGATTCAATTTGCTGGGATTGCAGCCAATTGGCAACTGTGTCGTTGGCTGTTGGCTGGGCAAGATCAGCCTGGCAATAATTTTGTTTCGTGAATAGGGGAAGGGGATCGGTTAAGGTGTGAAACGGCCGTCTGCCCACCAAAATGAGGCGATGACCGACATTGCCGTACTGCCTGGCCATTGCCAGCCCAATGCCATCGGTTGCCCCTGTAATGAGAATGGTCGCCAAAAACGCTCCTTCAATAAGTTAGGCTGGTGCCCCCACGCGAGCTTTCTGTTTCGCCATTTCATCTATTGAATCTGCAAGCATTTCAGCAAACGCTTTGTTTTGTTCATTGAGACCACGAATCGTGAGCAGGGTAGCTGGCTGCGGGCGTGTTTTTTGATTAGCGACGAAATTGTGGAGGAAATAGGGCTGTACAGTCATCGTCAGACTTTGCCCCGAGAATTCAATGCGTGTTGACTCTTCTTCCGTCTGCCGATTAAAACGAATTTGTTTTTCCTTAAATAGCAGCCGCAAGGCAAAATCTACGGCCGTATATTCCATTTTCAGAACTCGAATTAGCGCATTAGCATGGCGGTTCTGCAAGGCAAATGTTAATGAGAATACTGCTCCAATTAAAAGAACCGTGATGAGTAGCGAGACCCAATTCCTTTCAAGCCCAAACCAGATGAGCAGCATCCAAAACAGCGCAAAGATACTGCCGATGATTGTCATGCCTGTATACAAAATGGAATTGTTTCTTTTATTCCAGCGTGAAGATACCATCGACTCTACTCACCTTGCAGGTCTGGTTCCGGCGGCACGCTGACGATTGTTTCGCCCAGCAAAAAGTCGATGGCGGCCTCAAGCTGCGTATCTTCCAACTCTTCACCTTCGGCGGGTTCTGGTAAGGGGATAAAGTAATCTGGCGTTAGACCAATTTGGTCAATCGAAGATTCTTCTGGGGTAAGCCACTCAGCAATGGTGACGCGCACACCGCCATCATTAGACAAGGTGTGCCACGTTTGCACCGTGCCCTTGCCAAAAGAAATTTGCCCAATGATGATCCCACGCCCGCGATCCTGAATTGCCCCCGCCAAAACCTCAGAGGCGCTAGCACTCCCTTCGTCAATGAGCACGACCATGGGGATGTCCTGGGCCAGGCCGTCGTTGTCTACTTCAAACGGCCGTGTTTCACCATCACCAAATTGCTCCACCAGCACCAGCCCCTCGTCCAAAAATTGGTCGGCAATTTCCACGGTTGTGTCCAGCGAGCCGCCAGGGTTGCGTCGTAGATCCAAAATAAGCCCAGATGGATTTTCTGCTAACAGGTCTGAAAGCAATTCATCCAATTCTTCATCAGTGTTGTTGCCAAACCGGCTTAACCGCACATAGGCAATGCCTTCTTCCAAAATTTCACCCCGCACCGTTGCCAGTTTGATCACATCCCGCACGATGTCGATGTTGAGCAGCTCGCCGTCTCGCTCTACGACAAGGCTCACAGTGGTGCCAGCCGGGCCGCGCACCAGGGCGGCTGCTTCGGTCACATCCATGCCGGTGAGTACAACACCGTCTGCCTCGCGCAATATATCGCCGGGCTGAATGCCAGCGGCTTGTGCTGGAGAGCCATCAATGGGTGTTACGACAGTAATTGCGCCATCGACATCCTCCACCTCCGCACCAATGCCCTGAAATTCGCCATCCATAGACTCTTGGGCAGCTTGCTGATCTTGGGGGGAAAGGTAGCGGGTATGCGGGTCGTCAAGGGTAGCTAACATACCGTCAATTGCGCCTTCAATTAGAATTGTGTCATCAACCGGCTGACGCAAATATCGTTCATGAACCAGTTCCCACACTTCCCAAAATGGCTCAAACTGTTCGCCGCCGCCAGAAACGGCCGTTTCTCTAAAAAGCTGGATCGGGGCGTTAGGGGACTGCCCGATGAGGTAGCCAGTGGAAAAAATAATGATGGCGCCGATAAAGGTAAAAAAATAACCGACGATGGTGCGAGAATTCATGAAAAGCTCCAGTTGTTGAATTTTCCCTCTATTATAAGATCAATTTATTAAAGTGCGGTTGACGTAGGTTTAACACTGGCTGAACGACGAACGGCCGTTGTTTCCTCAGTTGGTTGCCCCCTTGCTGTTTGATACAATATGGGCATGTCCAACCAGCGGATTCGCACCATTTATACCATCTCATTGGTCATTCTAGATGCCCTGTTGGTAGCAGTTGCGTTTGTGCTGGCGTACCAGCTACGGGCGCAAATTGATTGGCCAGAGCCTCTAGCTGTGAATGTGCCCCTAACGGCTTACAGCGGCTTGCTGGTTGTGCAGGTGATTTCGGTGGTTGTTGCTCTGTTCTTCTACCGACTTTACTACATCCCCCGTGCAGTTTCACGCGTCGATCAATTGTATTATGTATTTGCGGCCGTTTCCATTGGGACGTTGGTTGCCGTAGCCGTCTCTACCTTTTTATTCAAAAATGATCGGGTCATTCTAGACTATCCGCGGGCGATGATCATTTATGCCTGGGTATTGGCCATCATCCTGCTGTTGTTGGGCCGCTTGGCGCACCAAATGCTGCGTACAGCGTTGCGCCACCGGGGTTGGGGCAAAGATCGTGTGATTGTGGTGGGCACGGGCGATATGGCCCAAGTGGTTGTTCAGCGAATCTTGCGCTCACCTTATCTGGGGTATGAGCTGCTGGGCGTGGTGAATGGGGTTGAAAACGGCCGTGAGGTTGGTGGTGTGCCCGTGTTGGGTAGCCCGGAAGATTTGCCAACGCTGATCGATAATTTGGGCCTGGATGAAGTCATCATTGCTATGCCAGAGAAGGGGCATCGGGAAACCGTGCGGGTTATTTCTTACTGTGAACGTGGGCGTGTTTCCATCAAAATCTTCCCCGATGTTTTCCAATTTGTCACCTCTCAGGCCAGTATTGATGAATTAGGCGGCCTGCCGCTGCTTTCGGTGCGGGATTATTCCTTGCGTGGCTACCTACTCATTTTCAAGCGGCTAATGGATTTTATGGGATCGGCCTTAGGCTTGGTGCTGCTGTCGCCGCTCATGCTGCTCATTGCCGTAGCCATCAAGCTGGAATCGCCCGGGCCAGTCTTTTTTGTGCAGGAGCGGATGGGCCTAGATGCTAAACCGTTCCGCATGATCAAATTCCGTTCAATGCGCCGGGATGCGGAACGCGATGGTCCTGGCTGGACGACAGATAACGACCCGCGCCAAACGAAGCTAGGAACGTTGATTCGTAAAATTGAGGCAGATGAATTGCCTAATTTGATCAATGTGCTGCTGGGCGAAATGAGTCTTGTCGGCCCACGGCCAGAGCAAGCGCATTATGTTGATGAGTTTCGCCAAACAGTGCCGCGTTACATGGATCGGCATCAGGAGAAAGGCGGCATGACGGGCTGGGCACAGGTCAATGGCCTACGGGGCGATACCTCCATTGCGGAACGCACCAAGTATGATTTGTGGTATATGGAAAATTGGTCCATCTTGCTGGATATCAAGATTATTTTGCGCACCTTTTGGCAAATTGTGGAACGCAAAAGCCGCAAAGAGCCGTTGCCGGAACCTTTGCAAGAAATACGGCCGTCTGAAACCACATCTGCCACCTCTCAAGATTAGCACTCTCCCCCTCGATCTAACATTGTTCTTATTTGACGCTCGCCAAGCGGCATGTTATGATATTTGAAGTACCTCATTAGCACTCAATTAACAAGAGTGCTAAATATTTTTAGAAAAATGAGACTAGCGGTGTTATGTGCAAACCCTAGTCTCATTGTCCGTAAAGGCACAGTATGTTTGCAACGCTCACCGAACGACAAGAGAAAATCCTGGGATTGGTTGTGCGTACATATGTTGAAACGGGTCAGCCCGTTGGCTCAAAAACATTGGTTAACCGGTATGAGCTGGGCGTTAGCTCGGCCACTGTGCGCAATGAGCTGGCTGCTCTGGATGAGATGGGCTATTTGGTGCAGCTTCACACCTCTGCGGGGCGTATTCCCACCGAAGTGGGGTACAGGTATTTTGTGCAAAAATTGTTGGGTGAATTCCGCTTACCAGTACATGAACAGCAGATGATTCGCCACCAGTTTCACCAGGCGCGTCTGGATTTAGACCAGTGGATGCGGCTGGCGGCCGCCATTTTGGCGCGCACTTCTTTGGGTGCCAGTTTTGTAACAGCGCCTCGCCCGCGATCTAATCGCTTTAAACATTTGCAGCTCATTTCTACCCAGGGGCGACTGGTGTTGATGATTTTGGTGCTTTATGGCGGTGAAGTGAAGCAGCAGATGCTGACGTTGGCAGAACCAATCTCTCAAGCTCGCTTAAGTGCAGCGGCCGACAGGATGAATGGGCTGCTGGTTGATGCTAACTACGAAGAAGCGGTTGCCCGATTAGGACATCTGGATGAATTGGAAGCAGATGTTGCCAAGCTGACGCTGGATATTTTGCGCCGCTCAGATAACCGTACCATCACAGATATTTATCGGGATGGCTTGATGAATATTGTGGACGATGAAGGAACGCGCCAAGCTGTGCGTGTTCTGGAGGAGCGTACATTGCTGGCAAATGTGCTGGCAGAAACACAAACCTCCCAGGATGGCGTGCAGGTCGTTATCGGTGGCGACGGCCGTTGGGAAGAGCTAAAAGATTGCTCCATTATTTTGTCCCGTTACGGTGTTGCCGATCAATTTAGCGGCACGGTGGCGGTCATTGGCCCGACGCGTATGTCATACGGCCGTAACGTCGCTGCCGTGCAATATGTAGCCAACCTGATGAGCGGCTTTGTTTACGACTATTATTTGGAAGACCCCGAACGAAAAGAATCTGCATAACGAGGTAAGACCAGTGAGTGAAGAAAAAGTAGCAGAAGAAATTCAAGAGGATGCTGCCGATGTAGAAGCGGCAGACAATGGGCAAGCAGTAGCAGAATCTGTTGAAGATGTTACAGAGCAGGTACTGCCAACCCTTGAAGAGCAATTAGCAGCGGCCGAGGCAGAAGCTGCTGACTTTAAGGATCGCTGGATGCGCAGCCAGGCTGAATTTGCCAACGCCCGCAAGCGGATGGAGAAGCAGCGACTGGATACGTACACCAATGCCACGGCCAGCGTTATAGAAAAGCTGCTGCCGGTCGTAGATGACTTTGAGCGGGCAATGGAAAGTCTGCCGGAGGATATTCGCGAACATAGCTGGCTAGAGGGTATTCAGCTAGTGCAGCGCAAGCTGTCGGCCACGCTAGAAAACTTTAACGTTACGGCTATTGAGGCCATTGGGGAGCCATTCGACCCGAATTTGCATGAGGCAATTACCCAGGAACCCACGGATGAATTTGAGAGTGGGGCGGTATGCCGCGTGCTGCAAACTGGATACAAAATAGGTGATCGTGTAATACGGCCGTCTCTCGTTGTCGTAGCTGCATAACCAAAAACAGAAAACAAGGAATATTAAAAATGGGCAAAATAATTGGAATCGATTTAGGAACCACAAACTCAGTTGCGGCTGTAATGGAAGGCGGCGAACCGGTCGTGATCTCCAGTGCCGAAGGCGGCCGTACTTTTCCGTCCATCGTCGCTATCAACGCCAAAACCGGGGAACGACTGGTAGGGCAGGTTGCCAAACGGCAAGCGGTTATCAACCCACTGAACACCGTTTTCTCTGTAAAGCGTTTCATGGGGCGAAAATTTGATGACCCCGTGGTGCAAAAAGCGTTGAAGTATTCCCCTTACGAAGTCCGCAAGGCACCAAATGGCGATGTGCGTGTCGTAATGAACGAACGCGAATACTCACCGCCAGAAGTTTCGGCAATGGTTTTGCAAAAAATCAAGGCAGATGCCGAAGCATATTTGGGTCAGCCCGTGAGCCAAGCCGTTATTACCGTGCCAGCTTACTTTAACGACAGCCAGCGTCAAGCAACCAAAGACGCCGGTAAAATTGCGGGCTTAGAAGTATTGCGCATTGTCAACGAGCCAACTGCTTCCTCTTTAGCTTACGGCCTGGGCAGCGATGTTGATGAACTGATTGCGGTTTACGACTTGGGCGGCGGTACGTTTGACATTTCCATATTGGAAGTTGGTGATGGCGTATTTGAAGTGAAATCCACCAATGGTGACACTTTCTTGGGTGGTGATGACTTCGACCAGAAGATTATTGATTGGGCAGCCGAGCAGTTCAAGATGGATCAGGGTATCGATTTGCGTGACGATCGTCAGGCTCTCCAGCGTTTGCGCGAGGCGGCTGAAAAGGCCAAGATTGAACTGTCTACTACCATGCAGACCGAGCTGAATTTACCCTACATCACGGCCGATGCGTCTGGTCCTAAGCATTTGAACCTTACTTTGTCGCGCGCAAAATTTGACCAGCTCACCGATGAACTGGTCAAACGGTCCATTGAACCCTGCCGGCAGGCTTTAAAAGATGCTGGGGTCTCGAAGGGCGATATTACACAAGTAGTGTTGGTAGGCGGTATGACGCGCGTGCCAGCCATTCAAGAAGCTGTTCGCCAATTCTTTGGCAAAGACCCACACAAGGGCGTGAATCCTGATGAGGTTGTTGGCATCGGTGCTGCCATCCAGGCAGGTGTCTTGGGCGGGGATGTGAAAGATGTGCTGCTGCTTGATGTAACCCCATTGACCCTGAGCATCGAAACATTGGGTGGTGTGGCGACGCCGCTCATCGAGCGTAACACGACGATTCCAACTAAGAAAAGCCAGGTATTCTCTACCGCTTCCGACAGCCAGACCCAGGTGGAGATTCACGTAACCCAGGGTGAGCGGCAGATGGCGGCTGACAATAAGAGCCTGGGCAAGTTTATTTTGGACGGGATTCCCCCGGCACCGCGTGGCGTGCCGCAGATTGAAGTAACGTTTGATATCAACGCAGACGGTATTTTGAACGTAACGGCCGCAGACAAAGCAACTGGCAAACAACAGGCTATGCAGATCATTCCATCCAGCGGTTTGTCTGACACCGAAATTGAGAAAATGGTGCAGGATGCAGAATCCCATGCGGCTGAAGATGAGGCGCGTCGGCAAGAGGTAGAATCGCGCAACAAGGCAGATTCGGCCGTTTACTCTGCTGAGAAGTTCTTAGCAGAAAATGGCGAGCAAATTCCTGAGGCATCCAAAGCAGCTATTCAAAGCCAGGTAGATGCTGTGAAGGAGATTTTACAGGGGAACGGGGATGCGACTGCTTTAGAAACGGCCGTTACTAACCTGCAAAACGTCCTTAATGAAGCGGGCGCAGCCATGTACCAACAACAGCAGCAAAGCCAGCCTGGCCCGGAGGGGCCAGCAGCCAATGGCGGCCCCTCCGCTGAAGGCGAAGATGATGAAGATGTCATCGAAGGCGAATTCAGCGACGCATAATTAGCAAGATTAGGGATTGGAGATTAGGCACTTTCTAATCTCCAATCTGCATTTTCCTGGGTCATTCTGATACCAAAGGAACCGTATGGCCACACAAAGAGACTTTTATGATGTACTGGGAGTAGGCCGCAGTGCATCGAAAGATGAAATCAAAAAAGCGTACCGGAAATTAGCGCGGCAATATCATCCAGACGTTAACAAAGAAGCAAGTGCGGAGGAAAAGTTCAAAGAAGTCCAACGCGCCTATGAAATATTGTCGGATGAGCAAAAGCGGAATATGTATGACACGTATGGCCATGCGGGTGTAGAAAATGGTGCTGGTGGCTTTAGCGGCGGTTTTGAGGGCGGCTTTGGCAATATCAGCGACATTTTTGAAGAGCTATTTAATGCCGGATTTGGCGGCAGTCGTCGGCGACGCCGTGGCCCGCGGCGCGGTGCCGATTTACGTGCCGATTTGACAATCACCTTTGAAGAAGCGGTGTTTGGGGTCGACAAAGAAGTTGAAATTCGCCGCCCAGAAATATGCTCCGTTTGTCATGGCAATGGTGCAAAACCGGGCAGCAGCCCCATTGCTTGCACCACCTGTAATGGCTCTGGTGAAGTGCGCCGTGTGCAGCAATCTATCTTGGGTTCTTTTGTTAACGTGACAACCTGTTCTACTTGCCAGGGAACTGGTGAACTCATTCCCGAACCTTGCGAAAATTGCCGAGGACAGAAGCAAGTGATGGAAGTACGTAATCTGAATGTTAAGGTGCCACCTGGCGTTGACAGCGACACGCAAATTCGCTTAACCGGTGAGGGTGCTCCTGGCCAGGATGGTGGCCCGCCAGGAAACTTGTTTGTGGTGATTGATGTGAAGCCGCATGAGTTTTTCAAGCGGCGTGGTGAAGATATTTATCTTGATTTGCATATCAACGTGGCACAGGCAGCTCTGGGGGACAGCATCATGGTGCCAACATTAGATGGTGAGGAGCCTTTGGATATTCCGGCAGGGACGCAGCCAGGTAAAGTATTCCGCATGCGGAGCAAAGGCGTGCCCCGGCTAGATCGGTCTGGACGCGGTGCGCCCATGGGGCGGGGGGATCAGCATGTGCTGATTCAGGTGGCTGTGCCTACGAAGCTGACCGAGGAGCAAGAAGAGTTGTTTATGCAGCTTTCTCGCACGCTTGGCAAGGAAGTCGTACCGCGTGGTGAACGGGGCATTTGGGATCAGCTACGCAATGCGCTTGGTTTTTAGCTAGATGAGTGCCACTTACTGGCTTGAGGTCAGCGTTATAACCGACGGGGAGGGAGCTGAAGCTGTGGCGGAAGTGCTACGGCCGTTTGCCCATAATGACGGCGTGGTTTTAGAACAGCTAGGCGATGAATCTAACCCGGCTCATGATGCGTTGGAAACGGCCGTTACCGTCAAAATCTATCTTCCAGAAAGTGAAGATACACCGCAGCAACGGCAGCGCATTGAGGAAATTCTTTACCACATGGGTCGCTTGTACCCACTACCTCCACCTACTTTCCGCAAGCTAAAAGATGAAGATTGGGCCAATGCTTGGAAAGCCCATTATCACCCATTTCGTATAGGCAGCAGGATATGGATTCAACCAAGCTGGATTGAAGCTAGACCGCAAGCTGACACCGGTGATTTTGCCCAACCTGATGATGTTGTGCTGGTGCTTGATCCGGGCATGGCGTTCGGTACCGGGCTGCACCCCACAACGCAAATGTGCCTACAAGCATTGGAAAACGTTGTGCAGCCAGACTATTCTGTACTGGATGTAGGGACAGGATCAGGAATTTTGTCTATTGCCGCAGCCAAATTGGGGGCAGGGCGGGTCCGTGCGTTCGACACCGATGCATTGGCAGTAAAAACGACGCACAGCAATGCCGCTCAAAATGATATTGACGGTATTCATATCCATCAAGGCGTCTTGGCCGATGTGCCGCTAACAAAATGGGATGTTGTTGTTGTCAATATTTTAGCGCATGTGATTGTGACCCTACTTGAGAAGGATCGCTTGTTGGATTACGTTGCACTAGACGGGAAGCTGATTTTGAGTGGGGTTATTGAGGAGCAGCTAGAGGCGGTGGAAACGGCCGTTACCCAAGCCGGTGGCCAAGTTACTGAAAAGATTCAGGTACGAGACTGGATTTGCCTCAGTGTTACTCCAAAACCGACGTAAACACACGCAACTAATAAAAACGCCCCGGCATTGCCAGGGCGTTCGCTATTTATTGTTGTTCGGATAAACTGAAAGTATTAACGGGCTCGATTGCGATGATACCGGTAGGTAATCCGCCCTCGATCCAGATCGTACGGGGTCATTTCAACGCGAACGCGGTCGCCTAGCAAAATGCGAATATAATATTTGCGCATTCTGCCAGAAAGATACGCTAGCACCTTATGCCCGTTGTCCAATTCAACTGTAAATTGGGTGTTGGGGAGTAGCTCGGTAACTGTACCTTCTACTTCCAGTTTGTCGTCTTTAGCCATAAAATTCCTTCTCTTGGCAAATCATTGCTAGATTTACCAGATTGTCGCGTTAGCCACTGTGGCTAACTTTCATCTTCATCTGTTTCAGAGTCTTCAGGTTCGGGTTTGGCCGTTTCGGCTTCTTCCTCGCTGCTCTCTTCAACTTCGTTACCTTCTGGTTCAGGTTCGGGTTCGGCCGTTTCGGCTTCATCTTCGCTGTTTTCTTCGTTACTTTCTTCTGCAACCGGTTCCGCAGATTCCTCTGCTACTGGCTCATCAGATTCAACATCCGCTTCAACTTCTGTCTCAGCTTCTGCTTCCATCTCAGGTTCGGTAGAAACGGACGTTTCCTCTTCAGGCTCGTCAGCTTCTTCCTCCACTTCGCGCGTGGCCATCCATTCAATTTGCTCGCTGGCACTTACCTGCCGCAAGCTCAAACCAATGCGCTGGCGATTAGAGTCGATGCTCACAATACGCAGCAGGTGCGTTTCGCCTTCATTGACAACCTCACTCGCATTGTCCACCTGGCTGCGTGAAAGCTGTGAAACGTGCAACAGCCCTTCTACGCCAGGCTCAATTTCGGCAAATGCACCATAATCTACAATGCGGGTAATAGTACCCTCTACCAATTGATTCTCATGGTAACGCTTGTTTACTGTGCTCCACGGATTTTCTAGCAACCGTTTACGGCTTAGGCTGATGCGCTGTGAATCGGCATTGATATTGAGCACGTACACTTCAATCTCATCGCCAACCTTCACAACTTCACGTGGGTGAGCAATTCGATACCAGGCCAGTTCAGAAATATGAACCAGGCCGTCGGCACCGCCTAAATCAACAAAGATACCGAAATCACGCAATCCGCTGACACGACCTGTAAGCACATCCCCTTCATTGAGGTCTTGAAGCAGCTCTTTCTTACGTTGATCTTCCCACTCTTTTTGGGCATCACGCTGAGAGAAGACCAGCCGTCGCCGCCGCCGATCGACCTCGATAACCTTTACCGGGATTTTTTCGCCGCGCAGCTTGGCCAATTTTTGCTGCCGCTGTCGGTCGTTTAGGCCACGTGATAACTCGCTGAGATGTGATGCGGGGACAAAGCCACGTAAACGGCCGAATGGAATAATGGCGCCACCTTTGTTGTAGCCAATTACTTCCCCTTCCATAATATCGCCGCTTTCCATCAACGCTTCGGCATCAATCCAATCTTGATTGAGCTGTGCCAGGTGAATAGATACCAACAGGCTATCTGGGGCATCTGTGTTGGTGACATAGATGGAAATTTCATCATTGATTTGTAAGGCTTCACGTTCTTCAGGTTCCAGCTTGCTCAAATCGGAAGATGGGACCAAGCCGTCACGCTTCAAACCAAGGTCTACAATGACACCCTGCGGCGTAACAGCCACAATAATGCCCTTGCGTATGTCACCAACCTGGGGTTGTTCGTAATCATGTTGGTCTAGAAATTCTTCCATAAAATTTGAATCTTCATTGCTCATACGAGTTTCATCTCTTCAAAAATAAAGGGTTTATTGTAGGTCATTATAAATGAAAAATCGACCTAGGCGCAATTTCTTTGCGAGGCATAGGCCGATAAAAAATTCTCTATCAAATTGTCGTTTACGACGCGTTATTCATGGATTGGTCTGCCAAGAAACAGGCAAAGCCTTTGACGAAATACGTACAGGTGAGTCACCACACTTGTGTCCTTTTCTGACTCGATACGCACTCTACAGAATGTGCAATTGTAAAGCGACTTAATTCGGAAAATCAGCCAATATACCCAGAGACGGGATTATAACGGTTAGGGATAGGGTTGTCAATTAGGTGACGACTAGGTGACAGGTAAAATTTTTAGCTGCGTTGGCAATCGGTTGAATGTTGGTAAGATAAAGTTGTGAGAAAAATCACGAAGGTAAAATGAGGTTTTTATGACTGTTTTAGAGGCAATCGAAGTGACCAAACAGTACAGCATGGGCGAAGTAACGGTTGATGCTTTGCAGAAGGTTTCTTTTATGGTGCGCAAGGGCGAATTTGTGGCGGTGATGGGGCCATCTGGGTCTGGTAAGAGTACCCTGCTGCATTTGCTAGGGGGTCTGGATGAGCCAACATCTGGGGAAATTGCTTTGGCAGGCCACACAATCACGCATCTTTCGGATGATGAAGTGACGGTCGTGCGGCGGCGTAAGGTGGGTTTCATTTTTCAATTTTACAATCTGGTGCCGACGTTGACGGCCGCAGAAAATGTGGGCTTGCCGCTGTTAATTGACGGGCAGCGCATTGAGAAATACCGGCAGAAGATTGACAGCTTGCTGGAGATGGTTGGTTTAGCCGACCGGCTTGATCACAAGCCAGACCAGATGAGTGGAGGGCAGCAGCAACGGGTTGCGATTGCCCGTGCCTTTGTAAATGATCCCGAGATTGTTTTGGCTGACGAGCCAACGGGCAACCTGGATTCTAAATCTGGAACGGCGATTTTGGAGTTGCTCCGAGAGAGTGCAGAGGTGCTTGAGCAGACGATTGTGATGGTGACCCACGATCCAAGGGCAGCGAGCTACGCAGACAGGGTGGTGTTTTTGAAAGACGGCCGTATCGAACAAAACCTCCCCATTCAGGCCAAATCGGGGGCAAATGATGACATCCGCAACATCATGCAGGTGATGCGGGAGCTGGAGCTATAAAGGGGAGATTGGAGGCTGGAGATTTATGTTCGCCAATCTCCAATCTCTAATTTCCGATCTCCCTACACGATTATGTTTCAACTATTCGGACGTCAACTGAGCCTCCCTTGGCTAATGGTGCTGCGCAATTTGCGGGCGCGCTGGGTGCGCACCGTGCTAACGGCCGCAGGCATTGTGGTTGGTGTGGCGGCAATGGTGGCTGTCAGTGCGACCAACAACAGCACAATCAGTTCCATCAACCGCTTTTTTGACGAGGCGGCCGGGCAAAGTGATTTGGTGGTACAAACGGCCGCTGCTGGTGAGAGGTTCGACGAATCAGTTTTGGCAACGGTGAGGCGGTATCCAGGTGTAGTGACGGCCGCGCCGGGGATTGTGGGTGTGACGATTCCTGCTGATGAGGCGGACGGCTGGGAGGAGCAGTACGGCGCAGGCGGCAACATTGTGCCGGGAACTAACTTCTGGCTGATGGGGCGGGATTTGGGAGCCGATGAGGGGATTCATAGCTACAGTTTGGTAGACGGCCGTCTGCTCAACCCCAACGAAACTGCTTATAACATGATGCTGGTAGAAGAGTACGCCGAGGAAAAAGGGATCGAAGTCGGGGATGATTTTGCCATCCTCACGCCCACCAGCGGTGTGGTGGAACTGCGCGTGGTGGGGCTGATTGCCAAAGAGGAGATTGGCATTAGCAACGAGGGGGTGTTGGGGATTACGGCCGTTCCCGTGGTGCAAGAACTGTTTGGGGCAGCGGGCGACATTGACCAAATTGAACTGGTTGTTGACGACGAAATTAGCAGCAGCACGGCCGAACTGGATACGTTCCGGGAGGCGTTGGCGGCGCGGCTGGGGCCGGAATTTGAGGTGAAGCGGCCTGCCTCACGCGGCGAGCTGGTGACGGACAGCCTGGCCAGCTACCAGCAGGGTCTCAACTTTTTTAGCGTGGTGAGCCTGTTTGTCGGTTCCTTCCTCATCTACAACGCTTTTGCCATGACGGTGGTGGAGCGCACGCGCGAGATTGGGATGTTGCGGGCCGTAGGCACCACGCAGCGGCAAATCATCAAAATTGTGCTGACCGAGGCATTGCTGCTGGGCGTGGCTGGCTCGGTGTTGGGGGTTGGTTTTGGCCTGCTGCTGGCGCGTGGACTGGTCATCACAATGGGCAATTTTGCCGGGCAAACGGTGAACGAGGTGGCGGCCACGCCCCAAAGTATGCTGATTTCTATTTTTGTGGGCGTGTTGGTAACGCTGGCAGCGGCGACCATCCCGGCGTTACAGGCGGCACGGATTTCGCCCTTGCAGGCATTGCGGGTGCAGGGCAATGTAGATGAACGCAGGTGGCTCACGTTGGGTCTTAAGTTTGGCCCGCTGACGGTAGTGGCCGCGATTTTGGTGCTGTATTACGTGCCCTTCCGCCAATCTGTGGCGTTTTACATTGGCAGCAGCATGATTTTTGTGCTGCTGCTGGGGGCGACACTCTGTATTCCGGTATTGGCCAATGGCTTGGAGTGGGTGATACGGCCGTTCACCATTTTCCTCTTTGGCAATGAGGGGCGGTTGGGCAGCAGCAACATCAACCGGGCGCGGGGGCGCACTGCGCTGACGGTAGCGGCGCTGATGGTGGGGATTAGCATGGTAGTGGGGATTAATGGCCTGACCAACAGCTTTGAGCAGGACATTGAACAATGGTTGAATAGCGCGTTGGGGGGCGATCTGTTTGTGCGCTCCCCCCTGCCGATGCAGCCAGATTTGGCAGCTCGCTTATTGGCTTTGCCGGAGGTAACGGCCGTAACCTCATCCCGCATCGTCTCTTCCCGCCTGCTCACCGAGGCTGGAGATGATGAATTTTCCCTCTTTGTGGGCATCGATCCGGAAACGTACGAGACCGTGCGCGATTTGCGCATTCAGGAGGGGCCAGATTTGCCGGAGCTGATGGCCCGGCTGCGCCAGGGCGATGCGCTGTACGTCGGAGCGGACGTGGCCAACAAGTTTGCTCTGGCGGTGGGGGATGTAGTGACGCTAGAAACGCGGCGCGGGCGGCGCGACTTCGAAATTGTGGCCATCGTGATGGATTTTGGCGCGGGGGAAACGCCGTCCGTTACCGGGTCGCAGGGGGACATGCGGCGTTACTTTGGCGTCAACGACGTGAGCAGCTTTGCCGTTGCGCTCGCCGATGGCACAGAGCTTGAGGCGGTGGCCGACATCATCGAAAACCAGATTGGGCGGGGGCAAAATTTGGCGGTGGAGGGCAAAGCGTCATTCGAGGAGAAGATTCGGGCCATCAGCGCCGAGGCGTTCAGCCTGTTCGACGTGTTGGGGCTGATTGGTCTGGTAGTGGCGGCTTTGGGTGTCATCAACACGATGCTGATGAATGTGCTGGAGCGCACCCGCGAACTGGGTGGCTTACGCAGCTTGGGCATGAGCCGCCGCCAAGTGAGACGCATGATTTTGGCTGAGGCCACGACGATGGGCTTCATCGGGGCGGTGTTTGGCGTAGGCTTTGGTGCCGTGCTGTCTGACGTGTTCATCATTGGCCTGCGCTCAATTGGGGGCTTTGTGATTGAGTCGCAGGTGCCGATAGTCCCGATGATTTACAGTTTTTTCCTGGCGTATTTAGTGGCGTTGCTGGCGGCATGGTATCCGGCGGTGCGGGCCAGTCGGGTCAACATCATTTCCGCGATTAAAAATGAATGATCTTGAGTTTATAGGTTACCATCGAAAAGTAGCTCGATATTATACAAATACCTCCTTTGGGGACTGACTTCTCCCCCCATACATGGCAAGATAATAGCAGCATTACCCAGCCCAGCCTAAAAATTGGAGGCAAGTAACATGCCGGTTCAACAAATAGATACGGCCGTTCATAGAGAAGTCATTCAAAAACTTTCGGAAAAACTAAAGGCTAACTATGTTTTTCCCGATGTCGCTGAACAAATTTGTGTGCGCTTGCAAAAGCAGTTGGACAATGGCGATTATGCCCATCTTACGAATGGCAAGCACTTTGCATACACATTGACCAAGCTCTTGCAATCCGTCAATCAAGATGAACATCTATGGGTCAGATGGCATCCAGACCCGTTGCCCGATGATGAAGGGTCATTGTTGCGAAATGAAGAGAGGATTGTTGCGCTTCGTGAACAAGCCCGATTAGAGAATTATGGCATTCATAAAGTTGAAAGATTGGCGGGAAATGTGGGGTGTGTGGATATTCGTTACTTTTATCGGCCGTCGTTGGGAAGTGGGGAAACGGCCGTTTCCGCTATGAACTTTCTTACCCATACCAACGCACTTGTCATCGACCTGCGCCAATGTCGGGGTGGCAATCCAGGCATGGTTGCCCTCATCAGCAGCTATTTCTTTGATGGCGAACCCACCCACCTCAACAGCCTTTACTGGCGCGATGAAGATTTTACCCAGCAATATTGGACATTGCCTTATGTTCCCGGCCAACGTTATGGTGACAAGCCTGTTTATCTATTAACCAGCCCAACCACATTCTCTGCCGGAGAGGAATTCGCCTACAATTTACAAACTCGGCAACGAGCAACGTTGATTGGTGAAGCAGCGGGTGGTGCGGCGCATCCCGGTTCGCCTTTTTGCTTGCATCCCCATTTTGAAGCGTTCATCCCGTTAGGCAAAGCCATTAACCCCATCACCAATGACAATTGGGAAGGGCGTGGCGTTATCCCAGACATTGCTATCACTCCAGAGAAGGCATTGTCAGCGGCATACCGTTTAGCGTTGGGATCTATCATAGAAAGCATTGGCAAACCATTATCCCACCCTCTTGCAAAGTTATTGGACGAAGCACAGGCGGCTCTTGCAAAAATAGACGTTCATTCTGAGTGAGGAGCATCATAATGATCTATTCAATCAAAAACAAAGATTCTGAAAAAATCCGGCATCTTTTCCGTTCATTGGAAACTTTCCAGCCAATGTGTACGGCCGTTCTAGATGGCATCTGGCCGGGCATGATATGGGTGGATAATCCCGATGTTGCTCGGTCAGCCCTCCTGATTACTTTTTTAAGCGGCGGCGGAGCAGCCTGGTGTTTCCTCGCTGGGGAACCAGGCAACTGCGAATTCAATATCGCACTCAATAAAGCTATCTTCGAAGACAAAATTACCGGTCAGGAAGTGGAAACATTTCTCTTCACCTGCCACCCAGAGGACTGGGGCGGGCAGTTGGTGGTTGTTGGCTCCCCACGGCAGCCCGCGCCCATGGCTCGGCGGCATTATATTTGTCGCGAGCTGACTTACGATTGGAGGGGAAATATCCCTGATGGATATGCTGCCTACCCCCTGGAATCCAGTTTACTCCAACAGAAGGGATTACAAATTCCCAACCAATTGAAAGAAACGCTCGGTAAATGGGAGTCCATCCAAAACGAACAACTACAAGATTATGGCTTCATCATCATCCACGATGATCAGGTCGTCTCTTGGGCTACAGTGGATTTTATCAGTTCTGGTTCCGGCGATCTGGGTTTCGAGACGGATATTGAACATCGCCGGTGCGGTCTAGGAACCGTGGTTGCTGCTGCTGCGCTTGAATATGGCCTCGCGCATGGGTTGAGTACAATCCATTGGACTTGTGCCGCTGATAATATAGGTTCATTGCGCACGGCTGAAAAATTGGGGCTTGAACATGACAGCGACTATACAATTTTTTTATTTGCTCTCGATGAGGGGAATCACCTGGCCCAATTGGCGTATTCTCACCTGACACGGGGCGAATATCAGACGGCCGTTGACCGCTACGAAGAACTTTTTGCCCAACAAAAGGGATAAAAATACGTTATCACTCTCTTTAATTGGAATATGAGGTTGGGTTATAATGTTCTTGTGAAAACAAGAATTTTGCGGACGAAACTGTATATTCCGCCGCCCAAACCTGCTCTCATTCCTCGACTCCATCTTATCGAACAGCTAAATGATGGTCTGGCGCGGAAGCTGATTGTTGTCTCCGCGCCAGCCGGCTTTGGTAAAACCACGTTGATCGCGGAATGGGGTGGAGTTCTGGTGGCGTCACAGGCTTCTCGTTCGGCATCTCACGAACCGAAATTAGCCTGGCTCTCGCTTGATCAGAGGGATAATGATCTCGGACGTTTCTTGGCATACTTCGTTGCTGCGCTGCAAACCATCAAGCCAGTCTTGGGAATTGATGCTCTGCGAATGGTGGAGACAGTGCCACTGCAAGCAACGTCTGTCGAGTCTGTTTTGGTTAGCCTGGTTAATGAGATTGCCGCCGAAACGGCCGTTTTTGCCCTGGTTCTGGATGATTATCATCTGATTGATAATCCAGAAGTCCACGATGCCATCGCTTTTCTTATTGAGCATTTGCCACCGCCCCCCACCGGCATGACGCTTATCATCGCCAGTCGCACTGATCCGCCTCTGCCCCTGCCCCGTTGGCGTGTTCGTGGCGAGTTGGTTGAACTGCGGTCGGCTGATTTGGCTTTTTCGGTGGCAGAAACGGCCGTTTTCCTGCACAATGCCACAGGATTGCCACTCTCAGAAATAGAAGTTAGCTCTCTTACAAACCGCACCGAGGGCTGGATCGCCGGTCTGCAAATGGCCGCCCTATCCATGCAAAAACGCGCCCCGGAAACAGTACCTGAATTCATCCGCTCTTTCACCGGCAGCCATCATTACATCTTAGACTACCTGACCGAAGAAGTCCTGCGCCAGCAGCCAGAGCAGATTCGCACCTTCTTATTAAGAACATCCATTTTAGAGCGATTAAACGCGTCATTGTGCAATGCCGTCACGGGAGAAAACAATGGGCGGACGATATTGGCCCAGTTAGAGCAAGCCAACCTGTTCCTTATCCCGCTAGACGACGAACGTCGTTGGTATCGGTACCATCATCTTTTTGCCGACTTGCTGCGTAGCCGACTGACGCAAACCCAATCTGCGCAAATTCCCATTTTGCACCGGCGTGCAAGCGAGTGGTATGAAAGCCAGGAGCAGATTGTTGAAGCGGTAGGATACGCCCTGGAAGCTGGTGATGTTGATAGGATTGAATATTTAGTTGCCGGAAACATCCTGAGCATTATGTATCATGGTGACCTGGCGATCATGACCCGTTGGCTCGAAGCCTTGCCCAATGAGATCATGCGCTCCCGCCCCCGTCTTTGTGTCGCTTATGCTTGGGTATTGGCATTTGCTGGCCAATTTGATGACATTGAGCCTGTACTACAAAATGTGGAACACGTATTGGCTAGCCCCAGTGAATCTGACCATACTGCTTGGGAACCTTCTTTTTTGCGACACACAGAAGGTCAAATCAAAGCCGTTCGCGCTTACGTCACGGCATTCACGGGGAGTATGTCTTGTGCTTCCAAGCTAGCCCGTCAGGCTCTTGAAGACTTGCCTAAAACTGATTTGGCTATGCGTGGTTGTGCTGCGTTGATACTAGGCTGTGCGCTGCGCCATCAAGGCGATTTTTCGGAGGCGGAAAAAATATTTGCCGAGGCCGTTGCTATTAGCCGCATGGCAGGCAACATACATTTTAAGGTTGACGTGCTTTGGGAACAAGCTGTATTGCAGTTGGCGCAAGGGCAGTTGCGTAAAGCAATGGCTACCTGTGAAGAAGCGTTGCAAATTGCCGACTGGCACACCAAGGAGAGTGGACAGCAATTACAGGTCACAGGATACATCTATACCTTGATGAGCTACGTGCTGCGTGAGTGGAATGAGTTGGAAACAGCTCTGCACTATGCCCAAGAAGGGATTGAGCGATGCCAGCGATGGGGGCAAGCAGATGCCTTGGTGCAAGGGTACTTTTATTTGGCTGATGTGCTCTATGCCGTTGGGCGGATGGATGAGGCCTTAAACGCGCTCCAAAAAGTCAGGCACGTGGCGAACAGCCTGGGTCGTTGGTACAGTGTCACTTTTGGGGAAAGGGAAGCGCGGATTCGATTAGCTAAGGGTGACATGACGGCGGCAACCCGCTGGGTAGAAGAAAGCGGGTTGGATACCTATGCTGAACCGAGCATCGGATACCGTAACAGCTACCTGGCACTGGCCGAAATTCTCATGGTTCAAGGACGGTTAGGCGATGCCTGGAATTTGCTGGAGCGGTTGTTACCAATTGTAGAGGCAGCTGGGGCAATGGGAGCTGTTCTTGCTGTTCTCATCCTCCAAGCATTGTTATTACAAATGCAAGGCAGGAGTGACCAGGCTTTGGCACTCTTAGAGCATGCCCTTCTCCTAGCCGAGCCAGAAGGATATGTTCGCGTTTTCATTGGCAAAGGCACTCCGATGGGTAACTTATTACGGCAGGCGGTTGCTCGCAGCATTGCGGTGGGTTTCGCTAGCCGCCTTTTGGCCGAACTTGGGGCAAACGTGACGGGCGATCCAGTCACTCAGTTTAAGGCAGCGGCACATGAGGCACTTGTAGAGCCGTTGAGCCAACGCGAGTTGGAGGTGCTGCATTTATTGGCTGCCGGACTGCCAAATAAAGGGATTGCAAAAACATTGGTAATTGCCGTTAGCACTGTTAAAAAGCACCTGAAAAACATCTACCAAAAGCTCAACGTCCACAGTCGAACTGAAGCCATTGCTCGTGCCCGCGAGTTGGGCATTCTCAATAATTTATAATCCGCTTTCAGTAAGCTGAAACCCAAAGAGATACAGGTTCCGGTTTTCTGATTACTCCCTCCGTATTCTCCCTCAAATACCCCCTTTGGGGACTGACACCATCCTGGTTTGGCAGGCACAATGTAAGAAAATTGTGGAGCAGCATATGTCAGCCAACGCTAATTTTGATCTTAACTTGACTAGTCCGGCCAGTTACCAAATTAAGGTGAAGGGAGAATTGGATGCGCGTTGGGGGGTATGGTTTGAGGGGATGGAGATAACGGCCGTTTCTAACATAACCATCCTCTCCGGCACAGTGGTGGACCAGACCGCCCTCCACAGTTTGCTCACAAAAATACGTGATTTGGGACTGCCCTTGATCTCTGTCAATCTTGTAAGCGCAGAAACCACAGTGGAGTAAAATGTGATGCGCAAGCGAAAAAAATTTCTACGGTTTTTGGGGATTGCGGTACTGATTTTGTTGGTAAGTGGCGGAGTTTGGCGCTGGCAATCAGCCCCGCCCCGCAAACCTGACTCCATCCCATTGGATGACTACAGTTACACAATAGCATATGCCGAATATCGAATCGAACGGTTGATGAAGCAATATCATTTGCCCAGCACGGCCGTTTCCCTCATCGACGACCAAACCATCATTTGGCAGGAAGCATTTGGGCTGGCCAACATCGCAGGAGAGATTCCCGCTACCCCCGACACTCTCTACAAAATGTACTCCATTGCTAAAGTGTTCACCGCTATCGAAATGATGCGGCTGGTGGAAGAGGGGTTGGTTGACCTGGACGCGCCCATCACCGACTACCTGCCGGAATTCTCCATCCATAGTCGCTTTCCCGACAACCATCCTATTACCGTCCGGGCCATTTTGGCGCACCACGCTGGACTGCCGCGTAATGGATGTACGGCCGTAACCTGGTATGGCGGCGACGTCATGGAGGAGCTTGCCGCATCGCTGGCGAATTGTCAGATGACATTCCCCGTGGGCGTCCATTATAAATATAGCAACATCGGTTCCAACGTTTTGGGGGCAATTATACAAAACGTGCGCGGCAAGCCATTTCCTTATTACATGGAAGATGAGTTGTTAATGCCTGTTGGCATGCAAAATAGTGCCTTTCTCACTGCCGATTTGCCCGCCCAGAACAATGAGATTGCCGTAGGCTACGAATATGTCGAAGGGGACTACTACCCAATCGAACAAGGCGACCATGTTATGCTGGCATCGGGTAATATGTATGCCACGCTGGCCGATATGACCACATTTGCCCAATTTATTTTGGGCGATGGGACGGCCAATGGCACACAAATCATCAAGCCAGAAACGCTCCACCAGATGGGCGAAGACCAATATTCGCGCCCGCAAGACCCGCAGCCGATGGGGCTGGGCTGGAAAACGGCGCAGGTATTTGGTGCCGAACGGCTCATTTGGCATGATGGCGGCGCATCCGAGGGGGTAGGGTCGCTGATTGCCTTGCTCCCGGAGCGGAAATTGGGCGTTGTCCTGCTTGCCAATGAAAACAGTTTTGAAGGAAGCGTTTCGGTTTTCTTAGCCCTCGATCTATTAGCACAAATGATGGAGGCCAAATATGGTCTCATCCCCTCAGAATATGTCGCTCCAGAGCCAATCGACATTGACCTACCCTTGCTGGCCGCATATGAAGGCAAATACGTCGCTTGGGGACAGGCATTGCCTGTTTCCTTAAACGGTGACCGGCTACAACTGGATTTTCAGGGCATCAAACTCAATTTGATTCCCGTGAGCCAAACCAAATTCCAAGTCGAGCATTGGCTATTGCGCCTGCCATTGGAAGAATATTTCTTGCTTCCTGTTGAGCTGGGGCCGTTGCGTGAAATGGAGGTTGAATTTCAGCCAGGAGATGAATCGAGTGATGATATCATGATCCTCAACTTTTCTGGTGTTGCCTACGAAATTTGTCCCAAATACCCTGAAATTACCAACATTCCAGCGTTGTGGCAGGCACTTGCGGGCGAGTATGAATTATTCCGCCGTTTGCCGTCGGGCGGCGTAGGGAGTGAGGTGTTTGGGCATGATGCGATTCGTATTGAAGATGGTATTTTGCGAATGCCAGGCGTCATTGGCCCGATTATTCCGATCAGCGAGACAGAGATTGTTATTTTGAGCGGCTCGTTTGCCGGAGAGTTGATGGAATATGATCCAGATTCAGGCGCACTTTACCATCAGTGGGTTGTTTATAAGCCAGCCGAATCGTAAATACCCCGTTTGGGGACTGACACCTGATCTGATAAGCAGTAAGCTAATTCTAAATGAGGAGGAATAGAAAAATGATTACAGAATATACCATTACGTATGTAGAAAAACCGGAAGAATCCGCCTGGGGCATTATCGGGCGCGGCCTGCATGCGTACAACGAAAAACAAGCCGGTGACCAAAAATTTCAACGCCTTTGCTATGTTGTACAGTCGCCGGACGAGAAGATTGTTGGCGGTGTGATTGCTGAATTGTACTGGGATTGGGCGTACATTGATCTGATGTGGATCGAGGAAGGCCTGCGTGGTCAAGGATATGGGCATCGGCTTTTAACGCAAGTTGAGGACGAAGCGCGGAAACGAGGTGCAAAGCAAGTTTATCTGGATACGTTCAGCTTCCAAGTGCCCGATTTCTACAAACAACACGGCTACCAGGTTCTGGCTGAACTGCAAGATTTTCCGGTTGGGCATCAGCGTTATTTTATGAGTAAGCCGCTGTAATGTCGGCGATGTTTTCGCATAGGCAAGCCATTTAGTACCTTTCCGAACATTGGCCACAGAGTTCACAGAGAGCTTAGAGGCAGAGGTTCATTTCTCAGAATACTCTTTTTCCTACTTCGACTTCGCTCAGTACAAGCCTGTGGCTTTTGCGGATAGATTCTTAGGAGAAATATGATGATTGAGTACCGTTCGCCAACGGCCGTATCTCCGCTATCAGGCAAGGCAAAAACCATCGCTGTTGCGATTTGTCTGTTGCTGGGTGGAACGGCCGTATTCATCTGCGGCAATCCATACTATCGGGTCTTTGCCACCAATTGGAACCAAACGTATTACATTGCGTTGGCTGCAACCTTCTTGGTGGGTGCGTTTATTCTCAGGCGAAATCACTCTTTAGCCCGTTATGGAACGGCCGTTAATGCACTCTTCATTGCGGCAGCGGCCCTAGTCTCTTTGAAAACGGGCCTGATCCGCCTGCATCACAGCAGCATGCCGCCTATGCAAAATCTGGCGTTGGACAAGCTCTCGCAATTTATGCTGATTACCCCGATTTTGCTAGGGTTGACGTGGCTAGCGGGTGATAATTGGGCTTCAATTTTCATCAAACTGGGCAATTGGAAGCGCAGCCTGCGGTTTGGCTTGCTTTGGTTTTTCATTTTTGCCGCGGTTGGGTTGGCCATTCAGCTATGGGCGATGGACGCGGCGTCGATATGGCCGACCGTTCCCTATCAGCTACTCTACATTTTTGCCAATGCGACGATGGAAGAGTTGTGGTTTCGAGGAATATTCTTGCGAAAATATGCTGTGCTGATTGGCAGAACGGGGGCAATTTTGGTAACGGCCGTTATCTTCGGTGCCTCCCATATCAGTGCGACTTATTATTTCCCTGGCGGGGGCGTCATCTTCGGTTTGGTTGTATTCGCCTTAGGCGTTGTCGGTGCCCACGCCATGCTCAAGGATGATAGCTTGATTGGCCCCATTCTTTTCCACGCCGGGTACGATATCATGATCATCGTCCCGGTTATCAATTCTATGTAGGGTCTCTATGAATAAAGTGATGGGAGGGGTTAGACGGCCGTTACCACATTCCGCAACTCTCCCACACCTTCCACAATTGAAGTCAGCACATCGCCAGGACGCAAAAACTGGGGCGGGGTGCGAGCTGCGCCCACGCCGTCTGGCGTGCCGGTGGCGATGATGTCGCCGGGCAGCAGCGTCATGCCGCGCGAGAGGTAGGCGATGGTGGTGGGGATGTCGAAAATCATGTGGCGGGTGTTGCTGGCCTGCATATCTTTACCATTTACCAGGCAACGAATTTCCAAATCATGTGAGTTGGGCACCTCGTCACGGGTGACAATCCACGGCCCTGTTGGGCAGCAGCCGTCTAAACTTTTGCCTTTGAAGAATTGCTTTCCCTGCCGCTGCAAATCGCGGGCGGTGACGTCGTTGAGGACGGTGTAGCCAAAAACAAACTTCATCGCTTGCTCAGCAGGAATGTTTTTGCCCTGCTTGCCGATGATGATAGCTAGCTCCACTTCGTAATCCATTTTTTCAGAGACGTTCGGGTCGAAGGGGATGGGATCGGTGGGGCCGGAAACGCTGGTGGTGGCTTTGGTAAATATGACGGGGAATTTAGGCAGTTCCACCGGTTCATCTTGGGTGGTTTGCATTTCTCGGGCGTGGTCGGCGTAATTTTTGCCTAGGCACATGACGTTGCGGCGCGGCAGCAGCGGAGCCAGCAGCTTCACATCTTTGAGGGGAATGCGCTGGCTGCGATTGGCGTGGTGGGCAATCATCGCCATCCCTTCATTGCTGAGATTGATCACCGCCTGCATGGAGGGGGCCACGCCGGAGAGGTCAATCAGTTCATTGTCTACAACGAGGCCGATTTGGGGAGAACGGCCGTTTGCTTCATAGCGGGCAAATTTCAAGGTGATCTCCTACAGGGTTAGCTTTCGGGGGCGATTACTGTCCAGGAATGATTACAATCCTGGCAGCGGTATCGGGTTTCCATAATGATCTGCACATCTAGCTTCATGCCAAGGCCAATGATCTCATCTTGCTGTAGCTTTTTTAGGCTCTGTTCTAACTGGCGCACTTGTGTGCTGTCGCATTCTTCACAGGCAATTTTTGGCCTACTTCGTCGCAAATAACCAGCAAAAAGGATGCCCAGACCAACGACCGTAACCACAATTACAATTTCCATATTAACGCCTCCCAATACGCTTGCCGATGTCTCTGCCCACCCAAACCTCTTCTTTGAAGGCAGGATCGCTGGCGGAGGCAACAAAGTAGGTGACGCCTTGCACCGTCGGCCGTTTTTGAATTTCGCGCCAATAGTCTAAATATTGCTGTGCCTTGCGGTAAACAGGCGTGCCAGCCTTGTTGTTACTCGCTTCCGTAATCCAGATGGGCTTGTAGCGGAAGCGGCTGATGTAATCGTCCAGCACGTCGAGGGCACGGGACATGGGGTAGACGTTGGACCAATAAGTGTGAATGCCTAACCCGTCAGCGGCCTCCACGGCGGCGCGGCTGGCTTCTACAAATTGGATATGATCTTGCTTGATGCCAGAAACGGCCGCTCCCGGTGACAGTCCAGGGTAGATAAATTTGCTGCCCGGCAGGGCTTGCTTGTACAGGCGCAGCACCTCCAGCCACCATTGGGCAAAGGTCGCGCCGTCGCGCCAGGCGCCAGTGAGGCCTTCTGGCACCAAATTTGGCTCGTTGTGCAGCTCGATGACCACATCCTTGCCAGTGCCAATCATGTTCAGCGTGCGCTTCACGTCGTTGATGGTGTCGTTGAGGAATTGGCCGGGGCTGATGGTGCGAACCCCACCTTGCGCACGGAAATCGAGGAAGGCGCGCACTACCCAGCGGGCGTGGGGATGGGCTTGGGACAGCTTTTGAACGGCCGTTGGCTCGTGAAACGAGAGCACCTTAATCATCCCCGGACGCATAGCGGCAAACTCGTCAATCTCTGCTTGGGAAATGCCCGGATCGGCCGAAGCGTGCAGGCCAATACTGGCGTTGCCCAGAATCGGCGGTTCCGGGTCTACCAAATCATCCGGTGGTGAGATGGTGTCGATAATCGCTATGGGGCCAGTCACTTTGTCTTGCAAAATGTTGTCGTCCACACGCACCGGGGTGTACTCACCTTGCTGCCCACCCGTGACGATCATGCTGGCATTGCCGGGGACAAAGCCCACTTTTTTAGCGTCTCGCCGAGGCGCGTTGCGCAGGTTGATGCCGTATTGTCCAGCAACGGCCGTATTCCCTGAAACGGTAATTGCCGCTGTAAACGCCCAGCCCGGCGTGGTGTCGGCGGTGGGTTGAGGCGTAGGGGGTGGCGTTGGCATCTCACCCGGCAGCGGTGTGGGCTGGGTAACGGGTGGCAGCGTGGCCGGAATGTTGCGCAAGCTGCTGCGCGGGACGTAAACGGGCGTGTATTCGCCACTGTTTTGCCCGGCCAGCGTGCCAGTGCCACCTTCTACAAACAGCCCCAGCTTGCTGCCGCCGCGCACCGGGGCAGCCCGCAAATTGGTACCAAAGCGGCCAGAGGTGACGGTACGGCCGTTAATTGTCAAATTTTGTGTATATGCCCAGCCCAAAATGGCATCCGCAGGTGGTGTTGATGGCTGTGGGGCAGGCGTCGGTTGTGGCGCGGGTGGCGGCGTTGGCTGGATCACATCATCAGGAATGTTAATCGGCCCAGAAAAATCAATGCGGCGAGCGCGAACTGGCGTGTACTCCCCTTGCGGCAAGCCGGTGATGGTGACCGTGCTGTCACCTTTAACCAAGCCGATGTTGGTGGCTGTGCGCTGTGGTGCTGCTCGTAAATTAATGCCATACTGTCCCACCACCGCCTGGTTGCCGCTGCGGGTGATGTAGTTGGTGAACGCCCAGCCATCCACCTGATGTTCTGTGGCCGGTGGGGGAGGCCCAGGCGTGGGGGCTGGCGGGACGGGCGGATTACTCAAAGAGACATTGGCAACTTGTACAGGCGTGTACTGTCCTCTGGCTGGTCCAGTTACAATGATAATGGTCCCGCCCGGTACCAGATCGATGAGTTCCCCAACAATGCTGGGATTTCTGCGTAAATTGATGCCGCCGCTGTTCACCTGAGCCAAGTCACCTACGACGATGATGCCGTTGGTGTAGGCATACCCATCGGTGTAAGGACCAACGGGGCGTTTCCAGCCGAGGAGGGGCAGCAAAAACGGAGTGGGATCGTAAATATTGTATGGCCATTTGGTGCCACTGTTGTCTGTGTAGCTGCTATTTTGCCGCTTGAGCGTGAGGTGCAGATGGGAGCCAAAGCTGTTGCCCGTGTTGTCTGCCAAACCTAGCTGTTCGCCTGCCTTAACAGGTTGCCCCACGCGCACGGTAGCCCGCTGCATATGGGCATAGATGGTTTGCCAGCCGTCTTTGTGGTCTACGCGGACGTGGATGCCATAGTTGTGGCCTGTGGGCTGAGAGTTGACCACGCGCACGGTTCCCGGAGCCACCGCGAAGATTTTGCTGCCGGTGGGGGCCATTAAATCCAAGCCTTCATGGCCGGGCAGGCCAAATTGGGCGTAATTTTGGGGGTTTTGTCCAAAATATTGGTTGATTTGGCGGAATTCGGTGGGCCAGGCTTCAAATTTGAAATCGCTCATCGGGAACTCCTTTTCTGACGGATTTTTCAAGTTTGTGCGGCAAATTCAATTTTATTGTACTTGTTTGTCGTAAGTTGGTCTAGATATGGAGAGAGGGGGTGAAAGGGTGACAAGGTAAACAGAGTTACCGAATGCGGCGGGTCCAATACTCTTTGATGGTCAATTCGGTGAGGTCAGCACTGGCGATGATGAAATCGAGGAGGAGGCGGTTGAATTTGGCTTTTTCTTGCAGCATGGGGAAGTGGTGGCACAAATCTAGCTCAACGTAAAAGCGGTCATTAATAGATTGCTGGAGGTAGCTATATTCACCGTTGGGGGGCAGCACGAGACTGTCTTGACGGCCGTAAACCATGAGTAACGGCCGTTCTAACGCAGTTATGTCAGAGACAAAGTTCAGATCGTTAATTTCTTCAATGGACTTGGAGACCGCCATCGGGTCTACCTTGCGGATTTCGCTATCTAGCTCGCTGAAACTTTCTGAACGCCCTAAAACGCGGCTAATCATCGAGCCTGTATCTGCACCCTGTAGCTTGTTGGTGAGAAACTCGCCAGCAACTGGCAGCGAAATGGTAGCTACCTTGGCCACATTATCCGGGCGTTTGGCCGTGTAGCTGAGTGCCACAACGGCTCCCAGCCCGTGGCCTACCAGTATGACCGGGCGCGCCACACCCAGTTTGTCGATAAATTGGTCAACCATTTCCACGTAGGCTTCCAACTTGTAGGCGTCTGTTACTTTGCTGGAATCGCCAAAGCCCCACAGGTCGAAGGCGAAGGTGCGGTAATGGGCGGAGAGGGCTTGCATCGACGGCCACCAGTAGCGCCAGGAACCAACCCAGCCGTGAATAAAGATCAGCGGCTGGCCACGGCCTAGCACTTCATAATGAATCAGTTGGCTGTCGATGGTGGTAATGCTCATGATTAGCCAGTTTTTGCCTTACTTAGAACCTTATTGATGGTGTTGACCAAGGTGTCTGGCGCAAACGGTTTTAGAATGTAATCGGCTGCGCCCACATCTAGTCCAGTTTGGATTTCTTGCTCTTGCCCTTTGGCCGACAGGAAAATGATAGGAATATCTTTCGTTGCCTCCATCTCTTTCAGGCGGCGGCACGCTTCATACCCGGTCATCCGAGGCATACGCACATCCATCAAAATGAGATCGAATACATCTGCTTTTGCTTTTTCCACTGCCAAAGACCCATCTTCAACGGCCGTTACATCAAACCCACTAAACTGCAAGGTGAGTATGACCAGTTCACGAATATCTTGATCATCTTCGGCTATCAATATTTTTGTCATAATGTCTCTTTCCAATGCGTAACTAACGCATGATTGAAAAAGTTGGTTATGTTGGATCGCTATCTTCAATAACTACTGGAATGTTAAACGTAAAGGTACTCCCTTTTCCCAGCTCACTATCAACACGCAGGCGTCCGCCGTGCATTTCTATCAGGCTGCGGACAATGGCCAAGCCCAAGCCGGTGCCGGGCACTTGCTGCACTGCGGAATCTTCGGCGCGGTAAAAGCGGTCAAAGATTTTTCCCAGGTGTTCTTTGGCAATGCCAATGCCAGTGTCTGTGATGCTGATGTGAACGTAGCTGTGGGTGGCTTTGGCACCAATGGTGATACGGCCGTTGTCTGGTGTATAGTTCAGCGCATTGTCCAGCAAGTTGGTTAAGATTTGGGTGATGCGGGCGTGGTCGGCGTTCACCAGCGGCAGCCCTGGGGCCATGTTGGTATCTACCTGGACGGTACGGGCTTCATGTTGGATACGGCCGTTCAGATGCCCGTCCACCACCTGTTCGATAATTTGTGGAATGTCTAACGGCCGTAAATCCAGCCCCGTCTTGCCCGTCTCAATCCGCGAAATATCCAGCAAATCGTTCACCAGCATGTGCAGCCGATCCGCATTGTTTTTAATCACCTGCAAATACCGAATTTGCGGCTCGGTCATTTGCCCGGCGGCTCCCATCAGCATCAGGTCCGCATACCCCTTAATAGAAGTCATTGGCGTTCGCAGCTCATGCGACACGGTTGACACAAACTCGCTCTTTAGCTTGTCTACTTCAACCTCTTTGGTGATGTCTCGGAAAATAGAAACGGTGCCGTAGAATTGATTGTCGGACAAAACTGGCGAAAGGTGAACGCTGACAAATTTGTCTTCAATTACCAACTGGTCGGCCAGATAGGTCCATTGCTCTATGCGGTCTGCATTATTAGCCCAATCGTTAATGGTGTGAATCCACGATTCACCGAAATGGCCGTACAAGCCCAATAATTCATTGATCGACTTGCCCAAAAGCTGATCGCGCGGAATATCCAAAATATTGCAGGCGGGCAAATTGGCGATGTCCACCTCGTTACGACTATCGGCAACAATCACGCCATCGGCAATACTTTCCAGAATCGCTTCCAAATTCGCTTTTTGGATGATTTCTGTACGCAACATAGAGCCAAGCTGCTCTGCCTGTTCAAAAATGAGCTTGTACAGGCTGGCATTATTAATCGCGTTGGCCACCTGGATGGCGGCTGCCTCTACCAGGTCTAGCTGCTGATTGGTGAAGGCGTTTGGATCCGCATGGAACATCATCAAAACGCCAATTACCTCTTCATCTTCATTGGAGATAAGCGGGACACCAAGCACTGAGCGATGCTTGCGGCTGGTTTCTCGTTCTAACCAGCGGGAATCTTGATGAGAATCATGGACAATAACGGCTGAGCGGTTTTCCATCATCCAGCCAGCCAGCCCTTCATTGCGCATCATGCCGCTAGGAATGCCACCAGGAGGAACAGGCCGTTCGCCACCAATCGCCGCCTGAAAGATGAGTTCGCCTGATTCCTGGTCGATGAGCAGGATTGCACCTTCGGCTGCATTGACAACACCATTCACAAGCTGGAGTGCCTGATTCAGCACCCGGTCTTGATCCAGACTGGCGGACAGTTCGGAGGTGATGCGGAGCAAAATCTTTACACGATCACTTTCATCATTGAGTGCTTGCGTGCGTGCTTCCACTCGCCGATCCAGCGTTTCATTGAAGGCACGCTGCTCTTCAAAGAGCTTGGCATTTTGCAGGGCAATGGCTACCTGCACGCCAAATGTTGTGGCCCAGCTAACATCCTTGTTGGTAAACCGCACTGGATGTTCCGTGTCTGCCAAAATCAGAATGCCGTCGAGTTCATCTTCTCGCTGAAGCGGTACGCCCAGCACCGATTGAATTGTTTCTGGCTGGGGCAGGCGGATTTCGGTTTGGTCTTTTTCGGTTAGCCGATTGATAAATGTGGGTTCGCCAGTTTGGGCAAGTTGAGCCACAAAACTGGCCGTGTCATTTTTGTTTAGCCTGGTATTGATAAAGTTGGCTGCGCCATGCCCGGCGGCGGCACTGCCAACAAATTGGTTGCCTTCTAATTGCCAAATATAAGCCCCATTGACATTGAAGATGCGACGACCTTCGCTGCAAATGAGATTCAGCACGGTTTCTCGGTCCAGGCTGGAGTTCAAGGCCATGCTAACATTGCCCATCGCGCCGTAGAAGCGTTCGCGTTCGTAGGTGTCTTCAAAAATGAAGGCGATTTCCAGGGCAGAGGCTGCCTGGTTGGCCAGAGCGGTGAGCAGTTTGCGTTCGTGCTGGGTGGTGCTGGGGAGACGGCCGTTGCCGCTCAGCAACTGAATAAAGCCATATGTTTCACCCGTGAGTACCAGTGGCACCAATGTGCAAAGACGCATTTTTTCGGTTGCCCACTGTGGTAAAGGTAAATCCGTGGCGTCATCATCATCGAGAGCAACAGTAACTATTGTTTGCCGGTTAAGCACTTGCGTCAGGATGGGTGAATTAGGAATGGGAAGTGGCGTGCCTGGTGAGGAAATGGCCGCCTCAAGCTCAGCCACCGACTCTTTGAGCAAAATCAGCTTTTCTTGCGCCGGTAACCATTGGTAAATGGTGCAGCCAGCCGCCTCAATGGCTTCAATGGCCTGGTTGGCAAGCGTTGTGAGAATGGTTTCTTTGTCTAGCGTGCTGGAAAAGGCGTTGCTGCTGTTGAGCAACAGCTCAAAATCCCGGCTGCGGTCTACCGCTTGCTGAAAGAGCTGGCCGTTTTCCCCCTCGTTGTTCAGGATAGTTGGCAGCTGCGGCGAGAGAACGATTTGCACCAGACGATTGCTATTCAGCTCAATAGAATGGCTGTGGAGGGAGAGCGTACGGCCGTTTTTCACTGAGATTGTTGTGCTAAAGGGGGGTTTCAGGCAGTTTTGCCAGCGATCATCAGAAACAATAAGATGGTCAATGCGTTGCAATGATGAAACATCGGATCCCAGGCCAAGTAGTGCGCCTGCGGATTCATTGAAGTATAAAATCGTGCCATCGGTCTCAGCTATGAGAATGCCTTCGTGAAGGCTATCAAACAAACTCCAAATCATAGCTGAGGTTAATTCTTTTTCCATCTTGTTTGTTGAACCTCAGCCGTTACTTCTGCTGTTTTACACGATCGTCAAGTGCCGCTTTCAAGCGAAAAATGTTAGCAATAAGCCGCTTACTGCTGCGCTTGTTTATCTCTATCTAGCCGACGCATTTCTGCAGCCGTTTCTGTGATTTCGCGAATGTCTGAAAAGCGTTGTGCCTTGTCCGAAACAATTCCAATTGACAGTTTCATCAACGGCACCAAATTGCCGTCTGGCTGCATAATGCCACCTTGCTCACGATCGATAAAGCTGTAGTGGGCGAGAATGCCCTCGTCAAACTGCTGGCGCAGCTCGCTAACAATACTGGTTACATTCTCGGCCTTGGTAACCAAAACAAAGGTGTTGCTGGTGGCATGGCCAACAAAATCATCCAGCGTGCCATGCTCATCGTCTACTTCATTGAGCAACAAGGTCGTGAAGCGCAGTACCTCATCACGTGCCAAAAAGCCATATTCATCGCTAAATGGTTCAATGTGATCAATACCAATTTGTAGGTAAGTCCAATCTTTGGTTCGCATAAGGTTGCGAAGCTGGTCCTCGATTAGACGGCTGCTGGGGAGACCCGTGATCGGGTCTGTCATGTTATGCCGCTTGTAGGTATTGATAGCAGTACGCACTCGCAGCTTCAGTTCTTCGATATCGAACGGCTTTGTGATGTAATCATCTGCACCCAATTCCAAACCAGCAATGCGGTCGCTCCGCTCATCTTTTTGCGTGAGGAAGATGATGGGGATGTGGCTGGTGCGGGTGGTGGTACGCATCACTTTGCACACTTCATATCCATTCATGTCTGGCAGCATGATGTCCAGCACAATAAGGTCTGGCAGCTTCTTACGGCAAAGCTCCAGGGCATCGTTTCCTCGGGCAGCCACGTCTACGTGGTATCCTTGCCCGGTAAAGAAGATGCGCAGCATGTTTGAAATATCAAAGTCGTCTTCTACTATTAAAATACGGCCGTTGCTCATGAGCTTGTTCCTTAGCAGTTCAGAGATTCACAGATTCTACAGAAATATCGTTTTTTGGATTTATATACGGAACGGCAGAGACAGCATTTTGGGTTGATTTAAGGGCATCTTTAACAAATGCTATTTTGTCACTTGTGACGGCCCGTTCAAAACTTCTAAAGCCGCCAAGTTTGAAACCATGCCGTCTGGCGATTGTATCAATTGTCTGAACTTGCGACAATTTTATGTCTTTACCTAGCGTGAAAGATACGTAATTTTTATCGAGGGCCAGAGCCATTGTCTCTGCCATGCAGGCATACGCCATTTTTGGCGGGAACCCAAAGTTGAAATTAAAGTTCACAGGACCTGGTATTTCCACCATGCCGCCTTCGATTACCAACACGTCAGGACGCTGTTCTGCGACCTGTTTGGAGACATCTCGCGGCCGAGACACGTCGCATACAACCGCCCCCCGGCATAAATGTCTGGGCTCGATGATCGCATCTACCGCACTGGTAACGGTGATGATGAAGTGAGCTTGAGCCAAATCATCAATATTGGCGGAAACCTGCACGTTTTGGCACCCTAGCTGCCGAACGGCCGTTGCCACTTCCTTTAGCCTTTCCGTGCGACGGCCAATCAGGAGCATCTTGCCACAGTCAGGTGCCAGTAGTTGGGCGCAAACAGAGCCAATTGCTCCGGTAGCACCCACAATGGCGACAGTGGCACTAGCTAATGGTTTGTCTAGCAAAACGGCCGCTTTGCGAATGGCGTGGGCAGCTTGAGCCACCGTATAGCTGTCACCGGTGGTGACGGGAATATTGAGCTGCTTGGCAATGGTAATACCACCGTCTCCCACAACTGAGGTGAACGCGCCCAGTCCCAAAATGCGCGCCCCCAACTTTTCTGCCAATTTACCAGTTTGCACAATTTTGCGGTAAACCAGCTTGGTTGGCAGGCTCAGCATCATATTTGGCGTGAGCGAGCAGGCAACAAACCAGCCCTTGAGTGTACGGCCGTTCTCCGTTGATTGCACACCTTCAATTTCTGAAACGAAAACAGGGGGATAAAAAATAGAGAGAAATTCAATCAGCCAGGCAGGTAATTTTCCCAAGGAAGGATATTTGCGACTGACATCTCGCTTGGCATTCAACGGATGGATGATAAAGGCAAAACTATCCTGCATAATAAGTTGAGTGTAGCCTGAATGAATTCCTGTTCAATGGTAATTCTGTCCCTGACATTGCTACTTTCTGTTAAACAAGCGTGAATAGCAACCTACCAGGATCCTTTTTCACCTTTTCTGGGATACAGACGTGGGTAATGGTACCGTTCTTTGTGCGGATGGTGATCGCTTTGTTCGTAAGTAACGTTCTTGGTAATAAATTGCCGATCGTCTGAGGCCAGCAAAACGACGTCCGATTCAATGGTGCGGGCGGCATAAATTATTGCGCCGGAGCTAAGGCGACAATGATGTCCCACACACCCACCCAAAATAAGCAAATTGGTGGCTTCCAGCTTACCTTCATGGTTCATCGTTTTTAGCGGGCCACCTAATATATTAAAATCGGTGAAGGTATTGCCCGCGCCAATGAAAGAGTCTCGTCCCACAACGCATAGCTGCAAGCAGGTGTTTTGGGCTACGGAGGTATTTTCCATAAGAGTAGTCATGAACAAGGCGGCTCGGAACGGCAAAAAGCAGCCGTCGCTAACAACACTCAGCAGCAGTTGGCAACCCTGTGATATGGTGACATTGTTGCCGATGATGCAGTTGTCAATCACCGCGCCAGCCCCAATGGTGACGTTATCGCCGATGACCGTATAGCCGTGGATAACGGCCGTAGGGTCAATATGCACATTTTTACCCACTTTCACCAATTCTGAGCTAGATAAAACGCGCTTCTGTTCAAGCACTGAGCGTGCCAAAATTTTTAGCTTGTACTTTATACTGCCAGAAATATAATCCTCTTCATTGGCACCTTGGGTAAATACGCCGAGCAAAATGTCAGCAATAAACAGATGTACCCAATTTTCTACCAACACAAACACTTTCTTGGGCAATTGGTAAACCAGGTCACCAAACTCGGTGGCCATGTAGGGGGGAATATGGTAATAACCACGCTCTCTGGATTCTGTATCAATGACGAGCGGTTCGGCTACCAGACTTTGGGCAAGCCCTTTAGGCAAATACCACATATCGGCCAGCAACAGGTCGTCTTTTTGCGCAAACGAGTGGGTTAACGGCCGTACATGTTTCGCAATGGCCGGGTCATCCTTACGAAACGCCAGGCGCACGGGGCGTTTGCCATCCTGGGCTTGTTTAATGAAATCATCAATTAATGACTGGTTAAAAAAGAGGTTGTCCCGATGCACCAGACTTTCCACTTCTTCTTGTTCCAGTTGACGAGCAACTTCCCAATCTGGATATTCACGTTCTTCATTTGCATACGCAACTAGCAGATCGCGTTGCCAAAGCCACAATGGCTTGTTTTGCACACGCAAATCTCGCGCCGGTTCATTAAATGGCGCAATAAAGCTGGTCTCGTTGATGATAATTCTTCGCATATGAAAGTAACGGCTACAAAATTAAACCAATGGCTGCTTGGTTATAGTGATAGTACAGGTTTCATCACCTGCGGCAATGCAGCTAATTTGTTCTACTTTAAAACGCCGCCCTCGGCTCACCCAGTCTAATGCCTGTTCCAGCAACCCAATAGCCAAGTGGCAACAGGGCGTTTCACTAGTGCGCTGCCAGCATATTGGGCAGCGTTCAATAATCCACAAATAATGGTTAGTATCTTCGCCTAGGCGCACGCGCTGATCGCTAAATTTGTTAAACGTTTCGGCAAAAACATCCAACCCAATCTTTATTTTAATCCCCAAAGGTAACATGCGCATGGCTAAATCTGTAATGCCTAAAACAGGCATAAACTCTTTGAGCGCATATTTCCAGGTTTCGCGGCCAGCGCGCAAAGCTAAACCACGCCCACCGCGTTCGCCATACATCTCATCTAACGTTTGCTGAATGGCACTGAATTCTGAAAATGTAAAACCTAGTTTCAGGTTGTTCGGCGGGTAATTGTTTACCAAGTGCGAGAGCTTGGCTAAATTTAGCACAGCATTAACCCCATGGTGCCCCATGATTTCTTCCATGGCTACCAGAACAATGCGCCCCATTTTGTTTGGGTAAAAATATTCTGCCTGGGCTGTTACTTCTTGGTTCATTAATATGTTGCCTGGCCGTTGGAATGGTTGTTTAAGAAGCTGTTCACAGTTTTCAAAAAGCGTTCGGGTTCGTCTGTCATGGGGAAATGGCGCGATTGAGGCATCATTTGAACTTCAACTGATTTTACGCCATTTTTTAGCAAATCTGCGTTTGTGGGGGAGACGATATTGTCTTTGGCTCCATAAATTCCAAGGGCAGGAATGTTGAGGGTAGGCAATTGGTTGCTTAAGTCAGTGTCGCGCAAATCGCCAATGCTGCGGAAAAAAGATTCGATGGTTGTTCGCTGCACATCCCGAAATATCATGTTTCGCACTTTTTTGGAATCTTTTGCTAACAGAATGCGCATAATGGAGTGCAACATGATGGGATATCGCCAGACAAGCCTGGCAATGGAGCCATAGCCTGCTAGCTGCAAAAATGGGTGAAGCGAACGGCCGATTATTGGGGAACCGACCAACGCTACTTTTTCCACACGTTCTGGGTGCGTCAGGGATATTTGCAGCGCGACAGTACCGCCCATCGAATGGCCAAAAATTGGCGCACTTTGGATGCCGAGCGAATCCATGAACTGATGCACCATTTCGACGTAGCTTCCAATTTGGAAGGTGGCGGTTTGCGTTTGTGAACCCTTAGCTGATTCGCCAAAGCCCCAAAAGTCTAGGGCGTATACCTTGAATTGTTTGGTATTGGCCAAATTAATCATGAGGTCGCGCCAAACGTCCCAAGAGTTAATCCAACCATGTAAAAGAATAATGGGCTGGCCCCGCCCTATTGATTCGTAATGTAAAATTCCTTGTTCGGTAACAATTGAACTCACAATTACCTCAATTACCCGTAAAACGCCAGACGGCGGAGGTTAAAAAATGTTGACGGCAACGGCCGTTTGCCTAAGAGACCAAATCAGAAAATGCTTGCTTCTGGCTATAACGATTCTCTTTGAAAACTGCAAACGCGATACCTGAGTTAATGAAATTGGTGTATGCGACGTCTGGAAAAAGAATGCTGATGCCTAGCGGCCCATTTCATTCAAAGAAGAACTGGTGCGCGCTGACGGCATAATTTCGTGGACATATGCACACCAAAAATATTAACATTTAGCAATTAACAAGACTGTGAAAAGCTGGTAAATGAGGTGTAAAGGTCACGTTAAACAACTATTCACCATTCTCTTCATCCAATTGATCCAAAATTGAATAAAGTAACTCTAGCAAAGTGTTCTTAACGCTTTCCTTATCGTTGGCGACACAGGGTAGAATCTTTACATCTGGCCGCAGCCGCAAAATGATGCGTAAATCCTCTGGCTCCCAAGCGTCTTCCATGTCTTGCTTATTGGCGGCAACTACAAAGGGCGTGGAGGCATAGCTCTCAAACGTCTCCAAAATGCGTTTGGCTTCGCGAAAAGTCTCCGGTTTTGTGCTGTCGACCATGACCACAAAGCCCAGCATTCCCTGTGAAAGGATGTCCCACATAAAATCGAAGCGGCGTTGGCCAGGCGTACCAAATAAATAGAGAACGAGGTCGTCACCAACAGTAATACGACCGAAATCCATTGCTACGGTGGTGCTTTCTTTTACTTTTTCTGCGGCACTGGAAATTTTGCGCTCCGTAGAAACCACATCAATTTCACTTACAGACCCAATAAATTGCGTTTTGCCGGCAGAAAAAGGGCCAGTGATTACCATTTTGACAGCTTGCATAAAGTTACTACCTTCTTTGAGCGATGGTTTGATTTTTGTTGTTTAGCAGCTTCCTGATTTGGGTTGGCAATTGCTGAGAAGCAAACCTATAAACCACGGATGCGATCAATCAGCCGAACCACAACAGAGCGTTTAACCGCGGGCGATGGCTCCGCAGCACCCTTTTGCTGTTGCATGGTCGATTGCCGTTTTTCGGGGACGGGTTTTGGTTTGTTCACAAATTCAACCAATCCCGCTTGCAACATGCCATATACAATACGGCGAATTTCAAAATCGCTCAGATTGTTTGCTTTTGCAATTTGGCGAATTGAGTTGCGAGGATTAACAAAGGAAACGACCCGCCATTCTTCAACCGTTAAATTGATATTGCGCAATCGGGCATCGGGCCTGTCAGTAAAACGCAGGGCGACATCGAGGTCTGGCAGCTCATCCTGCAAAATCTCCCACTCTTTCAGGCGGCGGCTGCCTTCCATGATGACACTTTCCAGGTCAATAGGAATGGTAATGTAGCCGCTGTTCGGCAGCTTGTTGGCATCGAAACGGAAGAAACCTTCCCCCCAGGTAAAGAGTTTGTAAACGGTGTCCAGAATGTTTTGGCGCACGCTTTGAATGATGTCATTCTGCGTGACGCGGCGGGCCGTAACCAGCAAATGACCGATTTGCTTATCGTTCTTGCCTTCGGCGTGTGATTGAATAACTTGAACCTGCTCTGCGGACAACTTGCCACTATTTTGCAATATTTGTGCCAAATGGTTGCCATCCCCATTACCCATGTAGGCGTAGATTAACTTGCCCTCGCGAAAGGACATTTGGGCACTCTCTGAATCTGATTGAATAGAAAGCGTGCCTGTTTTTCTAGCCAGGTTAATGAGGTTAAGTAGTTGTGTTGTTGAGAAATCGCGCAGGTTGCCTTTTAGGGCCATAATTGTTTTTCCTGCTTGGTTTTGATGGCAATGATTTTACCAATATTGTATTGCGAACTTACTGTTTCAAGTTGTTGCCCATGCTGTAAACAATACGGTTGACCTCTTATGAAACCATTGGTAAGCAGGTGCATTTGTGTTTGTAAGCCGTTGACCAAAGCATTATACATGGTGAAAATTATGGAGTCAAACCTACTTATGTCACATCAATGGTCTGGTTTTGCGAGCTATTTAATGCGGTAAGCGTCTGTTGCTTGTTTGTGATTCTTTTCAAGTGTACAATGGGCGCGCTGTGTGGGGCGGTGGCGAAATGGTAGACGCAGCAGACTTAAAATCTGCCGGACGTCAGTCCGTGTGGGTTCGAATCCCACCCGCCCTACTCAAAAGTATATGCCCCAATTTGGGGCATTTTTGTTATCTGGACGATTCATGACAGAGGCTAGCTCATTTTCTAAAGAGGATAGGAGGTTGTGGCGGGCGGTTTTGCGGGCGGTACGGCCGTTTCCACTCAGCACGCCGCATACAAAACTGCTCATTGGCGTGTCTGGCGGGGCAGACTCTTTGGCGTTGCTGCATCTGCTGTGGCAGCAAGTGGGGGCTGGACGGTTGGTCGTGGCGCACCTGAACCACCAACTACGTCCGGAGGCAGCGGCAGACGCCGAATTTGTGGTAGAAACGGCCGCTTCCTGGGGCATTCCCTGCAAAATGGGCCGTGTCGATGTGGCTGCCCTTGCCGAACAATCTCGCCTCTCTTTGGAGGCTGCCGGGCGATTGGCGCGATACCAGTTTCTGGCAAGTACGGCTGATGAGGTAATTGCCGACGCTGTTTTGGTGGGGCATCATGCGGATGACCAGGCCGAGACGGTTTTGCTCCATTTGCTACGGGGGAGCGGCAGCAGTGGGTTGCAGGGAATGCGCCCGGTGGGCGTGGTGCCAGGAAGTGAGGGGATGGTTTTGTTACGGCCGTTTCTGACCACCAGCCGTGCCGAAATAGAAGCGTACTGTATCCGACATCGGCTCACGCCCCGGCAGGATGCCAGCAACGAAGATGTGCAGTTTACTCGTAACCGCATTCGGCATGAGCTGCTGCCGCTATTGCAAACATATAATCCCCAAATTCGGAGCAAGTTGCAGCAAATTGCCACAGTTACCGCAGATGAATTAGCCGTTTTGCAGGAGCAGTTTGAGGAAATTTGGCCTACATTGGTCATTGACCAGGCAGAGGATTTCTTGCTGCTGGATCGAACTCGATTTCAGGCGTTGGCGGTGGCCTGGCAGCGATTGGCGTTGAGAAACGCGGTTCAGCAGCTCCGTCCCCAGGTAACTGAAATAGGCTTCCAAACGGTTGAGCTGGCTCGCAACCTCATTCTGGAGAAAGAGTCTGGTACAGAAGCCTGGTTGCCGGGGGCGTTGGAGATACGGGTGGCGGCAGAGACAGTTGCTTTTGGAACTTCCAGTGGAGCACAACTTGCCTTTTTGCCACAGCTCATTGATGAACAAGCACAGCCTTTGTCCTTGCCCGGTCAGGTTCAGTTGGCGAACGGTTGGGCGATTTCGGCAACAGTTGTGGCAGGGGTTTCATTGGCTGAAATCCAGCAGAATGAAGATGTTTGGCAGGCTTTTGTAGCCGTGGCTGAAGTAGATGATTTGTGGGTACGGCCGTATCAGCCCCATGAGCGATTTCAGCCGCTGGGTATGGATGGCCAGTCGCAGAAAATTGTGGATTTATTAAGTAACCGAAAAGTGGAGCAGGTCGGACGGCCTTTGTGGCCCATCGTGGCTACAAGCAAGCATCCTGTTTGGATTGTGGGGCAGCATGTGGATAACCGCGCACGCGTGACCGATGAAAGCCTTCGTATAGTGAGTCTGCTCTGTTACCAACGCAAATCGAGATAAATTCAGACCGCACCTTTAGCAAACCGCAAAGAAATCACTATTCAATTTTCAAATTGCCTACGTAATCTGCACCATCACAACGTTACTTCTAAAGGCGGGCGATGCGAATCGGCCGTTTCTTCTTTGGCCCGAATGAGCAGCACCGGCACGTTGGCGTAGCGCAACACTTTGTCTGCCACGCTGCCAAACACCCAGCGGCTAATACCACTTCGCCCGTGGGTGCTCATCACAATCGTATCGACGGCCAAATTTGCGGCGACGTCCAATAGCGCGTCCGCGACATTTTCGCCTTCGGTGACCTGTGCGTGGGTTACAAACCCTTGCTGACGCAAGGAGCCTTGGTGCCCACGCAGGTAGGCGCGCGCATCTTGTTCCGATTGGTTTCGCATTTCTGTGAGCAGTTGGGCGTATACGCTGCCGTTGGCCGCAGTCATGATGAGGTGTGGGGGCTGAATGACCCATACCAGGGTTAGTTCGCTATTAAACTTGCTGGCCAATTCCATTGCTGGGGGCAAAGCCGCTTCGGCCAGATGTGATCCGTCGAGGGGAACCAGAATATGATTGAACATGATTGGCCTCCTTTTCCTTCTTCTAAGTGGCATACCGGAGAGAAGCAGTTGAAAAATACGGCCCAGCTTCTCTGTGACTTGCTCAACCTAAAGCCAAATTCAAGTCAAATTAATGTTATGGCTTTTACGTTAGTGTGCCATGTGTAAACGGCCGTTTGCCAGTGACAATGCCCATAACCCCAACGGATAAATGTCATTTTCGCCCGGCTGTGTAAGGTGGCTCACCAACTGCTTTTTGAACTGGAGATATGGTAAGCAGCGTGGCTGTTTTACCTCCAACTGCCCATTAGCAATTGTCGTGATATGTTTGTGCATGGGCTTAGAGTTGGGTAAACGGCCGTTTATGATGCTTGGCTGAGATATATCAACCGTTATACTAAATGCCGCATTCTGGAAGGTTTCCGCCAATATCTATTTAGCGGATGCCGAAACGCAGGAAGAGCTTTTTGCATGAAAACGCATCGGAAGAAAGTGGTGATAGGTTTTGCGATATTGGTGCTGGTTGGCGTTTTGCTGACGCCAGCCGCGCTGCGTGCTATCCCGCCGCGTTATGCTGCACGCTGGTTGCCTGAGCCTCTGCTGGAAATTGCGTCGCCACAGCAAGAAGTTGCCATTTTGCCAACGGTGGTGCAGCCTCTGGACGCCAACAGCTTGCTGGGAGAGCCTACGCCTCTGGCTGCACCTGTTGTGGAACTGGTTCAGCCAACAGCAACGCAGACATTGGCTTCTGAGGAGACGGCTATACCACCTACGGCCGTTCCCCCGACCGCAACGCCCGTTCCCACTGCAACGGCCGTTCCCATCCCTGCAGCCGCTCGCTTGGAAGGCATCCAGCACCATTTTCAGGATTGGAACAACTGCGGCCCCGCCACGTTGGCGATGACGCTGAGTTATTTTGACCTGTTTGTCACTCAAAGTGATACGGCCGCTGTGTTAAAACCAAACCCTGAAGACCGCAATGTTAGCCCAGATGAGATGGCAGCCTATGTGAATGAAACTACTCAATATGAAGCGATTTATCGGGTAAACGGCCGTATCGACATGCTCAAACAGTTTGTGGCCAATGGCATTCCGGTGATCATGGAAATTGGCATTGAGCCGCCGGGAGAATTTCGCTGGCTGGGTTGGTATGGGCATTATCTGCTGGTGGTAGCCTACGATGATGCCAACGAACAATTTTTTGTATATGATTCCTGGTTTGGTACGAGTGATGTGCCTTTGGAGAATGCGGACAGGAACGGCCGTAACTTGCCCTACGCAGAAGTAGAAACGTTCTGGCCCCAGTTTAACCGCAGCTACATTGCGGTTTACGAGCCAGAACAGGCAGAAACCGTCGCCCGCATCATTGGCGAAGATATGGATGACGCAACAATGTGGGAAAAATCGCTAGTGCAGGCTCAGGCTGAAGCAGCCTCAGACCCAACCAATGCGTTTTACTGGTTTAACTTGGGCAGCAGCTACAATGCTGCGGGCGAATATGAACGCGCCAGCACGGCCTTCGACCAGGCGCGCGCCATCGGTTTGCCCTGGCGCATGTTATGGTATCAATTTGGCCCCTACGAAGCATATTATGAGGTGGGCCGATATGAAGATGTTATTTTGCTGGCTGATGTGACCTTGCAAGATCGGCCGTATTTTGAAGAATCATTTTATTACAAAGGACTAGCCCTGGCTGCCACTGGTGAAACGGCCGCAGCCGAAGAAAATCTGGAAAGAGCCACCACCTTTAACCCCAACTTTGCCCCCGCTGTGGTAGCCCTTGCAGAACTTTCCAGTAATCAGTAAGTCAGTAACCAGTTCCCAGATTTAACTACGACCGATTACTGCTTACCGAATATCGTTTACGGAATTTAATATGAGAAAAAGAACGAAAAACCTGATTTTTATTGTTGTTGGTATACAAATTTTGCTCATTATTGGTTTGCTGGTGCTGCCGAGTGCGGCGGGTGCGATTCCCGGACGGTACCGGGTTGCTCTGGGAGAACGCAGTCCGTTTTTGAGCAATATTGTGGAGGGCGTGATTGACCAAGTGGCGCCCGTGGCAACCGCGTTGCCTGTGGCGGTCGTATCAGCAAATGAGCCACAGGTGGATATTGAGGCGTTGATTGCGGTAACGGCCGTTTCTGAACCAACGGCCACCAGCAAACCGACTGAAGCCCCCACTGTTGCCCCAGAAGAAACGCCAGATGTGGATGCCACACCTCTACCGACGAACACCCCGCCGCCCACGCCCACCAACACCCCCACGCCTGAGCCGCTGCCCGTCTCGCACATGTTGGATGGGGTCGGCGTCATTCGCCAATCGTTTAACAATTGCGGCCCGGCCAATCTTACCCAGGTGCTCAACTTTATGGGGTACGACATTACCCAGACAGAAGTGGCCGATTACCTAAAGCCCAACAGCGAAGACCGCAATGTGAGTCCCTGGCAGATTGCTGATTACGTCAATGGCTTTACCGGGAACGCCTTTAAGGCCAGCGCGCACAGTGGCGGTACAATGGAATTGCTCAAGGAGTTTATTGTTGCGGGATACCCTGTGGTTATTGAAAAGGGGTACGATTTGCCGGGCCAAGGTTGGTGGGGGCATTATCTCACCGTGTTTGGTTACGATGATGAACAGGAAATATTTTACAGCCAGGACAGCTTTTTAGGGCCGTGGGATGGCAGCGGCCGTACCGACGATTATGAGGAGTTTGAATATTATTGGCAGCAGTTCAACTATACGTTCTATGTTGTTTACTTTCCCTCACAAGAGGCAGAAGTACAAGAAATTTTAGGGCCAGAGTTGGTTGACCCGATGGCCATGTGGCGCATGGTTGCCGCTCGCGCCCAGGCAGAAATCGACGCTGAGCCAGAAAATAATTTTGCCTGGTTTAACTTGGGTTCTGCTCTCACCGAGATGGGCGTCCGCACTGGCGAAGCGCAATATTATCAGGGTGGGGCGCAGGCCTATGACCAGGCGCGGGAAATCGGTTTGCCGCCCCGCATGTTGTGGTACCAGTTCCGCCCCTACATGGCCTATTGGAAAGTCGGCCGTCACGATGACGTGATTGCCCTGGCAGATGCGACGTTAGCAACTCAGGGCGGGCGCAACGTGGAGGAAACATATTGGTACAAGGGTTTAGCTCTGGAATCTCAGGGACTCATTGATGATGCGATTGGCAACTATCAGGCGGCATTGGAAGTGAACCACAACGCCTATTACGCGCAGTGGTCGCTGGATGCGCTCACGGGTGGCGGATAAAAAGAGAGATTAGAGATTGGAGAATAGTCAAAAAATCTCCAATCCCTAATCTCCAATTCCCCTATGCCTCCCAAGCTCATTCTCGTTCGCCACGCGGCCGTCCAGGTGAACCCCTCAGTCAATAGTCACCAATGGCAGCTCACCCCAGACGGCCGTTCCACAACCCACACGCTCGCCCAAAAACTAAAACCATGCCAACCTCACCGTATTTTTACTAGCGAGGAACCAAAGGCGATTGCCACCGGGGCGGCTCTGGCTGAAAAGCTGCTATTACCCACACAAGCCATCCCTGGCCTGCAAGAGCATGATCGGCGGGGTGTGCCTTACTTTGAGCGCAAAGCGGATTTTGAAACGGCCGTCTCCCGCCTGTTTGCCCACCCAGATGAGCTTGTTTTTGGCAATGAAACGGCCGTGCAGGCCGTCACTCGCTTTACCCAAGCTGTTAATCAGCAGCTCGCAGTGTACCCCCAGGATAACGTTGCCATCGTCAGCCACGGCACTGTCCTTACCCTTTACATTTGCCAATACAATCAGCAACTGACTCCCCAACTGTTTTGGCAAGCACTCACGCTGCCCAGTGCCTTTATTCTCTCTTTGCCAAATAAGCAGCTCGTCCAAAGCCTCTATCTAAAACGGTGATCTCAAGCGGGAAGTCACCCAAAAGTCATGATAAATATCCGGCTGTCTCAACGCCAAAACGCAGGTATAATATTCGGCGAATCCTCATCTGCGATTCCTGTACCATGAATTGAGGAATTGTTGAAGCCCACGGGGCAGCCCACGGGACCTTATAAAACTCCGATAACAAAGTTAACCCAGCAATTGCTCAATTGTTTAATTCCTATATTTCCCTTGGAGGCACATATGTCTAAACGTAAACACATAAAAGTTACCTACTCAACATTAGCCAGCCCAGATCCATTGCTGCACGAATATTTTGATGAGTCGGTTGTAGAAGCCAAAGCTGGCTTCGGCAAAACATTCCCCATGTATATCAACGGCGAAGAGCGCACAGCGAGCGAAACATTTGCAAAGCGCAGCCCAGTTGACCTCGATCTGGTGATGGGGCATTTTCAGAAAGGCACGGCCGAAGATGTAAATGATGCCGTTGCTGCTGCCAAAGCCGCCTTTCCTGCCTGGAGCGGCCGTCCCTGGCAAGAGCGCGTGGCTATCATGCGCAAAGCTGCCGATCTCATTAGCGAACGGCTCTTCCACATGGGCGCAGTCATGAGCCTGGAAATCGGTAAGAATCGGCTAGAGGCATTGGGAGACGTGGAAGAAACGGCCGATCTCATCCGCTACAACTGTGACGCTGTGGAGCAGAATGATAACTTTAACCGGCCGCTGCTTTCTGAAAGCGACAAACACCACAATCGCAGCGTTCTCAAGCCGTATGGCGTCTGGGCTGTTATCTCCCCGTTTAACTTCCCCGGTGCGTTGGCTGGTGGCCCCGCCGGAGCTGCATTGGTAGCCGGTAATTGCGTCGTGCTCAAACCCGCGACGGATACTCCCTATACCGCCTGGCTGCTCACGGAATGCTTCCGGGATGCAGGCGTACCCGCTGGCGTGTTTAATTTCGTTACTGGTGGCGGCCGTTCTGTTGGCCAAACCCTGGTCGATCATCCAGACGTGGCTGGCATCACCTTCACTGGCAGCTACGACGTGGGGATGCACATTTTGCGGACATTTGCTCAGGGTCGTCACCCGCGCCCGGTTATTGCCGAAATGGGCGGCAAGAATCCCACCATCATCAGCAAAAAGGCAGACATTGACAAAGCCGCGATGGGCGTGATGCGCTCTGCGTTTGGTTTGCAAGGCCAAAAATGCTCTGCTTGCTCCCGCGTTTACGTGCACAACGACGTCAAAGACGAATTTATGACCAAACTGGTTGATCTCACTTCACAAATCAACGTGGGCGACCCCACTGTAAAAGATAACTGGATGGGGCCAGTTGCCAACAAAGGCGCGTATGAAGATTACAAAGAGTTTGTGGCCGACTTGCACGCAAACGGGGATGTTGTTTTTGGCGGTAAAACGTTAGAAGAGCTTGGGAATGGCTATTTTGTGGCTCCCACTATCGTTGATAACTTGCCGCTTGAGCATCGCTTGTGGAAGCAAGAAATGTTCCTGCCTATCGTTACCGTAACCGGCTACGAGGATATGAACAAGGCGATGGAGATGGCCAACGATGTAGAGTACGGCCTGACGGCTGGCTTCTTTAGCGAAGACGACGACGAAGTACAGTGGTGGCTGGATAACATTGAGGCTGGTGTGCTTTACGTTAATCGCTCCAGCGGCGCGACCACGGGTGCCTGGCCTGGCTACCAATCCTTTGGTGGCTGGAAGGGCAGCGGCTCCACCGGTAAGGCTGCTGGCAGCTTCTACTACATTCAGCAATACATGAAAGAGCAAAGCCAAACCATCGTAGACTAAGTTCGATTCTTTTTTCACAACATCGTTTCCCCGGATAGCTTCAGCGGTAGTTGGAGATGTCCGGGGAATTTTGTCTGAGATGGTTGTCAGCCGCAGATTTGAGAACCATTTCAACCAAAGAGGCGGTTGCAAACGGCCGTTACGCCATGAACTATAAACATCCACACGGACACGTATTTTATCGCAAGATGAACCATGCCCGCCCCAAGATTTCTCATGGGAAGGGCATTTATTTATTTGATGAAAATGGCAAGAAATATATGGATGGATCGGGAGGGCCGTTGGTAGTGAATGTGGGACACGGCCGTTCTGAAGTTGTTGATGCTATCACCCAGCAAGCCCAAAAAGCTGCCTACGTCCACGCCATCATGTTTACCAACCAGGCCACAGAGCAGCTTTCCGAGGAGTTAGCCGAGTTGGTTCCCATACCGAACCCGCGTTTCTTTTACCTGAGCAGCGGGTCTGAGGTGGTAGAAGGAGCCATTAAGCTGGCGCGGCAAATTCAGCAAGCCAGAGGCGAAGCATCCCGCGACATTACCACCTGCCGCTCACTCAGTTATCATGGGATGACGTTGGGTGCCTTGGGCGTAAGCGGCCGTCCCGGTTTGCGAACGCCCTATATGGGCATGATGGTCAATATGCCCCACATTCGGCCCCCATACCCTTACCGCTTTGCTGCCACCGGTGAAGAACTTGCTGGCCGTCTGGAGGAATCTATTCTGGCATATGGCCCGGAAACGGTTGCAGCTTTCATTGCTGAGCCAATTAGTGGTGCTAGCTTGGGCGCGGTGTTACCTCCAGACGATTATTGGCCCGCTGTCCGCCGTGTTTGTGACAAATATGGCGTGCTGCTTATTGCCGATGAGGTGCTGGTGGGGATGGGGCGTACTGGCAAATGGTGGGGCATCGACCATTGGCAGGTGCAGCCGGATATTCTGGTAACGTCAAAAGGGTTGGCTGGCGGTTACTTTCCGCTTGGTTTCGTTGCCGCCAAAACGGACGATGTGGAACTGATTCGGCAGAAGTTGGGCGACTGGAATCATGGGGGCACGTTTAGCCATCATCCGGTGGGCTGTGCAGCGGCTTTGGCAACTTTACACATTATGAAAGCCGAAAACCTGGTTGAAAATTCGGCGAGGATGGGTGAAAAACTAGGCCAGATGTTACAAGATTCCCTGAGCCATCATCCCAACGTCGGTGAAGTGCGCGGACGTGGCTTGTTCTGGGGTGTGGAAATTGTGCAAGACAAGATAAACAAGACACCATTTCCTGCATCTCAGCATCTAGCCTGGGACATTTGGCAGCGGGCATTTAACAAGGGGTTGATTGTTTATTTCTCACAAGGCTGTGCCGATGGCCAAAACGGGGATGTCATTATGTTGGGGCCACCGCTTATTATTAACGAGTCACAGCTAGTCGTAATGGTGCGTATTCTCACTGAAGCAATTTATGAGGTGCTTGCTGAGAAAACAATTTCGTGAGCAACTACATATTTGAAGTGTAGACGACCTCGTTGTTTTCGCTCATCTTATTTCCTTTTGCCAGGTAAACACCTCACCCCCCTGACCCATCAAAACAGTGCCAGGGAAGACGCGCAGTCGCCAGGGCTCTAGCCTCAATGCGGCAAAAGCATCTACGGTGGGGCTTGTCCAGGCAGGGATAAGTTTGGGATCGTAGCCAACCGGTTCTGGGCCATTGAGGAACAAATCCCATACCATTTGGCGCGTATCGTCGTCAAACGCCCAAGTGGCACGGCATTCGGCAACACAAGTGTCTTGGCTGGGTGCCCAGTAATTTACAGAGACGTAGGGGTTGCGAGCGAGATGGGCGCGTTTGATTGGCGTTGGTCCTGTGGCAATCCAACCCGCAAGCTGCGCTCCGTCCCATTGCCAGATTGGATGGAGGATGCGGGAACGGGGACGGCCGTTGCTATCCACAGTCGCCACGCTTGCCCACACAATTTGGTGGGCCATCTCCACAAAAGCCGGGGCTGTTTCCAAAAGTGTATTCATGACAATCCTCTGAATGTAATTACAAAATAGCCCAATTACGTATTATCCAACTTCGCTCGCTCTTGCTCCACCAGAATGCGGCGCAAAATCTTGCCAGAGAGCGACTTGGGAACTTCCTCTACAAACTCAATGCGACGCACCTTCTTTTGCGGCGATACCCGCTCAGCTACCCAATCCATAATGGATTCGGCCGTTGCTTCTGCTTTGAGAACCACAAACGCTTTTGGCACTTCGCCTGCTTCCTCGTCCGGGCTGGGGATAACGGCTACATCCGCAATTGCGGGATGGGACAAGAGCAAGGCCTCCAGTTCAGCAGGGGCGACCTGGAAGCCTTTGTATTTAATCAGCTCTTTTAGCCGATCCACAATGTAGAAGAAGCCCTCATCATCAATGTAGCCAATGTCGCCGGAGTGCAGCCAACCTTCTTCGTCCACAGTAGCGGCCGTTGCGTCTGGGTTATTGAGATACCCTTTCATTATTTGCGGGCCGCGCATCCAAATCTCACCATTTTGGTTGCGCCCCAACGGTTTCATGCTGGCGACGTCGACCACCATCACTTCTGTGTTGGGGATAGCTGGACCAACGGAAGAAAGTTTATCCTCTTTAGTCATCGTGCGATTGTAGACATGGGTGACAGGGCTGGTTTCTGTAAGCCCGTATCCTTGTACGACGCGGCAGACCAAGCGTGCCTTAACCTCGTCAGCCAACGCTTGACCCAACGGAGCTGCCCCAGAGGACAGCTCCACTAATGAGGAGACGTCGTATTGATCGACAATGGGATGTTTGGCCAGGCCAACTAAAATAGGTGGTACCAGATTGACGCGAGTCACTTTGTGTTTTTGTACCAGTTCCAGGAACTGCACCATGTCAAAGCGGGGCATCGTGACAACGGTGGCACCCTTCACCAAGCTCATATTCATGATGACCACCATGCCATAAATATGAAAGAACGGCAGAATGCCCACAACTGTATCTGCTTCATCCACCAGTTCAATGCCTGTAACCCCTTCCACCTGCACGATATTGGCTACAATGTTGCGGTGGGTGAGCATGACGCCTTTGGGGTAGCCTGTTGTGCCACTAGAGTAGGGAAGCACGACCAAATCTTCGGCAGGATTGATGCTAATTTCAGGTAGGGAGCCATCGCTTTGTAGCAATGTGCCAAATGGTGTGGCTCCCTCGGTGGGGTCGAAGGTGAAAATCTCCTCAACGTTGCTTTGAGAAGCGGCCGTTTTTGCATTTTCCAGGAACAGTGAGATTGTCAACAAATATTTAGCGTTTGCATCATTAAGCTGGCGTGATAATTCTTCGGCCGTATAGAGCGGATTTACCGTCGTGACGATGCCACCCAACAAGGAAACGGCGTGGAAGGCAACGGCATATTCCGGGATATTGGGGCTGTAGATGGCGAAAACATCCCCCTTGCCAAAGCCGCGCTTTGCCAAGCTGGATGCCACTAAACGGATAGCTCCACCAAGTTGTGTGTATGTGATGGTACGGCCGCTTGGTCCATCAATCAGTGCCGGTTTGTCACCAAATTGCTGGGTGCGGCTCAAAACAAACTCGGTCAGCGACACATTGGGGATGTCAACATCGGGATACGGGCTTTTGAAAATCATGTCTACTCCTTGCAAATATGGTGAAACTCGTCTTACTACCTGTCTGAATGTCGGCCGCAGAGTGCGCAGAGATTTTTGAGGTGCAGATTAATTTCTCAGATTCCTCTTTTTTCTCTGTGGCTTTTCCTACTCAAATGAACGCGCTTTTTTCTCGTTGACAAAGCTCAGGACGATGAGGCCAACCACCAGGAAGACGCCAATAGAAAGGATGGCTAGCTTCTGCCCTAGCTGTTCGGCCGAGGTGATGGATTCGCCCTGTGTTTGGTACCAAAGGGCGGCTTCAGCAGCAATAAGGCCGTAAACGGTGGGGCCAATGAAAGAAGAGGTCCGCCCAGCAACGGCGAAGAAGCCATAAAATTCAGCACTGCGGCCCGGTGGGGCGAAGAAGCTCACCATCGTTCGGCTAACCGACTGGATGCCGGCCATAGCAAAACCAGCCAAAATACCCAGGAGATAAAAGCCGGTGGCGCTGTTGTTGAGGTACAGCCAGATGACGGCGGCAATCATGGTGACAATTGATAGAGCCAGAGAGCGTTTGCCCCCCAACTTATCTACCCAGGAGCCAAAAGCATAGGCACCACCCACGTTGCTTACTTGAACAATGATGACAAAGATGATGAGCTGCTGTTGGTCCATGCCATACAAAACTGCGCCAATGATGGCGGCAAAGTTTAGGGCCATAATTACGCCATCGTTAAAAATGAGGAAAGCGGCCATGAATTTGAGAAATTCTTTGAATTGGCTTGCTGTTTTAATCGTTTCGGCCAGTTGTTTGAAGGCGTAACCAAAATAATTTTCGCCAGGGGGCAGCGACTTGGCTTTGGCCCGCTCGGGTAACCAGAGGAAGATGGGTGCGGCGGAGATGGCGAAGAATACGGCCGTAATGACCAAAGACGTCCGGATAATCAAATCTCCCTCAATCATGACAATGAGCGGCAAGATGATGATCAGACAAAGGATGCCACCAACCGTGCCGATAGCCCAGCCATTGCCAGAAACACGGCCTACCTCATGTGGCTCAGCGATTTCTGGTAGCAGCGAATTGTAAAATACCTGGGCACTTCGGTACCCAATCTCGGCCAAAATGAAGAAGCTCATGCCAATGGCCACATTGCCTGGTTCAGCAAAGAAAAGGCCTGCGGTAAAAATGCAGGCCATGACGGTGTAAAAGAGTAAAAACTTCTTCTTCGATCCAGAAAAGTCGGCGATTGTGCCTAAGATGGGTGATGTGACGGCAACAACAAGCATAGCGATGCCCACGGCCAGCCCCCAGAGTCGGGAGCCTTCAGCACCGCCAACGACGCTCCCCTGAAAATAAGCAGAGTAAACGGCCAAAAGTACGACCGAAGCATAAGCAGAGTTGCCAAAATCGTACAAATACCAAGCCCATCGCTCCCGTCGGGTTGTGGTCGTGCGCGTTTGTATGGGGACTGTTGTCATGGGGGTTCCTCTTCAGTTTGTTGATTGGGTGGTTGGCGCAATATTGTACACGGGAAATAGCCAGGGACAAAAAGGGGACATATTTTTTTGAGACATATTTTGGAATAACTTGCTGTGGCAATCTTCAGGTCAATTGCTACAAATTCAACTATATTTCCAGCAGGTGCGGGCTGAATTACAAGCCTTTGCAGACGAAAGCGAACAGCTCCATTTGTTAGAGACGCTAGCGGCTTTCCCTGCTAACCAAATGGAAAATGTAGATCATCTGATTTTTGAGGCAGCAAAAACGTATACGGGAATAATTGCGGCTGAAATTGAAGAGAAACGGCCGTAATCGCTCAGGTTACGGCCGTTTCCAAAAGATCAGGACTTGCGCAGTGGAGACTACAAAAGTCTTATTCTCTCTAGAAATAACATCTTTAGACCCGAGACTTTTGTAGTCTGGTTAGGGCGATGGCGTAAGTCCAAATGATAAAACTATCCTCGCTGCCCCACCAGCTCTTCTAACAGATCTACATAGCTGGCCAGGACGCCAAACGTGGTTTCAACTGCTTCTGGCGAAGTCATATCTACCCCCGCAATCTTCAAGGCATCCAGCGGGAAGACCGAGCCACCCGCCTTGAGGAAGTTCAAATAGTTGTCAACGGTACCTTCCTTGCCCGCCAAAATATCTTGGGATAGCGAATGTGCTGCCGAAATGCCCGTTGCATATTGGTAAACGTAGAAATTAGCATACATGTGCGTGTGGAACTGCGCCCAAGTGATACCTACACGCTCTCGATCCACCTCAACCTCGTCGCCAAACCCCTCGCTAAACAGGTCAGCCAGCAGATTGTTGAGCACGTCCGCGTTCAGTGCCTGGCCGCGCTCGACGCGCTCGTGAATTTCCAGCTCAAAGCGAGCTAGCGTGGGCATGATGAAAAAGTAGCGGTGGAAGTTAGACATCGCTTCTTCGATCACGGCAATTTGGAACTCCGAATCGCTGTTAGCTTTTAGCAGATGAGCGCGCACCATTGCCTGATTAAAGTTGGAGGCCACCTCGGCTACAAAGAGGCCATACCGGCTGTAGGCAAGCGTGTTTTGGTTTTGCCAGGTTAGGTAAGAGTGCATCGAGTGGCCAAGTTCGTGGGCTAATGTACTCAGGCCAAACAAATCATCTGTGTAGCTCATCATGATAAACGGATGGGTTCCCTTTACACCGGAGGAGAATGCACCCATCCGTTTGCCCTCGTTGGGATACACATCTACCCAGCGATTTTCCAGCGCACCGCTGCGCAAAGTGGAGGCGTATTCCTGACCCAATGGCAGCATACCTGTGGCAATCCAATCAACGGCCGTTTCATACGACACATTTGGCGGATTCAAAGACATCGGTGCTTTTACGTCATAGGGATACAGCTTGTCGTAGCCCAACGCTCGCCGACGGATGCTCCAATAGCGGTGCCAGGTGGGCAGGTTGGCCTTGTAGGTGTCAATCAGATTGTGGAAAACCTCGGTGGGAATGAAGTTGCTGGAGAGTGCCGCTTCTAGCGAATTTTTATAGCCACGCACCCGCATGTTGAACACATCTTGCTTCACCCCGGCGGCCAAAGCGTTGGCCATCGTGTTTTTGAAGGCGAGATGGGCATCGGCGTAATTTGTCCAGGCCGTGCGGCGGACTTCACGGTCGGCGTGGGTGGTGAGGCCGCCAATAGTGCCCTGTGTCACGTCGTAGGTTTGGCCGTCGCTGCCCACGGCTGGCTCAATTTTCAGATCTGCATTGGCCAGAATGCCGTGCGTCGCCGAAGCGGTGCCGAAGGCGTCACGCACCATGCCCAGCACCTGCTCTACCTCGGCAGATCGGACGTGTTCCTGCTGCTTTTCCAACTGGTTCAGGTAGTGACCGTAGTCGGTCAGCCGCTCGTCTTGGGTGAGCCAGTCGCGCAAAGTATCGAAGCCGATGGCCAGCATTTCTGGCTGGGCGAAGGCGGTGGTGGCCATGGCCATGCCAAACAGGCCGCGGGCGCGGTCGTTGCGGGCGGCTGCTTCCTGGTTAGTGGTATCAACGCTGTAGTTCAGGCTAGCATACACGAAGATTTTGCCAACGGCCGTTGCCATCACATCCGTCGCTTCAAAATAATCGCCCAAAACGGTCGGGCCTTCACTGAGGCGACCCTTGAATTTTGCAATTTCCTGGAGCTGCGTCTGGAATTGGGAAACGGCCGTTTCCCATTCTTCCGGCGATGTAAAAATAGACTCAACATCCCATTTATACTGTTGGGGGATTTCTTCACGCTTGCGAGCGACAGTGGACATAGTGGATTCTCCTTGCGGTTGTTTTCCCCCAATTGAAGCACGAAATGGGCAAAATGGCGACTGCGAATTCTGCCACACCTCAGGTATAATCTTGCTATTCAGCGGAGACGTGTGCATGACAAAGCCAACCTTTGCCCAGTTGCTTAGACAACGGTTCAATAATCTGGTTCGTTTAGACCAGAGGGGCGTTCCCAACGAAAAAATCAGACAGGCATTACGCAAAACTGAGATGGACGGGTTGCCGTTCATTTATGGCAGTTTTGGCCTCATGTTTTTTGTCTACGCGGCCATTCAGCAATATTTGCTCGTAGAAACTGGTCAATCGGTGATGGTAAGGGTGGCGGTGGGCAGCGGAATTTTCTTGCTGATTGGCTTTTTTGTGTTGATGCGTGGCCATGTGTCTGCCAAATACGCTGAACGGGGAACGGCCGTTGTTGCCAGCGTCATTTTGCTCACCATTTTGCTGCGCTTTTATTACAATCCTTTGCCCAATCAGTCAGCCAATTTGGCCCTCTTTTTGTTTGGGGCGGGGGTGATGTTTACCTCGCTACGTTGGTATGTAGCCATACAGATTTTCTGCTGGCTGGCGTGGGTGGGCATTTACCAGCGCAATCCAGATCATCCAGAATGGCTTTACTTTGGCGTGATGATCTTTGTGGCCACGTTCACTGGCCTGGTGGCGTACGGCGTGCGCATTCATGCCCTGCGGCAAGCGGAGATTTTCCGATTTGTAGAGCGGCGTCAGCGCAAGGAACTGGTGCAGCGCACGGTGGAGCAACAAACCAACTACGCGGTGGGGCAGCGCATTACCTCCATTTTGGAGCTAGACAGTTTGCTGGATCAGATTGCATCACTTATTTCGCAGCAGTATGTGGCGTATTACGTGGGTGTCTTTTTGCCGAACCCAAACCAGCTGGGCATTACGGCCGTTGCTGAAGCAGGCAGCGGCGTTCCAGAAGCAGGGTTGCAACTGCGTGCCGGACTGAAGGGGCTGGTGGGTTGGGTATTGGCCAACGGACGGCCGTTGTGCATCGATGACATCACCCGCGACTTCCGCTATCAGGCGGACGAAAAAGCACCCAACGCCCAATCAGAGATTTTGTTGCCGCTGAAAATGGGGGACAAGGTGCTGGGTGTGTTGGATTTGCAAAGCAATGAGCTGGGTGCGTTTTCACCCAATGAAATTCCCAACTTCCAGCTATTGGCTGATCAGGTTGCCATTGCGCTGGAAAATGCCCAACTCTATGCTGCAATCAAGCAATTTAACCAGCAGTTGGAGCAAAAAGTAGATGAACGGACGCAGGCGTTGCAGGAAGCGTACGGCCGTCTGGAACGCCTGGACAAAACAAAAACCGACTTCATTACCATTGCCTCGCATGAACTACGGACGCCACTCACCATCGTGACCTTCAACGCCCAAATGCTGTTGGATGATGAGGAAATCATGGCCAACAGTTACTATAAAAAGTGGGCCGAGGGCATCGGTCGGGGGGCAGCGCGCATGGAAGAGGTGGTGCAGAGCATGCTGGACGTTGCCAAAATTGACAGCAGTTCGCTAGACCTGTACCTGGCACCCGTGAATTTGCCGTTTTTGCTGCAACAAATAGGCAATCGCTTTAGAGAGTCGTTAGCCAAGCGAAACATCGTGCTGCAGCGGGGCGACCTGGCGAATTTGCCTGAAATTGAAGGGGATGTGGAGGCATTGCAGAAGGTTTTTTACCAGATTTTGGTCAATGCCATTAAGTATACGCCAGATGGGGGGGCGGTGCGTGTAGACGGCCGTTTCCATCCACCAACCAGCGACGACAAAACCGAGGGGGCCGTAGAAATAATCATCACAGATAGCGGTGTTGGTATCGCTGTTGAGCTGCAAGAACTCATTTTTGAAAAGTTTTACCAAACCGGGGAAGTGATGCTGCATTCATCAGGCAAAACCAGCTTCAAGGGAGGCGGGGCTGGTTTGGGTTTGGCCATTGCTAAAGGGATTGTGGAGGCACACAACGGCCGTATCTGGGCCAACAGTCAAGGGTACGATGAAGATTTACTCCCTGGTAGCCAATTCCATATTAAATTGCCCGTTAAGCAGCCTGGTCACCTCTAGTGGGCGCACGCTCCGCAACTTGCTTTTTCAAGCGTTCATTTTCTTTACTGGATCGGTAAGTGAGGTAAGCTAGCAGCAACCCTATTGGCCCACCAGTTCCCAGTAGCAGTAGCACATTATCTGCCAACCCATCTACGATTTGGCTCCAGCGACTTTTAGCCACTACCTGTATATTGCGCGAAATGCTTTGGGTGAGAACGGGCACCTCGCTGATGGAATCTGGTTCCTTGTATAAGTTCACCGTGATGACCTGGGCTTCACCGGGCGTGGTAGCAACCACGTCCCAGGTCCAGGCGGCGGGTAGGGTGGTGCTGATGACACGCGGCAAGCGCACGTTGTTGCCACCGGAGGGGAACACCTCAAACGCGGGGGCATTCAGCTCCGCCGACATCAAGGGGAAAAGCTCAACCGTTTGCTCGTAGAAGGCGCGTTCGCCATCATCGTAGCTGGCGTCGATGCGCACCACGCCCGTGATGTGTGGTTCATGTTCGCCAATCGTGGCTAGCTCCGGATCGGCGATGATTTCAACGGTGATGACGCCACTTTCTTCAACAACCATCGAAAGCGGATGTGTGAATTCGAGGCGGCCCGTTGGTACAAGGTCTTCGGGCGGCGTTGGCGTGCCGCCACCATCTTCGGCTTCAGAGGTAGCATTAACCTGTGGTGTGCTGGTTGGGGTCGGTGGTGGCGTGTCGGTGGGGGGAACGGCCGTTACCGCCACTCCTTGAGGGATTATCAATGTTTGTCCGGCAGTGATGGCATTGGGATTGGCTAAATTATTTGCCTCAGCAATCTCCTGAACCGATACCTCGAAGCGGTTGCCAATAATGACCAGCGTATCGCCCGGCTGTACGGTGTAGGGAACGGCCGTTTTCGTAATGACGGCCGTTGGCGTGATTGTTGCCGTCGCAGTTGCGGATGGCGTGACATCTTGCTCAATTTCCGGACGGCCCACCGTTGCCTCTTGAGGCAATGGCAATGGAGTGGTTGTCGGTGGCAGAGAAACAATTGGCGCAGGTTGCTGTTGGAGTTGGTCACAGGCAGCAGTCATTCCCACCAAAATGATAGTTATCAAAAATAGAATCCCAATTTTTTTCAAATCCCACCTCAGCCACAAAAATTCGTATAGCCATTATGCATTCTTGAACTATTGTCAAACGTCAAGAGCAAGTTTAATTTATGTCAAACTATGATGCAAGCTCACAGGCTAATAGCTATTCTTATCTGCTTTATTTCTTCGACCCTATCAAAATCTAACATATAATTCAGTTTCATGAGTGATAGTTTGCTGCAAACGAAGCTGTATATTCCGCCTTTACGGCCGTCTCTCGTCTTGCGTACTCGTCTTCTTGAGCAGCTTACCCACAACAAGCATAGCAAACTGACGCTTATCTCTGCGCCCGCCGGATTTGGCAAAACAACTCTGGTTGTGGCTTGGCTAGCAGAAGGACAGGAAGGTGAGCGTGCCGCTTGTTGGCTATCACTCGACGAAAATGATAATGGATTGGCCCGCTTTTTTACCTACCTCATCGCTGCCATTCGCACCGTTGCGCCACAGTTTGGCAACAGTTTGCTCGCCAGCTTGCAATCTGCCCAACCGCCAAATGAAACGGCCGTTACCCAAACCTTGCTCAATCAGCTGGCTACACTCAACCAGCCCCTGGTGCTTGTTTTGGATGATTACCATCTAATTACCGATACGGCCGTTCACAATGCCCTTACCACCCTGATAGAGTATTTGCCGCCCCACATTCACATCATCATCACCAGCCGCGAAGACCCGCCGCTGCCGCTGCCCCGCTGGCGCGTGCGTGGCCAGCTCACTGAAATTCGGGCTGATGATTTGCGCTTCAATACGGCCGAAGCCACTGATTTTTTCCAGCAAACAATGGGGCTGTCGCTCGGTCAGCAGGCGATCACTAGCTTGGAAAGCCGCACCGAAGGCTGGGCGGCGGGCCTGCAACTGGCGGCACTTTCCTTGCACGGCCAGTCCGATCCCACTGAGCAAGTCGCTTCTCTTTCAGGCAGCGATCGCCATATTGCTGATTATCTGCTTAGCGAGGTGCTTCACCAGCAGCCACCCGAAATACAGCAATTTTTGCTGCAAACGGCCGTTTTGGATCGCCTTTGCGCTCCGCTCTGTCATGCATTGTTGGCAAATCAATCTCTGCTCTCCACTCTCCACTCCCAAGACGTCCTTGAACGTCTTGAAGCTACCAATCTTTTCCTCATTCCTTTGGACAACCAGCGCAGATGGTACCGCTATCACCATCTGTTTGCGGACCTGCTGCGAGGACGTTTGCAGCGGGATGTGGGCGAAACGGCCGTGGGCGAGCTGCACAAGCGAGCGGCCCAATGGTACGAAAGCCAAAATCTGCACGAAGAAGCGATTCGCCACGCCTTCGAGGCAGAGGATTTAGAGTATGCGGGACGATTGGTGGCCGAAACGGCCGTTGATAGTTTGTGGCAGCAGGGGGGTGCTGCACTCGCGCGACAGTGGGCCAAAGCATTGCCCGCATCCATCATCCAGGCGCACCCGCACATCGCCATTCTAGCCTCGACAGCTCACCTCATCATTGGCGATATTCAGCCAGCTGCACGTTACCTGGACATGGCGGCGAATCAGCCCAGCGTCGAAGCCGAATGGCACCTTCTCGAAGCCATCCTCTTGCGGAACCAGGGACAGGTTCCGCAGGCATTGGAACTAGCGCAGCACGCGCTCGAAAATCTTGCCTCAGACCAACATAACCTGCGTACCTTTGCCTACCTTCAACTGGTCAGTAACTTCCTGCAAATGGCTGAATTGGACGAGGCTGAACAGGTCATTCACATGATCCGCCGTCATTTTGACCAAATTGATGTCGGTTCTCGGCTCCATGTTTTGCGAATGCATGGCCTTATTGCCACCAATCGCGCCAATTTTTACCAAGCGGCCGCTATTTATGGCGAAGGGTTACAGTTGCCTGACGCCGAAAGGCAGCCGATGATTGGCACGCTGTACAATGGACTTGGCTTCTTACGCTTCCAACAGCACGAAATGGATCAAGCCGCCAGCTATTATGAGCAGGCCAAAATTTGGGCAGACCGAACCGGTATTACCGACATTCTCTTTGATGCGTATTTAGGGGAAGCTGACTTGGCTTGCTGGCGTGGTGAGCCACAAATCGCTTTAGATATCATGGCTCGTTTTCGTAAGTTTGCCCAGCAGAGTAATTTGCCCCTGATTGTTGAAATGAGTGAGCTGTACAACGTACTGTATCATTTGAAGGCGGGACGTTTGGAAACGGCCGTTCAGTGGGCCACCAACTCCGGACTTACAGTAGACGACAAGCCTAGCTTTCAACTTTATGGGCATTACAAACTGTTTATCGCTACGCACATTCGCCATAGTGAACAATCGGGCGATACGCGCCAACTCCCCGCACTGGCTCAGCTTGCAGAACGCCTCCTCACTATGTTTCAGCAACGGAACTATATTTTTGATGCGCTTGTGCTGCTCACCTGGATGACCGTGCTCTATGAATTGGCCGGAAATCGGGAAAAGGCAGTAGATAGTTTGCAAACGGCCGTTGCCTACGCCCAACCCAGCAACATTATTTACCCTTTTGTTGCCAGAGGGAGAATTCTTCAAACTGTTCTCAGCCAGCTCCAACCGACCCCCTTCATCCAACGTCTTGTCCACATCTTCAATGCCACTTCTCAAACTCCGTCCGTGCCTCACCCGTCCCAGCTTCTAGAGCTGCTGACGGGGCGTGAACGAGAGGTTTTGGCCTGTCTGGCTGCGGGTCTCTCGAACAAAGCGATTGAAGAGAAGCTGTACATTTCCAAAAACACCGTTCGTACCCACCTCAAAAATTTGTATGGCAAGTTAGGCGTGAACGGCCGTACGCAAGCCGTCGCCCGCGCCCGCGAGCTAGAGCTACTTTAATCCTACAAGACGACTGAAGCCCAATCTCACCCCTCAATCTCACCCCTGGCGGTGACGACATCTCACCCCCCTCCTGTCTATACTGAAACCATCTGAAAAAGTTATGCATCCACTCAGGAGGATCAAAATGACAAACGTATCTATTTTCTTACCCGATTATGTTGAAGAAGTTGACGACGAACAGCTCGATTTAGGCAAGGCGATAGCCCTGCATTTGCTGCCAGGGGCGGCGATTATGCTCACTTACATTATTTTGGCCTGGGTTTTAAGACCGTTTTCCCTCCCTTCACTGCTGCCTTTCCTGTTTGCCATTCCTATCACCCTTATTCCTGTGGAGCTGGGCTATTTATTGTATCAAGGCAAGCAGCGTAACGGCCGTTACTCATTAGAAGGCATTGTCCTCTACCGACAACCGCTGACCATCAAAAAATTCACTGGCTACACGTTGCTCACCCTGATCGGTATGCTGGCCCTTTTCTTGCTCTTGGGATTTACCGACAGCTTCATGTTGCAATACTTTTTTGCTTGGTGGCCGGCCTGGCTAATGCCCGATTACGCCACCTTAATGCAAGGCTCTACCACGCTGCTCATCGTTGGCATCATCCTAACCATGCTCTTAGCCAACCTCGTAGCTCCAGCTATCGAAGAGCTTTATTTTCGCGGGTATTTATTGCCACGCATGGCAAGATACGACCGTTGGGGTTTTATCCTCAATGGTGCTCTCTTTGCCGTCTATCACTTTTGGTCACCCTGGAGCGTTTTTTCCCGCGCCATCGCTGTCCTGCCGCTCGGCATCGCGGCCCGCAAAGGCAATGTTTATGTGTCCGTTGCTGCCCACTGCCTCATCAACACCCTCGGCTTTCTGCTCGTAATGCCGATGTTGCTTGGTCAATAAATCCAAACGTATACGCAAGATTGGACCAATTTTTCCGAACATACCTATAAAATTGGTCCAATCTCCGAAAATCAACTAACAAAGAGAGATAGTCATGTTACAAACCCTTAAGCAAAGAAACTTCGCCCTCCTCTGGACGGGCGGGCTTATTTCCCTCATCGGCAACTGGATTCTCATTGCCGCCATGCCCTTCCACATCTACGCCATTACCGGCTCCGCCCTGGCAACCAGTGCCTGGCTGATGGCCTACATGGCCCCCGGCGTTATCTTTGGCACTGTGGCTGGCGTTTTCGTAGATCGGTGGGATCGCAAACGGACTATGCTTGTTGCCAGTTTTATGCAGGCGGCCATCATCCTGGTCCTGCTCTTTGCCCAAACGCCAGAAACTGTGTGGCTCATCTATGTGGTAGCTATTATTGAATCCACCCTGTCTCAATTTTTTAGCCCGGCCGAAAATGCCCTGCTCCCCTCTCTTGTGGATAAAGAGCATCTGCTGGCGGCCAATTCACTTAACTCCATGAATGACAATTTGGCGCGGCTTATTGGCCCCGCAATTGGGGGGACGCTGCTGGGCCTTGTGGGTCTCACCAGCGTTATTTTGCTTGATGCGGCATCCTATATTTTGGCTGGCACGCTCATCCTATTTGTTAATGCACCCCGGCAGGTCACTGCTCCCACGCCTTCTGCAACGTCAACGATTGGCGGTGGCTGGAGCAAAGTGTGGCGTGACTGGGTAGCTGGCTTAAAGCTGGTGCGGCACCGACGTATTTTGGCCAGCCTCTTTACCGTTGTGGGCATTGCCCTGTTTGGGGATGCCATTATTAGTGCCATCCTTGTTGTCTTTGTGCAAGATACGATGGGACTTAGCTCCGTGGAATTTGGCTGGATGATGACGGCACGCGGTATCGGGGGTCTCATAGGTGGGATGCTGGCGGCGCAGCTTGGGCGTAAATTCACCGCGGGGCAGCTTATTAGCGTTGGGCTTGCTAGCAGCGGCATCATCATCTTTGTTGCTATTGGCTTCCCCACGCTTGCCGTTGTGTTGCCAGCCATGCTTTTGGTTGGCATCCCTGGCATCATTGCCTTTGTTACCATCCAAACCTTGCTGCAACAGGAAACGGAAGATGCGTATCGCGGCCGTATATTTGGTGCCTTTGGCACCACGACGACACTTCTCATGCTCATTGGCAGTGGCATGGGCGGTGCCTTAACTGACCAGTTAGGTGACACGGCTCTGATGAGTGGCGCAGCAATTATTTACGTTATTGCCGGACTGATGGCTGCAGCCCTTCTTATCAAGCCAACCCGTAAGGCCGTGGCAACAGATTGAGTAAATTAGTCCACTCTTTTCAAATTAAAGAAACCTTGGTACTTGTTTCATGTAGGCTCGATAAGCGTCACCATACTGTTTTATTAGCCAGCGTTCTTCTAAAAATGGCGCAATCAGATATAAAAGCATCCACAGCACAAGAATTAGCATTACTTTGCCTGAATTAACAACCAATCCTAACCCAATAATACCGATGATGGTCACCACGTAAACCGGATTTCGGCTCCTGCGGTACCAGCCATCCGTTTGTAACCCTTGCTTTTCACCGTGGGCATTGCGCCAACCCAGGTTGTGGGTTGCTAAAAATGCAGCTATGAAACCCACTGAGGTTAGCGTTCCGCCTATGTAAAAACGCCACCAGAAATCTGTATCGGCAGCGGGCTGGAAATCCAGATAAGCGAGGGCCATAATGCCAATCATCATGATCCGGAACAGCGTCCAAAAAGTGCGATACTGCCAACTATTGCGGCCTGGCGGTGGCCAGAACTGAATTTCGTCGTGCCACAATGAGATGAGTGCCAAGATTATCAAGATGCTGCTGGCCAGAAATGAAAGAATAAAAATGGCTATATTCATTTGTTGTTTAATACCCCTGGAATCCCCAAATATCTAGGGGTTATAGACATATACTGTTCGTACACAATGCCATGTTGCTGGTGTAGATGATTTTCCTCTAAGAAAATCTGTATTTGTATGGAAACATCTCCCAGCAGCCAGAGTGCAAGTGTAAACGCGTTTGGCATGATTAGAAACCACCCAAGCAAATTTAAGCGCACTCCAAGGAAGATAGGATTACGAGAAAAGCGAAAGATGCCTTGGGTGACAAGTGCCGTTTGATTTTGCTCATCAATACCAATCCGCCAGGAACTGCCCATTTGTGCTTGAGAAATCAGTACCCAAGGGAAAGCCAAGATCAACAGTAGAATTCCTACGGCCGTTCCGACCGACTCCTCAAGCCAATCCAATGGCCCCAAATAACTGTACCAATGAGCTGGACCCAAAATGTAAAGCAAAACAATTGTTATGTTTCCGATGAAAACCAACCTGTATACGCGACCTAAAAAACTGGGAATGTCATCCTTGTTTGAAAGCCGGTATGGATTAATGCCTGTTGCTTGCCAAGTAACATAGCTGCGCCAAAAGAAGGCAACTCCGTAAAACAAGATGAGGTAGATAAGCAAGAAAAACTTCATCGTGCAAGCTCCATATTTACTTAAATTTGGTTAGCCTTATGCCATTGAGCGTGACCAGCAGGGATGCTCCCATATCGGCCAAAACGGCCAGCCACATCGTGCCGAAGCCTAGCAAAACCGCTACCAAAAAGGCGGCTTTTAGCCCCAGGCTAAGGGCGATGTTGGTGCGTACGGTGCGCATGGCTGCTTGGCTAAGGCGAATGGTAAAGGGTAGTTTGCTCAAATCGTCGTGCATCAAGGCGATGTCGGCCGTTTCCATGGCTTGGTCGGTGCCTGCGGCGCCCATGGCAATGCCTACGGTGGCAGCGGCGAGGGCTGGGGCATCATTGATGCCGTCACCGAGCATGGCAACACGGCCGTATTCCTCGCGCAACTGTTCAATCTTTTCCACTTTTTCGGCGGGCAGCAGGCTGGCAAAGACGCGAGCGATGCCCGTTTGCTTGGCGATGTTTTGGGCCGTTGCTTCATTATCGCCCGTTAGCATGGCGGTTTGAAGGCCTAGTTGATGAAGCGCAGAAACGGCCGTGGCGGCATCCTCCCGCACCTGATCAGCCACCGTCAGATAGCCTAAATATTGCTCATCGGCCGTAACCAGCATGGTGGTTAGCCCGTTTGCTTCGGCGGCGGAGATGGCGTCGCAATGGCTTTCGTGGGGCAAATCGGCCAGGGCGCGGTGGCTGCCAATTAGCACATGCTGATTGTTGACCGTGCCAGCAATACCCGCACCAATGTGGGCCTGCACATTGTCGGCGGCTGGATACCGTCCTTGCACCTGATGGGTAGCTGCAGCCTGAGCAACAGCTTGCGCCAATGGATGCTCGCTGGATTTCTCAACGGCGTGGGCCAGCCCCAGTAAATCGTGGCAAGGTTCACAATTTTCTCCCTGGCAGGCAATTGATTGGAAATGTGTAATGGTCGGTTTGCCCTGGGTGAGCGTTCCTGTTTTGTCGAAGGCAAGGAGCTTGACCTGGCTAAGGGCTTCTAAATAAGCACCACCTTTGATGAGCACGCCATTTTTGGCGGCATTGCTTAGCGCACTCACCAAACTGACCGGGATGCTGATGACCAGAGCGCAAGGGCAGGCCACCACAAGCAAAGCCAAGGCGCGGTAAAGCCAGCCATTGGTTGGTGTGGTGGCATCTATGAACGGTTGCTGCCAGATGAGCGGTGGCAAAACGGCGACGAGCAGGGCGAGACCGACAACAGCAGGGGTGTAGACGCGCGCAAAGCGGTCAATGAATCGCTGAGCCGGAGCGCGTCGTTCTTGCGCTTCTTCCACTAGACGAATCAGGCGGCTAATGGTGCTATCTTTTGCCAGATGGGTCACTTCCAAATGCAACACGCCTGCGCCGTTGATGCTGCTGGCGAAGACAGTATCCTCAGGCTGGACGGCAATCGGCGCACTTTCACCTGTGATGGTTGATTGATCCATTGTGGAACTGCCGCTGAGAATACGGCCGTCTACCGGCACTCTTTCTCCAGGCTTTACCATTACTGTTTCGCCCAGTTCAATCTCTTCTACCGGTACACGCTGCGATTCAACGCCGCAAAATGGACATTCTCCTTGCGTGTAGCCATTTTGGCCCAAATGCGCTTGGCAATCTATGCAGGGACGCAATACGGTAGCACTTTGGGGGGAAACGCTCATAAGGCTGCGAATGCTGTTGCGCGCACGAACGGCCGTATAGCCTTCCAACGCCTCGCCAATGGCAAACAGCACCATGACCAGGCCCGCTTCTGTGTAAGCACCAATGAAGAGTGCGCCTACAGCAGCAATTGTCATCAGGGCATTGATGGTCAGCTCCCGGTTGATGCGCAAGGAACGCCAGCCGCTGCGAGCGATTGGTACCCCGGCCAGCACCAGAGCGGCCACTGAGGTGACGTTCAACAAAGGATGCTCCCAGCCAAGCATGGGCAGCAGTTCGTTAAACAGTAAGCCAGGCAATATCAGCAGAACGCCCACCAAAGCCAGGGTTGTTTCTTGCCGCTGGCGCATAAATTGCCAAAAGTTAAGGGATTCGGCTATTACGGGCTGCTCATCGGGAGCGGCGACATCGTAGCCGAGTTCCTGAATGCGGCCAATGATGGTATCGGGAACGGCCGTTCCCGATACGCGCAAGGTTTCTGTGGTGAAGTTAAGTTGGCAACTGTCTACACCATTTAGCCGCGCCACACCATTTTCCACTGTCTGGGCGCAGCTGGCGCAGTCCATACCCGTTACTCGAAATGTTTGCTCATTGACCATCAAAATTGACTCCTGAATTTCATTGTTCGATTTGGTTGATAGGCTGTTTGCAACGGCCGTTACCAACTGGCGACTTTTATTCTACACCTTAAACTCGGGTTGAAGGTCAAGGGGGAATTTGGGGAGTGGTAAATAGTGATTGGTAATCTGTTGGATGTTCACAGCTTACCGATTATGGTCTTCCGATTCAAGGGCGAGGAAAAGCCGGGCCAAAATGAAAGCACTGTCTCCGGTGGCGATGAGCAAAAAACCTTCTTCGTTGTGTGAGAATTGGGGAGCAGCGTTTGTGTGCAGATCGCAGTCTGATTCTAGCTCTGTAAGCTGTCGCAATGCCTGCCCGATTTGGGGATCGTCACTTACCACAAGGATGTGATACGCATCATTTTCTTGCCAGACGTGAACATGCTGTCCCCACAGCGTGTTGAGGAGCTGATGGCCAACGGCCGTATTTAACACGCAGCCGCCATAGTGACCTAGCCAATCGAGCAGGGTACTGGCGGGTGTTTGTGCTGCCGGATGGGAGCAGAGCCGGGCCAACAGATCACTAATTTCATCTTGGGGGAGGGGAGATTGGCGAGCCTGCACGTCCTGCAAAAAAAGATCAAGTTCGTGGCGCAGCACCAGTAATTCAGTCAGCTGCTTTTCTAGAACAATGAACCTATTTTCTGCCAACCGGCTCAACGTGCCGCTGTCGAGCTTGCCTTCATCCCACCCTGCCAGCAACGTGCGAATATCTGCTAGAGAGAAGCCTAGTCGTTGGGCACGCTTGATCAGATGAAGCCGCTCGGCCGTTTCCGGTTTGTAAAGCCGGTAGCCTGAGTCGGAACGGCCGTCTGGCGACAGCAGCGCTTCTTTTTCATAGTAGCGCAGGGTAGACGGCTGTGTGTTAGCCAGCTTCGCCAGTTGGCCGATGGTGAGAAGGTGGGAAAGGTCCATGGTTTCACTCGATTTGCGAACAGTTTGTGTGCATAAATGCGCATGAATTTAGATGCATCTAAAATTATTTTGACAGATTACTAAATCTAATTATAATGTATTGTAACATTGAGTCGCCACCGACTCAAAAAGACAACTTGGAGGACAACTTGTTCAAAAGAAACACATTATTATTATTGCTGCTGCTGGCAACGGCCGTTGCCTGCGGCGGTTCAGAAGAAGGTAGTACAACAGAGCAAACAGACGCTACCAATCGGTCCGGCGTTTATGCTGATGGTGCGTTTAAGATTGTAGCCACAACCACCCAGGCCAACGACATTGCTCAAATTCTGACCGATGGTGTTGCCAATGTGGAAATAACGCCGCTCATGGGTGCTGGCGTTGACCCTCACCTGTATCAACCAACCGAATCCGACATTGCTGCTATGAATGATGCCGATATGGTAATCTACAGTGGCCTTTTCTTGGAAGGGCAATTTGATACCGTCTTTGCTGCGCTTAGGGAGCAGGGCGTGCTCATTCATGCCTTGAGCGATCCCGTGAAGCAAGCTGGTTTTACCATCGGCGGCTTTGAGCTTTCCGATGAATTGGTAGATGTGGATGATCCCCATTTCTGGTTCGATCCCCGCAATTGGGAATTAACCATTGTCGATTTGGGCGAGGCATTGGCGGGCATCGATCCAGACAATAGCGATGTATATACCCAGAATGCCACTGAGTATGCAGCAACGATGACCCCGCTGTATGAATGGGCTAATGAGGGGTTGCGCTCGGTGCCTGAAGGGCAACGGTATCTGGTTACATCCCATGATGCTTTTCAATATTTTGGCGCAGCTTTTGGCTGGCAAATGGAGGCAATTCAGGGATTAAGCACCGAAGATGAAGCGGGCGTTGGTGACATTCAGGGAACGGTTGATTTTATTATTGAGAATCAAATTCCGGTTGTGTTTGTAGAGAGCAGCATTCCGCCAGATACAATCGAGGCCGTGATTGAAGCAGTGGAGGCTGAAGGTGGTTCTGTGCGCATTGGGGTGCGAGAAATGTACTCAGACGCGATGGGGGAATTGGACACATTCGCCGGAACTTACGTAGGCATGTTGGCTTCAAACACCCTTACCGTTTTGCAATCTTACCAATGTGCCGGGGTGCCAGTCACGCTGCCGGAATGGCCTGTGGCTGTCACACCGACGCCTCCCGACGCATTATTGAATGGTGCATGCGATCAATAGAATAAGGGAAAAACGAATGGAAGATAAACACGAAACGGCCGTTGCCAACAAATCAACCGTCGCTTTGGTCGTCGATGACCTGACCGTTGCCTACAACAGTAAACCCGCCATCTGGGATGTTGATCTCAAAGTGCCAGAGGGCGTCTTGATGGCCATCGTTGGCCCCAACGGTGCGGGAAAAAGCACCCTGATTAAAGCGGCTCTCAAGCTCATTCCTCGTGCTGCTGGCACCGTGCGCTTTTATGGTTTGCCTTACGAAAAAGCACGCAGCTTTGTAGGGTACGTGCCACAGCGTGGCAGCGTCGATTGGGATTTTCCCACCTCGGTGCTGGACGTGGTGATGATGGGGCTTTACGGCAAGCTGGGCTGGTTTCGTCGTCCGGGCCGCAAAGAACGCCAACTGGCCATGAATGCCCTGGAGCAAGTGGGGTTGCAAGATTTTGCTAATCGGCAAATTAGCCAACTTTCTGGTGGGCAACAGCAGCGCACCTTTTTGGCAAGAGCCTTGGTGCAAGATGCCCAAATCTACTTTATGGATGAACCGTTTGCGGCCGTTGACGCGGTTACCGAACGAGCCATTATTGCCATTATGCGGGAGCTGCGAGAGCGGGGGAAAACCGTCTTGGTTGTGCATCACGATCTGCAAACGGTAGAGGAATATTTCGATTGGGTGACTTTATTAAACGTTGAGGTTGTCGCCAGTGGCCCTGTTGGCACAACGTTTACCCCAGACAACTTACGCAAAACATACGGTGGGCGCGTTTCTTACCTTCATGAAGACAACGCCCCGCTTCCTGTGGAGATTGGCTGATGTTGGTTGGGCTTTCTAAAGAAGATCGGCGGGTTTGGCTGCTGATCGGCAGCGTTGCCCTGATAGCGATTCTGTTTTTGCCGTTTAGCCAGTTCGTTTTGGATGTTCGTTACGATTATACGCTGCGTACCGTTGCCATCGGCGGCTCGCTTTTGGGGGTGGTGAGTGGTGTGCTGGGCTGTTTTGCCGTGCTGCGTCAGGAAAGTTTAATGGGAGACGCCCTTTCACACGCGGCTTTGCCCGGCGTAGCTATCGCCTTTTTGCTTTTTGGCCGAGAGCTGGGCTTTTTGCTCATTGGGGCCTTTGTGGCTAGTTGGATTGGTGTTCACTTTATTCGCACAGTTACCAATACCACGCGGATAAAGCAGGACACGGCCATGGGGGTGGTGCTGGCAACCTGGTTTGCGGCTGGTATTGCGCTGTTGGCCTACATTCAAGCCCGACCAGACGCTAGCCAGGCCGGGCTAGACACATTTATCTTTGGGCAGGCGGCGGCCATTGTGGAAAACGATGTGCGGCTGATTGCTGGCGTGGGAGCCGTTGCCTTTGTGCTTTTGGCACTCTTTTGGAAGGAGTTTAAATTAATCACGTTTGATGCTGAGTTTGCTGGGGCCAATGGTTTTCGGGTGAACGTTTTCAGCATGTTGCTGTCTACGCTTATTGTGGTGGCAATTGTGCTGGGCTTGCAATTGGCTGGCGTGATTTTGATGGTGGGGATGCTGATTGCCCCTGGCATTGCGGCTCGCCAGTGGACCAACAAACTCACCCAGATGGTGATTTTAGCGGCCGTTTTTGGTGCATTTGCTGGCGGTACAGGAGCCATTATCAGTGCTGTGGATACAGATGTGCCGACTGGCCCAATGATCATTGTGGTTGCCTTTTTGCTGGTGTTGCTTTCAATTGGTTTTGCGCCGGGGCGGGGTTTGGTTTGGTCGTTGCTGCGGCAGCGGGGCGATCGACGACGCTTTGCGGCCCAAACGGTGCTGAACGATTTGTTCCACTATGCCTATGATCATGGTTCGCTGGATACGGCCGTTCCCCAAACATTCCTCCTTGGCGTGAGTGGCAACGTCACCAATCTTGGGTTAGCGCAGCTATTGCGCCAAGGGTATGTGCAGCAACTGGGCGATAGCTGGCAGCTTACGACTGAGGGGGCAGATGTCGCCGCCCGTCAAGCCCAAAATGCATTGTTGTGGGATTTATACCGTCAATATAATGACGCCTTAAATCTTCCCCTGATTGCCGAAGATCGCCAGCAGGATATTCGCCAGCTTTTACCGGAAACGGCCGTTGCCCAGCTCGAACAAAAATTGGGAGAGGGGCTTCGCTAATGTACCAGCTTGAACAACTATTCATCTCCTTTTTGCTCAACTTTTTTGACCATACGGCCGTCAACGCCTTTTTTCGTGATCCCCAAAACACAGCCACACTCATCGGCGGCCTGATTGCGATTTCGGGTGCGCTGCTGGGCACCTTCCTCTTGTTGCGCGGCATGTCCCTGACCAGTGATGCCATCAGCCATACCGTTCTGCTCGGCATTGTAGTGGCCTTCCTGGTGATGACCTCATTTTTTCAGCAGGAGCCAGATTTAAGCTCTCCTTGGCTAATCATTGGGGCTGCTTTGGCTGGCGTAGCCACGGTTGTGCTAACGGAGGCAATCTACCGCTCTGGTTTGGTAAAGCAAGATGCAGCGTTGGGATTGGCTTTTCCGTTACTTTTTGCCGTTGCTGTGATTTTGGTTTCACGCTACGTTCAGGACGTTCATTTAGATGAGGATGCCGTCATGGTGGGGGAAATCGGTGTCGCCTGGGCCGACACCAACAGCCACTGCCTGGCCAACTGCGAAACAGTGACCATCACCCCTGACGATCCCCGCGCAGAAATTAGCCGACGCTGCATTAACTGTCGTGAATTGGCCATTTCCCCTCGCGATGAGGGGGCTGAGTTTGTTGAAGCGTGTGGCAACTGTGGCACCTACACCCCGGCATTGGCTTGGCAAGCCGGTTTGGTGGCGTCGGAACCTTTGCTGATCTTTTGGCCCAAATCGATTACCGTGATGCTGCTCATTACCGGGCTGACGATTCTTTTTGTCACGCTATTTTTCAAAGAGTTAAAACTTTCTACATTTGATTCAGCATTGGCCGCAGCCTTGGGCTTCTGGCCCGCTCTGCTGAATTACGCCTTGATGATCACAGTCAGTTTGGTAGCCGTTGGTGCGTTTGAGGCAGTTGGGTCCATTTTGGTGATTGCCTTTTTCATTATCCCGCCTGCGGCAGCCTATCTACTAACAGACAATCTCACCCGTATGCTTGTGTATAGCTCGGTTATTGGGGCAGTTGGAGCATATTTTGGCTATGATTTAGCGCGAGGCACTTTTTTGGGGTTATTCCAACTCGACGCGATTTTGGTTGGACTGAACCGTTTGTTTAACCTGAATTTGCTAGAAGATTGGGATTCATCCATTTCTGCCTCAATGGTGCTGATGATTTTCTTCTTTTTTCTGGTTTCCTGGGTTCTTTCGCCAAAGTATGGCCTGGTTTCTACCCTGTTGCGGCGAAGAAGACAGCGGCATCGTTTTGATAACCAGGTGGTGTTGGCACACATTCACAACCACGAAGGGACCAGCCGGGAGCAAGAGGAGTTAGCCATCGAAACGCTCTATGCGCATTTTCGCTGGTCGCCGCAGAAGACCAGGCGAATGATCAATAACTTACAAGCGCGCAGCTATGTTCACGTGCAAGGTAATATGGTGCGTCTGACGTCTAAAGGCAAAAATCGCGTGCGCGTTTTCCGGGAGACCCAGCTGGCGCGTGAGACGGTAATCCAGTAGCTTTTTGGAACGGAAAACGGATTCAGAGTCTTGGCAATACTCTGATCGAGCTGAAACTATTATTGGCGCACTATGGTCAAACCGCTTATACTGGCACATTCTGCTTGTAAATCAACGACGCATTACAAGCAGACTTAAAGACTATTAGCGGGGCTGAGATTGTAACTTGGCTCAAAGCAGGCAAGGAGCAATTTCAATGAGTTTTTCGCAATTTTCGCTTGACCCGCGCTTGGAAGCGGGCATCCGGGACATGGGCTTTACCGAGCCAACCCCCATTCAACACCAAGCCATCCCCCATGTTCTGGCTGAGAATGATTTGCTGGGGTTGGCACAGACAGGTACGGGAAAAACGGCCGCTTTCCTTCTACCAATCCTGCAAAGATTAACGACAGGTCCCTTACGTCAGGTGCGCGCCTTGATTGTGGCTCCGACCCGCGAACTAGCCGAACAAATCCACCAAACGGCCGTTGACCTGGGCAAATATACCAAAATTCGTAGCACCACAGTTTATGGCGGCGTTGGTAAAAAAGCGCAGCTCGATGCCCTGCGGCGCGGCGTGGAAATTGTGGTTGCCTGCCCCGGACGCCTGCTCGATTTAGCCGGCGATAAATACATTAATCTTTCCAACGTGGAAGTATTGGTTTTGGATGAGGCAGACCGCATGTGCGATATGGGCTTTTTGCCAGACATACGTCGTATTCTCAAGCTGGTGCCACAGCGGCAGCAAACCCTCTTTTTCTCCGCGACGATGCCAGACGACATTCGTCATTTAGCGGACGAGATTTTGGATGATCCCCTCACGGTGCAAATTGGGCTCATCGCCCCAGCCAAAACAGTTTCCCATGCGCTATACCCCGTGCCGCAAGGAATGAAGAAAAAGCTGCTGTTTACCATGCTAGACGGGATGGCAACCGGGCGGGTGCTGGTATTTACGCGCACCAAGCGGCGGGCACGCTTTTTGGCGCGTGATTTGGCAAAAAAAGGATTCAAAGCGGAAGCATTGCAGGGCAATATGTCACAAAATCGGCGGCAGAAGGCGATGGATGGCTTTCGTAGTGGCAAATATGATATTTTGGTGGCGACAGACATTGCTGCCAGGGGCATTGACGTGGCGGAAATTTCACACGTCATTAACTTTGACATGCCAGACACGGTAGATGCTTACACGCACAGAATCGGCCGTACTGGTCGTGCAGCCTTAGAGGGGGATGCGTTCACTTTTGCCACCGACGATGATGCCGCAATGGTGCGAGATATTGAGCGGGCACTGAAGCTGCGGCTAGAGAGACGCCGCTGGCCCGACTTTGATTACGGCAACTTCGAGCCTGAAAAGGCGGTTGCTTCCCGACAAGACAAGCAGCCAGAACGCGGTGGCGGTGGCAAATCTCACAGTAATTACTCGCGTCGTTCGCGGGCTAAAAGACGGCCGTCTGGCCAGCGTCGTCGGGGCGGAGGCAGAAACAATCCGTCTAGATCACGCTAATTCTTACTCAGAGAGTTACAACCAATGCCGAGATCGCTGCCGGTGCAAAACCAGCACAAGGCCCAACAGGATGAGGTCTAGCAGCAGGGTCAGGAAGTCAAACAGGCCAAACTGGTCAGTGAAGGTCAATAAGATGTTTACTGCCAGGATGGCCATTATTGCAAAACGATACCAGGTTGCCTGTTTTTGCACGGCACGACTGCACCAAAGGAAAGCGGCTGCATTCCCCAGCATCAAAATGCCAATAATCAGAAATGTGAGAGTGTCGCGTGCTCCATTATTAAAGAATGCTGTCATTGTCCAGATGGCAAGAGCCAGCCAAACGGCCGCATTCAGCCAAAAGAGCCATTTGCTAAATTGAATTAATTTGCCTGAATCCATCGGGATTACTTTTTTAGTGCCAGGTAGGCCATGCCGAGGAACATTTTTTGCACACCGTGCCCGCTGCTAGCACTGGTAGCGAGGTAGGGTGCTTTGATAGAGGCGGCGAATCTTTTGGCTTCAGACGAGTCGTAATTGGGCATGAGATCAATTTTGTTGCCTACAACCAAAAAGCGTTGCTGCGGCACGACGACCGTAATTTCATCATACCAGCTTTGCAAATGAGCCAATGAGTCTGGATTGGTGACGTCGTGGACAAGAGCGGCCGTTCTGCTGCCGCGATAAAGGCCTGTCCGTACCGATTGGAAATGAATCTGCCCCGCCATATCCCAAATGGACAGCTTAATGGTGTGGCCCTTAATTTCTATGGTTTTGGTTTGAAAATCGACTCCAATGGTGGCCACGCGGGATTGCTCAAAACGCCCTTCGCAATATTGGCGAATGAGCGAAGTTTTACCCACGTTGCCGTCGCCAGCCACGACAATTTTTAGCAGAGGAATGGAAGTTGCCATTGCTGCTTATCGCTTCCACTTACCCAGAAAATGCTCATGAGGAAATACAAGTTCGCCAGCATCTACGGGTGGATTTTTGAGCATTTTTCGGTTGGCTTTTTCAAAGAGGCGGTGCAGCTGCTCTAAAAAGTCTAGCTGCCTGTTGGCTGGTTCGGCCGTAAAAATGGCCATCAGGGTGGTCATTTCGCCGGGTACAAAGCAAAGCCAGCGGCCACCTTCAATGGCAGTTGCTTGCATTCCCCCGCCGAAAATCTCTTCTGTCGCTGAGCGGAACGAGGAGAGCATCGGCACAAAAAGGGCGGGATCGACCTCAAATTTGCCGAGAGTGCTCAGTGGCATCCCGGAATTGTTCTCATAAATGGCATACCCCTTGGCTTTGGCGGCATGCTGCTGCCGAATGAGTACGCTTTCGCCTTCCTGAAAAGCGTCACCCAATTCGCTTTGTCCCTGGTCGGTTTCGATGAGGGTTTCGATGGCACGCATTTCACGTTGGTAGTGAGCATACAGCTTTTGAAATTGCTGCCGATTGATGTTGCCGCTGGCAAAATCGTCTGCCAATTTGCCAATTTTGTCTTGTAGCTTGTCCAAGAATTGTTGTGCGGCCGTTTGGCCAGAGGTGACGATTTCAGGTTGTGGGGGCGGAGACGGCCGTTTTGCCACGGCAGGTTGGGGTGGGGCAACGGCCATATTTTCACGCACCGGCGGTTTTGTAGGTGGTGGCAAAGGGGGTTTTTCCTGCGGTGTGGGTGCGCCACCCAACAGACGTTTTAGCCAATCTAACATAGTTTCCATACGCTCCAGTAGTATCACAGTACTATGAGTATAGCAGGCAACGGCCGTATGCGGCAGTTAAATCGGCGTAAAACAAAACGTGTGCCCGTTAACAGTAAGTCAGTGGCCAGCAATCAGTTTTTCCGGCAATAGGCTGACCGATTACTGACCTACTGTTAACTGATTACCGGTTCCTAACTGTAGCCGTCGGCAAAGATGTCAATCATCAACTTTGGATCGCCTAAGGGGTAGAGGATGGGGCAGGTGCAGCCATTATCTACATATTCGCGCACTTTGGCTTTAACCTCTTCTGGGGAGCCGCTGGCGGTACACATTTGCACTACGTCATCTGGTACCAAGTGCATCGCACCTTCGATCTCTTCTTCGGTGGCTGGCCAGGTGAGTACCTGGTGAATTTCATCCAGCAATTCCTGGCTGACGCCGCTGGCTTTCATCAGGTGGGGCTGCTGGCCAAGATATTGGGTCATCATCTTGCGCGCCCCGTCCAATGCCTTCTTTCGATCGGTATCGACGGAACAAATCATAAGCTGGGGCCGATCAATATCGTCAATCGAGCGACCCGCTTTCTTGGCGCCGCGCTCTAGGGCATCCATTGCCCGCAAGTTGTAATCTGGATGTACCAGGTAGTTGAGACAAGCCCCGTCAGCGATTTCTCCTGTTAGTTCCATCATCTTCATGCCTGTTGCCCCAATGTAGATGGGAACGTTACGTGGGGTTTTACGGCCGTGTACCACATCCAACTGAATGCCATCGACATGATGAAAGTCACCAAAATGGGTCACAGTTTCCATGTTGAGCAGTTTGCGCAATACTTCAACCGTCTCCCGCATGGCCGAAAGCGGCTTACGGCGATTGATACCCACTTTGCTCGCCAGCGGGTCCCACCAGGCGCCAATGCCGCAGATAATGCGGTCTTCAGCCAGGTCATCGAGCGTCAAAAAGGTGGCGGCCAGCAGGCCAATGTTTCGTGTCCAGTTGTTGGTCACGCCACTGGCAACCTTTAGCGTGGTAGTGTGGGCAGCAAAAGCGGCCATGGGCACAATGGCGTCCCGCACCAGACGACTTTCTGCCTGCCAGACGGCTTCAAATCCTTTTTCTTCTGCATATTTGCACAGCTCGATGCCTTCACGAATGTCATGGGCATCCTGTAAATAAAGTGCTACGCGGTCTTTTGACATTTTCTTCTCCTATGATCCAGAATATTGGCCTTTCTAAAAAGGCGAAATATTTTAGGCTGAGGACTTCAAAAATTAGATTTTGCTCACTCTACTACGGTTTAGGTCGCTTGAAGAAGAGGTAGGTGTATCTTGTAGAATCTCCTATTGTGTTACCTCCAACCGGACTAGAAGTAACCATTTCCCAACCCTCATTTCCTAGCCAAGCGATAGCTTTTACTACAGATTCTTCTTTTGGCTTCCAGTCATTTACATGTTCAACATCATAATCTTTAGAACCATCTTCTGAAAAGAAAATCAATTTGGGATAATGTCCCTTGATCTCAGATAGAGTTCCACTTTTAAGTGCCCCGAGAGCACAGTATTCCCATTTTGTCATAATTTAAACTACCCTTTTCTTCAAGCCGCGTTTGGGGATTCGCATAGGCAATTTGTGGCGACGGACACCGTCATATTGGTAGAGGGCATTGGCGACGGCTCCGGCTGTTGGTACAAGGCCAATTTCACCCACGCCTTTAGCACCGTAGGGGCCGTAGGGGTCTGGCACTTCTACGCCAATGATTTCCATTTCTGGCATCTCTTTGGCGCGCAGAATGCCGCAGTCGCGCAGTCGGGTGGTTTTGGGACGGCCGTTTTCCATCACCAACTCCTCGCTAATCGCATATCCCAAACCCATGTGAATCGATCCTTCAAGCTGCCCCTCAAAGAGGGTGGGGTTGAAGATTTTGCCAGCGTCGTGTGCGGCAGTGATTTTTTGAATACGGCCGTCGTCACCCAAGGTTACAAGCTGGGTAGCGTAGCTGTAAGAGTAATGGGTATACACCTTTTCTACCATCGCCCCCGGCTTGGTTGTCCAATCGACACAAAAATGGCCTTCGTAGCTGCGCCCAACAAGTTCGTCCAGCGAATGCGTCTGCAAATCTTCTTTGAGCTGCTTGCAGGCGTCAATGAGCGCGTTGCCCACCAGTGAAGTGGCGCGGGAGGCAGTAGTCATGCCCGCTTCTTGCTCAGAAACCGTGTCTACCCGCACTTCGATGCAGCCTGGATCGATGCCCGTTTCGTTGCAGACCACTTGCTGAGCCACTGTATTGACCCCCTGGCCCATTTCTGTCCAGCCATGATCTACCAACACCTTGTCTGGGGCTAAAATTTGTACCCGCGCTTTCGACTCATCGGGCATCCCGTTGCCAATGCCTGTATTTTTAATGCCGCAGGCGATTCCCTTGTATTCAGCGGCATCATACGCATCTTTGACGGCCAGCAGCGTCTGGCGCGCGCCTGCTCCCCCTTCAATGATCTGTCCGGTTGCGGTCATGTCACCATCTTGCAGGGCGTTGTCGTAGCGGAATTGCCAGCGGTCGAAGCCGCCTTGTTCACACAGCTCATCAATGAGTGACTCAAATCCAAACGCGCTTTGATTCACGCCAAAGCCGCGCATGGCACCACAGGGCAGATTGTTCGTGTAGACAGCGATGGCTTCCACATCGGTTACAGGCACGTTGTACGCACCTGTAGCGTGCCCAGCAGAACGCTCTAGCACTTTCATGCCCACGGAGGCGTAAGCACCGGTATCGCCGACAAATTTCACTTTGACAAAGGTGAGTTTGCCGTTGGCGTCACAGCCAACGCGGTAATCCATCCAGATAGGGTGGCGTTTGGGGTGCATGGCGATCGATTCATCGCGGGTTAGTCGTACCTTGACTGGCACCTGCATGAGGTAAGCGGCCATCGCAGCATGACCTTGCGTGGTCAAATCCTCTTTACCGCCAAAGCCGCCGCCATTTGGCACCAGAATCACGCGCACTTTTTCTAACGGCAGTTCCAGGATTTTGGCGACCTGTTTGCGGTCGTCAAAAACGCCCTGGCCGCTGGAAAAAACCTCAATGCCATCGTCGAACGGCCGTGCCACCGTGCACTCTGGTTCCATGAAGCCATGCTCAATCATCTGGGTCTCGAAAATGCCTTGCGCGATGTATGCCGAGCTGGTTTCGGCTGCTGCCATATCGCCCCGGCTGGTGTAGCTGCGCGAAAGCTGATTGCCTTGTGGATGAATCTTGGGGGCATCCGGCTTGAGGGCTTCATGCATGTCGGTGACTGGCTCTAGAACATCGTAATCCACTTCGATCTCAGCCACGGCTTTGCGGGCGAGTGCATCGCTTTCTGCCACCGCAAGTGCCAGCACATCGCCAACGTATCGGGTGGTTTCACCCTCGGCAATCATCATGGGCCAATCTTGCTTGATGAGGCCAATTTGCCGGTCGCCAGGAATGTCTTTGGCGGTAAAGATGCGAATGACGCCATCCATTTTTTCCGCTGCGCTGATGTCAATTTTGCGTACGGTGGCTCGGGGATGGTCACTAAATTTTAGTGCACCAACTTTCATGCCGGGCAGGCGAATATCATCGGTGTAATGATGCCGGCCCAGCACCAGGTCTGCCGCATGGTATTTGGGCTGACGCGAACCAATACGGCCGTTTCCCTCTGGCAGCTTTACCTCTTCTTCCTTACGAATGGCCTCCGCTGCCATCTCAACCGAATCCACAATCTTTTTGTAGCCCGTGCAGCGGCACAGGTTAGGGGTGAGTGCTTTTTCAATGTCGGCACGGCTGGGTTCGGGGTTTTTATTGATGAGGACGTTGGACTGCATCACGATGCCGGGAATGCAGAAACCGCACTGTACCCCACCGCAGGAGACAAAAGAGTTGGCAAACACTTCTTGCCGATATTCGCCCAAGCCTTCGGTGGTGGTGACGGCTTTACCCTTTACGCGGCTCATTTTGGTGACGCAGGAAAGCACGGCTTTGTCTTCTAGCTGCACGGTGCAGCAGCCGCAGGCCGCCTGGGGGGCACAGCCATCTTTGGCAGAGAGAATGCCTGCTTCTTCACGCAAGTAGGTGAGCAACGGCAGCTCTGGATCACCTTCATATTCAACGATTTCGCCATTGAGTGTAAATTTCATAAATGCCTCCGGGTAAGAGTTTGTACGGCCGTTCAGCAACAGCCGATTACAAAGTATGAATGCCCCACTCGATGGCTGGCAGATGAGAGAATGTCGGGGAGCAACATTCCATACTCGCCAGTGCGCCAGCCTCGTTAGTCCACACTTCTGGCGTGACTATAGAATCAAGCAAATTCTTCGCGACGTTCGCCAGCCATCATCAGGCCAAGCTCTTCAGTTGTGACATCGTCATTATTCACGATGCCCATAATTTCGCCGCCGTAGAGCACCACAATGCGGTCGGACAACGCCTTCACCTCGTCCAAATCTTCGGAGATCAGCAGCGTGGCTAACCCTTCGCTGCGGTATTTGAGGAGCTGGTTGTGGATGTACTCGGTGGCACCAATATCTACGCCGCGTGTTGGCTGGGCGGCAATGAGCAGGCGCGGCTGGCGGGCTAGCTCACGTGCCAGGATGAGCTTTTGGATGTTGCCACCAGACAGATTTTTGGTGGGCGTTTCCTGGGTAGGTGTTTTCACGCGGAAATTTCTAATTAACTCGCCTGCATGGGTAGCAATATATTTGAAGTCTAGAAAGATGCCTTTGCTGAATGGGCGGCGAATGTGATCTTGCAGAATCATATTTTCGGCTACCGAAAAATCTTTCACCACGCCGTCGTGCATGCGTTCTTCGGGAATGTAGGAGAGGCCTTCTTTATACATTGCGGCCGGGGAAAGGTTGGTAACATCTTTGCCTTCCAGGGTGATACGGCCGTTATTTACCACCCGTAAACCAGCAATCGAGCGCGCCAACGGCCGTTGCCCATTGCCAGATATGCCCGCCACCCCCACAATTTCGCCGCTGCGCACCTCGAAGGAGGCATTTTTGAGGATTTGCTGGCCATCTTCATTGACGGCCGTCACGTTTTCCAGCTTCAGGCGAACATCGCCTAGCTCCCGTTCAGGGCGCACGCGCTCTAGCAGCACCTCGCGGCCCACCATCATGTTGGCCAAATCTTTCTTGGTTACGTCTTTGGTGAGGCGTGTGCCCACCACACGGCCGTCTCGCAGTACAGTCACCCGGTCGGTCAGGGCAAAAATTTCGTTCAGTTTGTGGGAGATAAAAATGAGAGCGTGCCCATCGGCAGCCATCTGGCGGAAGATAACAAACAAGTCATCTACCTCTTGCGGCGTGAGAACGGCCGTAGGCTCATCCAAGACCAGCAAAGCCGCGCCTCGGTAAAGTGCCTTCAAAATTTCCACCCGCTGCTGCTGCCCAACGGCCAGCTTACCCACAATGGTATTTGGGTTCACTTGCAAATTGTATTTGCTAGCCAAATCTCGAATGCGGGCAGACACCACATCTAAATCCAGGCGAGGTGCGCGCGACGATGGCAAGCCGAGAGCAACATTTTCGGCCACGGTCATATTATCAACCAGCATAAAATGTTGGTGAATCATGCCGATGCCATGTTTGGTTGAGTCGGTTGGCGAATTGATGGTGATGGGGTTGCCATTGAGGAACACTTCCCCGCCATCAGGCTGATACAGACCATACAAAATTTTCATCAACGTGCTTTTGCCGGCACCATTTTCACCCAGCAGGGCGTGAATTTCACCAGCCTTCACCGCAAAGTTGACATCATCATTGGCCAGCACGCCTGGGAATCGTTTTACAATACCGCGCATCTCTAGTGACTCAATGCGGGGCAAGCCAGAGGGTAGGTAATTCTTCTTTTCGCCGTTTTCGTTCATGAACTTCCTCTGTTGATAGAGATTAGATTACTCCCTACTCTCTCTTAATACACCAAACTGTTTCTGCTCTCGTCTCACTCAAAACACGCCCCTGCCGGATCACAGTCCGATTGGGTGGTTGACGGCGCAGGGCTTGAACGGCCGTTTCTGCATCCAGTATAACCAGATTAGCGGCTGCACCAACGGTAACACCATAATCATCAAGCCCCCACATTCGGGCAGCATTGTAGCGCGGCATGTTGAAGGCTGCTTCAATTTCATGTGGTGCGCCCAAATGGGCCAAATGTGCAGTAATCAGAGCTACTTCCAGTGGGTCCATCTTGCCAAAAGGATAAAACATATTCTGGAGATCGTCTTGGCCACAGACGACATTAACCCCGGCTTCCAATAGTTCCTTGACGCGAGCAATGCCGCGCGGCTTCGGGTAGCCGCTGTGCCGCCCTTCTAACATGCTGTTGATGGGGGCATTGGTAATAACGTGAATATTTGCCAATTTCACCTTGTCGATGATCCGCGCCGCCATTCCATCACCCCAGGCAGACATGGCGCAGCAATGCCCGGCTGTGACGCGCCCCTGCCAGCCTGTTTCGATTGTTTTCTCGGCCAGCAGCTCCAGCGAATGCCAATACGGATCGTCCGTTTCATCGATGTGCATATCAATATCCACATCATATTTTTGGGCAATCTCAAACGCAATTTCGATGTGGCGGGCGGCATCATCCATCGTTTTTTCGCCATGGGGCATCCCGCCCACCAGATCGCAGCCATTTTCCATAGCTTGCCACATCATTTCAACCGCTTCAGGATTTTGCGCCAGACCTAGCTGCGGAAAGGCTATGAGCTGAATGTCAATCAGGTGGCGGTACGCCTCTCGCGCGGCAGCAACCCCGCGCAAAATGCTCAGCTTGGCAATGTGATCGATGTCAACGTGGCTGCGCAGCCAGAGGGTGCCATTGGCAACGGCCGTTTTCACCACATACCCGGAACGTTCCACAATATCTTCAACGGTCAGATCGTGTTTTACCTTCGCATAAATCTCAATCGCTTCTTCTAGCGTGCCGCTTTGGTTAATGAGTCCATCCCACAGCAGCGCATTTTCCAAATGGAAGTGAGATTCAATAAAGGCAGGGGAGATCATGCCACCCCTGGCGTCAATTTCCTGAGTGGTTGATGGCAGCGAGCTATCAGAAACGGCCGTAATCACACCCGCTTCAATACCCACTTCAATTGGCTGGCCGCTATCGGAACGGCCGTTGCGAATGACAAGGTCCATACTGTTTGGGAAAGACCTGTCAGGCATTTACTGGAGCTTGCTGCTAACGCGAGTAGCGTCTGGACATCTGACAGGTCTTGCTAAAAGTTAGTTACGTGGGTCAGCCACAATTTCAATGCTGCCGTCGATGATTCCTGCCTCAGCCGCCATGCCTGCTTCGATGGCTTCAGCGGGCAAACTGTCATCGTAGACCATCGTTTGGCCACCATTGGCTAAAGTGAGCTGCAAGACGCGCCCGCCATACTCACCTGCCTGATTGGAGGTCAGCATTTCCAAGATGGTGGGAACCCAATCATATAGCACTGTAACAACCACCACGTCTGGACCAGCCGGGCTTTGATCAGCTTGAATACCCAGCCACGGAATACCTTGCTCGGAAGCGATACCAATGGCACCAACTACCTGCTGCGAGGACCCAGTGAGCACGTCTGCGCCAGCAGCAATTTGGGTATTGGCAGCTTCAGCGGCCAAAGCCGTGTCGCCAAAGGAACCGGTAAAGGAAACATTTACCTGGATGTCCGGGTTTGTGTCACGTACGCCTGCCAGGAAGCCATCTACATGCAGCTTGGCATCCCCAGCATCTACCGGGCCAACCAAACCAATAATGTTGGCTTCGGTCAGGTACGTGGCGACCACACCGCTCACATAGCCACCCTGCTCAGCACGTGGCTCATAAGCAAAGACGTTGGTAACACCCTCTTCTTCACCTGTGTTGGTCGTTGTACCCCAGGCAAAGCTGGTTTCTGGGAAGTCCGGTGCCAGCTCAAAGAGCGACGTGCCGTACTGCGCTCCGTGGGCAATAACCAGATCATAGCCGTCGGCTGCGTAGTCACGAATCGCGGCAGAAGCATCGGTCACGTTGAACATATTCTCGGTAAAGGCAATCTCAAAGTTTTCTTCGCCGTAATGATCTTGCAACTGAACTAGCGAATCATAAATAGATTGACTCCAGGAGAGGTCAGTGGTGGTGCTGGGCATAACCAGGGCCACGCGCACGGGCTCTAATTCAGGATAATCCATATCCATTGCTTCGTCATCGCCAGCGGCGGGGGCTTCACCAGCAATGATGGCATTGACATCAATACCGCCTGCCATAATGTCGCTAACGGCCGTCTCTGCCGCAGCGACGGCATCTGCATCCAATCCATCGGCATAATCCATCACCAAACCGCCGTTAGACAGGGTGAGGGCGTAGGCAGAGCCACCGTACTCGCCTGACTGATGCTTGTTGATGATGTCGCTCATAACGCCGTCCCAATTGTATAGTTGGGAGGCGACAACCACGTCGGCATCGATTGGGCTTTGGTCGGATTGGGTGCCAAGCCACGGGATACCTTGTTCACTGGCAACACCAATAGCACCAACCACCTGCTGGGCAGAGCCGGTGAGTACATCGGCACCTGCCTGGATATGTGTGTTGGCTGCTTCAGCGGCTAGAGCGGTATCGCCAAAAGAGCCAGTGTAGGATACGTTCACTTGACCATCAGGGTTAGCGGCCATGGCACCAGCCACAAAGCCATCAATGTACAGCTTGGCATCGCCAGCCTCTACCGGGCCAACCACGCCAATCACACCAGATTCAGACAGGCTTGCGGCCAAAACGCCATTGACGTAGCCGCCTTCTTCTGCACGGGCTTCATAAGCAAATATATTGTTTAAGCCTTGGTCTGCACCTGTGTCGGTGGCCGTGCCCCAGGCGAAAGTAGTTTCCGGGAAGTCGGGGGCAATCTCAAACATGGAGGTGCCGTACTGTGTGCCGTGGGCAATGATGATGTTGTAACCATCGGCGGCATAGTCGCGCAGGGCGGCAGCCGCATCCGTAACGTTAAACATATTTTCGGTGTAGGCTAGCTCCATTACGTCTGGCCCACCTGCTTCTTCTTGCAGGCGCAGTAACGAATCGTAAATGGCCTGGCTCCAGGCAAGGTCAGTAATGGTGCTGGGCATGACAATGGCAATGCGAATCTGCTCAATGTCAGCCACATCAGCTTCAGCAGAAACGTCTTCAACGGCCGTTTCTTCCGTTTCTTCTGCCATTTCCTCATCAGCATCACTGCTTTCTGTGGTGTCGGTACTGTCTGTTGTGTCAGAATCGGCTGAATCGTCACCGCCGCCGCAGCTAACCAGCAGCAGGCTAAAAATCAGCATTAAACTAAGTAAAAACCATCTTTTGTTTTTCATTTCCTTCTCCTTAAAGGTATATTTATGCTAAAGAACTTCAGCAAGGGTTGGGTTTCTCCAATCCCTGCATTAGTTTTCTCCACGTGTAAACGGCTTCGTAAGCATGGCGGGCTGCAATGCACGACGGAACGGCAGGGCCAGGGCAACAATGGTGAGTAAATAAGGCAGCATGACGGCCACGTCGGAAGGGATGTTGAGGTCTAGCACCTGCACCCAAAGCTGCAAGGCGTTGACGGTGCTAAACAAGAGGGCACCCAGCAGTACCCCCACGGGCTTCCAGCTACCAAAATAGACCAGGGCAACGGCAATAAAGCCCATACCATTGGTTAAATTTTCCTGGAAGATACCCAGCAATGAAATCGAGAGCGACGCCCCTGCCACGCCTGCCAAAACGCCACCGAGGGTAACGGCCGTATACCGCACCTGAACCACATTAATGCCCAAAGAGTCGGCTGCCTCCGGGTTTTGGCCCACTGCACGAACCTTGAGGCCCCAGGTGGTTTTGTTAAGCACCCACCATGAAAGCGGCACCAACGCAAAGGCCCCATACGTCATCAAGCTGTGGTTTAAGAAAATTTCACCAACTACGGGAATGTCGGCCAGACAAAAATTCCCTACGCAGAATCGTAATTCAGAAAATCCTTGAATGCCCTCTACAGTTCCCAGCATTGTTTTAAATAAGAGGCTGGAAGCTCCCAGGCCAAACATGAATAGACCAATGCCGCTGATGCCTTGTTCCGCCTGGTAGGTGATGCTGGCAACACAGAGAATCAGACCCATTAGCCCACCAACGAGGGCTGCAGCCAACACGCCAAGCAGCAAGCTGCCGGTTCTGAAAACTGCGAAGAAGCCAAAGAAGGCACCCATCAGCATGATGCCATCTACACCTAGATTTAGTACACCAGACCGCTGCGAGAACATTTCGCCAATGGCGGCGTACAGGTAAGGGGTGGCCAGGCGAATGCCAGAGTGCAAAATGCCAACAAGAATGGTGAGTGTGGTTAGATCGCCATTGTTCATGATTGCACCTCTACGCTTAATTGGGCATCTTCATCTTTTGGAGGCGGTGCGGTGTTATCCGTAGAAACACGCCGATTAGCCCGCTTGCGCACAAAATAATCGGTGCTTACTACAAAGAGGACGACCAACCCCAAAATAGCTGTAATCAAAACCTGGGGAATTTGCACGGCGCGCTGCATCTTGTCGCCGCCTACTAATAGCCCACCAAACAGAATAGAGGAGGGGATAATGCCGAGTGGATGCAGCTTGCCAAATAGTGCGGCCACAATGCCAGAGAACCCGTACCCTGCGGAAACGGCCGTTGGCTCAAACATGCGGTGGTGCAATCCTAAAATTTCAACTGCGCCAGCCAGGCCAGCAAACATACCGCTGAGCGTCATCGAGAGAATCATCGTGCGCTCGACCATCATCCCGGCGTAGCGAGAAGCATGGGGGTTTAACCCTACAGAGCGGATGCGATAGCCAATGGTTGTGCGCCACAGCAGTACATATACCAAAATGGCGGCAACCACGGCCAAGAAAAATCCCGTATGCAGTCGCGAAGGCTCTACAAGGACGCCATATAATTCGGCCGTGTAGCCAGTTAAGCCAAGCTCTTCGGCTGATTTTGTGAGACCAAGCGATTGGGCCAAATCGGTAAAGCGTGGTAAATCATACAGTCGTGCCAGGCGGGCCGAGTGGGGAATGTTGGTGCCAGCTTCCACCTCAGCCGGATCGATCATGGGGCCACGCAACAAATAAAAGCCAATCTGGATGGCGATCTGGTTCATCATGATGGTACTCAGAATTTCGTTGACGCCCAGCCTGGCTTTTAGGTACCCTGGAATGGCTCCCCAAATGGCACCCATAAACGCCCCGGCAATCATGCCAATAACAATCCCCCAAAAGGCCGGGATGCTCTCGCCCATTTGCACCACCAAAAAGGTGGTTAGCAGCGATCCAACAATAATTTGGCCTTCAGCACCAATGTTGATGACACCGCCACGAAAAGCAATGGCAATGCCTAATCCCACCAACATTAGGGGGATCGCTTTTACGAGCGTGTCTGAGAGGCCATTTTTATTGCCAAATGCGCCAACAAACAATGCCTGATACGCTTCAATCGGATTGACGCCTTGCAATAGCAGTACCACTGCACCAATGAGAAACGCAGCCAAAACGGCCGCAAATGGCAGCAGCGCGTCGTATAGACGCTGAAAAAAGACGCTATCGAACCTGTTTTTTTGCACGCTCTTTCCTCCTCAGTTGCAAGTTCTTTCCGGTTGCTTTCGCAGAGTATGCAATTGTAATAGTGCAGCCATAAAATCGGGTGGAGCGCAATTTTAGAGCATTCCACCCAATTACAATTGTTTTATGACATTTCCTGGAGCAGACCCGTTCTCTCGTTGAAGTCTTCGATCAATTTGTCGATTTCGCCAGCTTTAGCGGGGATGCTTTCCCAATAGCTGTCATCGTACCATTGGGCCTGAATTTCTTCGTATGTTTTCCCTTGCTGCTCAACCCAGGTGTAATATTTCAGGTTATGGATTCGTTTACGGCCGTAATACGTCAACTCTTCCATGTAATCAACAGACTGACCCAACAAGTACCTTTCAGAAGCAACGGCGGCGTGAACGGCCGTAAATGCCCCCTCCGCCTCGTTCAACTCTTCCAAACGACTCTGGTACATCTCCATAGAGTCAGTTGCCACCGTCATCACCACATCCTGCCCAGTTAGCTCATAATACTTGGCAAACTTAATGGCAGACAGCATGTTAGCAATGCCAGAAATGCCCAATAGCGACAACCTGCTCACCAAATCAGCCGAAATCCCTTGTTCTACCAGATATTCTTGCCCAGCAGGTTCGTTAAACAAGCGTGTTAACGCTATGCTGGCTGCATCGTCAATGGCAATGACCATGTCCGTATTTTTCACGTTGTGAATCCACGGCACGTGCTTGTCACCAATGCCCTCAATACGATGCGCCCCAAACCCATTATTAAGCAAGGTGGGGCATTGCAACGCTTCACTGGCAGCAATCTTGCTTTGCGGATACAGCTTCTTCAAGTAGTCGCCCGCTGCAATGGTGCCTGCTGAACCCGTCGTGACCGTAAAACCACGAAAACGATCCTCCGGACCCATGATATATTTCAGCACCTCTTCTATCGCAGGGCCAGTTACCTCATGATGCCACAGATAATTTCCTAGTTGGTCGAATTGGTTAAAAATCACCAAATCTTCGCCGGAGTTGCTTAACTCCCAGCACTTATCAAAAATTTCCTTTACATTACTTTCAGAACCGGGCGTTTTAATCGTTTCACCAGCAACCTGAGCCAGCCACTCGAATCGCTCTTTACTCATACCTTCTGGCAAAATAGCAATGGATTCGCAAGCAAGCAGATTCGAGTCGTAGGCTCCTCCGCGGCAATAGTTGCCCGTGGAGGGCCAAACCGCTTTTTGCGTAGTGGGATCAAACTGGCCAGTGACCAGTTGGGGGGCTAAGCAGCCAAAGGCCGCACCGACTTTGTGCGCACCCGTGGGAAACCATTTGCCAACAACTAAAACAATACGAGCCTCTACACCCGTTAAGGCAGATGGCAGTTCCAGATAGTTAACGCCACCGTAATCGCCACCCCTGGCCACTGGTTCATTGTGCCAATTGATGCGGAACAAATTCAGGGGATTCAAATCCCAGAGGCCAACCTCATGCAATTTTTGGCGAATACGATCAGGAATCAGACGCGGATTTCGCATTTGGCTGAACGTAGGAATAATAATATTGCGCTCTTTTGCTCGTTCAACTGTACGGCCAAGCGCATCTTCATTGCGGGTTTGTAAATCAATCATTTTAGGTAATTTGGTAATTAAGTAAAAATGTAATTAGTTTGACAATGTTAAATTAGGCTCGTGAGAGCCAATATCAGTAAAATTTGAAAATGGAAAAGAAAAAACTTCACGGTTAGCCCAGTGGGGGCTAAATGAAGCAGCTATCGATAAATTGGGTGAGCGGCTTGACCAGTATCATGAACGTTATCGTTATTGGATGAAAACCAAGACACGCGATACCAGTGAATATGGCTATCATTACCTGAGTGGCTTGTTACGAATGGAGAGCAACCGGCATATCAGCGGGATTGCCCGTGTAGCGGGAATCCCCGAACAAAATCTGCAACAATTCATCGCCGATTCACCTTGGGCCGGGAACGATTTGATCGCCGTCCTGCAACAAGATATCAGCAGTTTGCCCCACTACCAGCAAGGCAGTGTCCTCATTGCTGATGAAAGTGCAGAGGAGAAGGCCGGTGATGGCAGCGCCGGCAGCAGTCGGCAGCACAATGGTCGCCTGGGAAAAGTTGACATGAGTCAGGTGGGTGTGTTTTTGGCCTTGGCCAAAGATGGCTACCGCACCTGGATTGATGGCGAACTGTACTTGCCAGAAAAATGGTTCACCCCGGCCTATGCGCGGCGACGCAACAAGCTAGCCATCCCCGCTGACCGGGAATTTCAGACCAAGATCGAACTGGTACTGGTCATGGTCAAGCGGGTCCTGGCCAATGGCGTCGCCTTTGACGCCTTTGACTGCGACAGCTTGTATGGCCGCAGCCACTGGTTGCGGGCTGAATTAGACCAGCTGTCCATCCAATACTTTGCCGATATTCCCTGCAACTTGTCGCTTTATCTGGAGAAACCTCAGGTCATCCGGGAACCAAAGCGCAAGCATGTCCAAATTACTGTGTTAGGCAGTCAGACCACACCTGAACAACTGGCATCGGCGTTCTCATTCACCGCCATCACCCTTCGTCCACATGAACGGGGCCATCTCACTGCCCAATTTGCCCGGCAACGGGTGTGGACCGTCAGTGAAGAGGGAAGTTGCCGCCAGGAATGGCTGCTGATCCGCCGCGCCAACGGTAAAGTTACTTATTCACTGAGCAATGCCCCGGCTGATATTCCTCTGGAGACAATGGCCCGGCACAAGTCGCATCGCTACTTCATCGAACGGGCCCATCAGGACGCCAAATCGGAGTTGGGGTGGGATGAATTTCAGGCCCAGAAGTACCCTGCCTGGGTTCACCATCTCGCCTTGACCATCATGGCCAGTGCCTTCATCACCGAAACCTTGCTCGAGTGGACGGAGGCATATCCTCGTGACCCGGCTTTGTTGGCTGCCTACGAAACGGATACTTTGCCCAATTTATCGATTGTTAACGTTCGTACCTTGCTACGAGCCGCGTTGCCGTTGCCGCAGTTGTCGTCACGCCAGGCGGCTGAATTGGTTGTCAAACACTTGGATAATCGTACTCGCTCACGAAAGTCACGGCTTAGAAAGGCTCGTGGCCCGTGAATCTAACATTGTCAAATTAGGTAGCAAACCATTTACACAGTTACTCAATTACATAGTCAAAGCCATCACCGCTTTTTGCACATGCAGGCGATTTTCAGCTTCATCATATACGACGCTATTGGGGCCATCAATCACGCCATCAGTCACTTCGATATTGCGGTCAGCAGGCAGGCAGTGCATGTAGATGGCATCATCTTTAGCCAAGGCCATGCGCCGTTCATCGGTAATCCAATCGGTGTATTTCTTGCTGATTTCAGCTGACTCCTCTAAATTCTCCGTTGTCAACATACACCCCCACGCTTTGGGATAAACAATATCAGCATCTTTGAAGCCAGCATCAAAATCATCCAAAATTTCAAATGAGCCGTGCGACTTACGTGCGTTTTCTTTGGCTTGCTCTACATATTCGGGAATGAGATTAAATTCCGGCGGATGGGTGAGGCGGACGTTCATACCGAAGCGCGTCATGAGCAAAATAAGGCTGATGGGCACGCTCATAGGTTTTTGGTAGCTTTTGGCGTAGGCATAGCTGACGTTAATTGTCTTGCCGCGTGGATCGCCTTTGTGCTCAATAATTGTGAGTAAATCGGCCAAAATCTGGAAAGGGTGGAAGTGGTCACACTGCATGTTTAGCACAGGAACGCGGCTTGCATCGGCGACGCCACGAATGTAATCATTCCCAACTCCCCAATCACATTGGCGAATAGCAATCCCGTCATTGTAACGACCTAAAATCTCGCCAATTTCTTTGCCGGTGTCGCCGTGGCTAATCTGGGTAGTTTTTTCATCGATAAATTGGGCATGGCCCCCAAGCTGGGCCATACCTGCTTCAAAACTGTTGCGGGTGCGAGTGCTGGTAAAAAAGAAGAGCATGGAAAGCACTTTGTCGCGCAAAACTGCGTGAGGCATACCCATTGCCCGCTTCCGTTTTAAGTCTAGGGCAACATCAATGATGGTATCAATTTCGCTTTTAGTCCATTCCTGAGTGGTAATCATGTCGCGTCCGCGAAGGTGAGTTTGCATCTTTTGTCCTCCAAATGAAAGGTTATTTCAGTTACTTTATCATCGCTGGTAGCAGCGCATAAAATTTTGTTGCTTCAACGACATCTTTTAAGGGCACATGCTCGTTGACGGCATGGGCATAAATTTCGTTGCCAGGCCCAAAACCAATGCTGGGAATGCCTAATTTGCCTGTCCAGTAATTTCCGTTGGTTGAGAAATCCCACTTGCCTTGGCCAAATGGGTCACCGGTTGACCACAGGGCTTGCAATGTTTTTACACTAGCCTGCACAAAGGGATGATTCTCCTCTAATGCCCAGGCGGGGAAATATTGCTCATATTCGTACACGGCTCCCGTGTGGCTGGGTTCTGTGTAAATCAGTTTGCGAATTTCAAAATCATCTTTGCGTGATTCGGGGATAATTGCTTCCAGGGCGTTGCGCCAATACTCTTTGGTTTCGCCAAAGGTAACGCGGCGGTCAATGAAGATGGTGCACTCGTCGGGGACGGCGTTGGTGCTAGGGCTAACGCTGGAAATGCGGGTGACTGTGACCCGCCCCTGGCCAAGAAATTCGTGTGGCTCAAAATCTTTTTCCATTTCAGAAATCGCCTGGATGATGGGCAGCATTTTGTAAACGGCATTGTCACCCATGTAGTTGCTGGCGGCGTGGGCACTTTTGCCTTTGCAGGTGATTTCCATCTCAATGCGCCCTTTGTGACCACGATACACTTTCATATTGGTAGGTTCCCCGATGACAACAAAATCAGGATGGACACCCTCCCAATCGTGGAAGGCGGCGCAGCCTACGCCATCGCACCATTCTTCAATATTGCCGAGAATGTAGCAGGTGAACCCTTCTAGCAAGCTGAGGTCACGGGCCATTGCCAGCCCGTAAACCATGCCTGGGGTGCTGTTTTTCTCATCCAGGGCACCACGTGCGTACAGCATGCCATCTTCAACTTTGCCTTCAAATGGATCCCATTCCCATTGGTCTGGATCGCCAATGCCAACGGTGTCTATGTGTGTATCGTAGAGCAGTATTTTGGGACCGTTGCCAATTTTGCCAACGATGGAGCCGTATTTATCTACGTACACTTCATCGTAGTTGAGCTTGCGCATTTCTTCGCCGATGCGTTTGCCTACTTCTTCAATATCGCTGTCCATGCTGGGAATAGCAACGATTTCGCGGAAGAAACGCAAAATATCCCCTTCAGCGTTGGCTACACGCTGGTTGAGGGTGTTGATTATTTCTTTCATATGTGTCCTCTTTGACTCAAGTTTTCTAATTGGGAGTCTGGCAAATGGTGTAAATTGTTTGCCAATATTTTAAAGTTTGTGCAGTATTAGGCTAGGAGTGCAAATAATATGCCAATTGGTCTGACAAATTTTGTACTTTTTATCACATTCTTCTTTGTGGGACAAGAAAAAGGTGCCGTATTTGGGCAAAATTATGCTAAAAGTGCCTTGTGCTAGCATGACAAATGTCATGCTGGCGTTGCGATGATTATCACCAGTTTTGTATGGCGAAAGAGATGGAGCGACCCAAGCTAAATATTGAGCAAGTAGAGCTGAAGCTGCGGCAGCGTATTCGGCACAGAGCCTATAAACCTGGCGACAAATTGCCGACAGAGTTGACGCTTTCGGCTGAGTTTGGCGTAAGCCGGGCCACTGTTCGTACGGTGCTGACGCGGCTGGCAAACGAGGGGTTAATCATTCGGCGGCAGGGTGCTGGTACATATGTGAACCAGCGGGTGGGGGAAGTGAATACGCTGGGTGGTGTGCTAGATTACGGCCGTCTCATTGCAGAATCTGGCTATAAACCGACCATCCAACCCATCTCCATGTTGCAACGGCCAGCCACAGCGGCAGAAGCCGCTCGCTTAAATTTGGCAGCAGGGGAGCCGGTGTTGGTGCTAGTGCGGCTGTTTTTGGCGGATGAACGGCCGTTTATATTAGCAACCAACATCATCCCACAGAGTTTGTTTACAGGGGAGGGTGATGGCTTGGACGGCCGTTTGCCGTTACACACCTTTTTGCAAAATTATTGCCAACAGACAATTGCTTACGCCATTTACGAAATAAGTCCAACGGTGGCAAATGATGAAAATACTATCCGTTTATTAAAATGCGCCCTGGGGACGCAACTCTTGCGGTTTTCTACCACATTTTACAATGCAGATGATCAGCCTATTGTTTGGGGTTACAGCACCTATGATGATGCGCTAGTGAAATTGCGGTTTTTGCAAAGTTGGATGTAGTCAGCCACTTGGTGATAATTTCGCGTAGCCACTATTACTCAGCTTTCTATAGAATAGTCACAAATTCGTTTGTCTTCTTTTTCTCTAAAGCATGGGTGGGAACCTGGGCATCTTCGGCTGGGTAGCCGACCACCAGGTTAATGTAAGCGCGTTCGTTTTTGGGACGCTGCAAGATTTCGCCCAAGAAGCCCATGGGGCTGGGCGTGTGGGTTAGACAAGCCAGACCAGCATTGTGCAAAGCTGCAATCAAAAAGCCAGTGGCTATGCCCACAGATTCTTGCACATAATAATGTTTGATGCGCGAACCATCATCAGCCAATCCGTATGATTGGGCGAAAATGACAACGAGGCATCCCGCTTTGTCAATGAACGATTTATCAGCATCCGTACCCAATGGAGCCAGTGCTTCCAGCCACTCTTCTGAGGCGCGCCCTGCATAAAAAGCGCGTTCTTCTTCTTCGGCCGCCAGGCGAATTTTGTGCTTGATGTCAGGATCAGTAACCACGACAAAATGCCACGGCTGCTGGTTGGCCCCACTGGGAGCGCGACCGGCAGTTTCCAGGCATTTCATGATGACATCCAGGGGAACGGGCTTGTCGGCAAAGTCGCGCGTGCTGTGCCGCTGCTGCATGAGGTTGAAAAATTGTTGGGCGCGAGCTTGCATTTCTGGAAGCGGGTATGTTTGCATTGCCAGGGGGACAGAGGGGATTGATTTCATGCTTTTTCTCCTATTTGCTTTTCACAAGGGTTGATGATGGTGCGCAATGTACGGCCGTTACCACACATATTAGACGAATTGAACGGCAAGTGAACCTAAATCGCCAAAGTCAGCCCGAATGGTGTCGCCAACATTGGCCCAGACGGGGCGCACAAACGAACCAGCCAAGAGCATTTGCCCTGGCTCGAGAGAATATCCCAGGGTGGCTAACTTGTTGGCCAGCCAGGCCACCCCGTTGGCCGGATGCCCCATAACGCCACAGGACAATCCTGTTTCTTCGATTTCAGTATTGCGATACAGAATGCCTGGCACCATATGCAAATTAAGATCGCGGGGGTGAAACGGCCGTCCGCCCAACACAATCCCCGCCCCAGCCCCATTATCGGCAATGGTGTCGTAAATTTTCCGCGGTTCGTCCACTCGGGTATCAATAATTTCAATGGAAGGCACCACAAATTCTGTAGCCCGCAGCACATCGAGCATGGTGACGCCCGGCCCCCTGAGCGGCGCACCCAAAATAAAGGCCAGCTCTAGCTCCACCCGAGGCACACAATAATTGGCATGTGGCACTTTTGCACCGTCTTCAATGAGAAAATGATCATACAAAAAGCCAAAGTCCGGCTCATCAATTTTAGAGGAACGTCGCATAGCGATTGAGGTTAACCCCACCTTGTAACCGATGAGCTTGGCCCCATCAGCTATGGTGCGTTGCGCCACTTCGGCGGAAATTGCGTAGGAATCCTCAAATTCAATATGGGGGAACAGGGCAGACGGCCGTATGGTTTGCACCTTGGTTTCGTTTGCCTCTAGTAACGCTTCAACTACTTGGCTCCTCTCTTTTTCTGTCAGCATGTTGCCTTCCTTTACTAATGCTCAATTTGCACAGCAAGGGTATGCGACTTTTTGCGATTTGCACAGAAATTAGCAAAATACAGGTATGTCTGCGCCCACAATTTCAATCGCCTTTCAAACTGACAAGCCACTGAACGCATACGGCCGTTTGGCCCAGATTGCCGAAAATTACAGCTTTGATGGCATCACCGTCTACAATGATCTTCTCTACCAACCGGCCTGGCTGCCCTTGCTGGAAATTGCCCGCGCCACCAGCCGGGTCCGCGTTGGGCCCGCGGCGGTCAATCCCTTCACCTGCCATCCCATCAACATTGCTGCCAACATCGCCCTCATTGATGAAATGAGCAACGGCCGTTCCTACTTGGGTTTTGCGCGAGGAGCCTGGCTAGATTTTGTTGGCTTGCAGCCACAAAACGCCCCGCAGCAGCTGCGGGAAGCGATGGCCTGTGTGCGCCATCTGCTGCAAAAACGTACAGAACCGCTGCCGGGCGATTATTTTCCGCTGGCTGGTGGGGAGGCGTTTCGCTGGACGGCCGTTAACCCGAATATTCCCTTCTTGCTGGGCAGTTGGGGGCAAAAAACTATCGCCGTCTGTCGGCCGTTGGTGGATGAGATTAAGCTGGGCGGTACGGCTAACCCCGGCGCGGTGCGCTGGCTGCGGCAGCAGTTGGCCATCGAGGGTTCCGCGCCAGATATCGTTGTGGGCGCAGTCTCGGTGGTATCGGAGGATCGGGCAGAGGCACTGACTTTGGCGCGGCGGGAAGTAGCCCTCTACTTGCCCATTGTAGCTCGACTGGACCCTACGCTGGCATTAGACTTAGAGCTGGTTGGGCGGTTAGAAACGGCCGTCAACCAGCATGAATGGGAAACGGCCGTTTCGCTTATCTCCGATGAATTATTGAAAAAGTTCGCCCTTGCGGGCACACCGTCGGAAATCGGCCAACAGACGCTGGAACTATTGGCGGCAGGTGCCAATCGCGTGGAATTTGGCACGCCACATGGTATAACAAGCCATGATGGGCTGTGCCTGCTGGGGAAAAAAGTGCTGCCCATCGTTCGGAAAGCGTTGACATGAAATCTGACGAATTTCAACTGTACGATCTCACCATTGAAGTGGAAGCGATTGAGGGGAACTGCACCTGCAACATGGCCGTGGGGGATCGCTTTTTCCTGCGCAGTGGCAAGCTCTCATTGCCAGATGGTGCCGATTTTTGTCTCTATGCGCTCCAGGCGGCGATACCACTGCTGCCCGCCAAGCAGCGGCAAAATCATCCAGCCGACTGGATGGAAACGGACGCCCGCGTTGTTTGCCCAGACCCAGCTTGCCGCCTCATTATGCAGATTAAACGCGGCCAAACCCGCACCCTGCGCCACGACGACGTCAGCCCTATCCCCTGGGATGAGATTTAATTTGCCACAGAGGATACAGAGGAAAGAGAGAAGTCTCATAATTCTCTGTGCGGCTCTGTGGCTAAAATTTTGGAAAATCATATGACAAAATTGCAACAAGGCGATTTGCTGTGGCAGCCATCAGCCGAAGTTGTGGAAAACGCAAACCTAACCCGCTTCATGCGCTGGCTGGCGGCTGAGAAAAATCTGAATTTCGACAGCTACGATGCGCTATGGCAATGGTCGGTGACGGAGTTGGGCGCGTTTTGGCAAGCGGTTTGGACGTTTTGCGAGGTGAAAGCGTCTCAGCGGGGTGAGGTGGCTCTGGCCAATGCCCAAATGCCCGGTGCGGTTTGGTTCCCGGAAGCACGGCTCAATTATGCCGAGAACATCTTTGCCCAAATGACCGATTCGCGTCCAGCGTTTTTGTACGAGGATGAAGATGGCCCGCTGGTTGAATGGAGCTGGGCCGAGGTTTATCGGCAAACGGCCGTTCTGCAACAACATCTAAAGCAAATTGGCATCGGGCAAGGGGATCGCGTCGTGGCCTATTTACCCAATATTCCAGAAGCAATAATCGCTTGTTTGGCAACGGCCAGCCTGGGGGCGATTTGGTCCAGTGCTTCGCCTGATTTTGGCAGCAAAGCCGTGCTGGATCGCTTTGCCCAAATCGAACCGAAATTACTCATCACCGTAGATGGTTACCGTTATAACGGACGGCCGTTTGACCGCCGGGACATTGTGACCCAACTGCAAGCAAACTTGCCCACGCTAGAAAACAGTATCGCAATTCCGTTGTTAGATAATGCTCCGTTACCCAACACCCTCTCATGGCCAGACATTTTGGCAGAGGCGGATGAGACACCAGAACTAACCTTTGCGCAGCTGCCATTTAATCATCCATTGTGGATATTGTATTCATCTGGCACAACGGGCTTGCCCAAGCCAATTGTGCATGGACACGGTGGCAACCTACTTGAGCACAAAAAGGCCACCATCTTTCACAACGATTTACATCCCGGCGACCGCTTCTTTTGGTACACCAGCACAGGCTGGATGATGTGGAACTACCAGCTTGGTGCATTGCTGAGCGGCAGCACCATCATTCTATACAACGGTAGCCCCTCTTACCCAACACTCGGCAGGCTGTGGGATTTGGCCGAGCGCAGCGGCATGACCTATTTTGGCCTCTCCCCTGCCTTTGTCGCCGCTTGCATGAACGTGGGGATTCAGCCCAACCAGCAGCACGATCTTAGCCAATTGCGTGGCATTGGCTCGACCGGGGCACCATTGCCTGTGTCAGCATTTGAATGGCTGTACCAAAATGTACACGATAATTTCGCTTTGGAATCGCTCAGTGGCGGCACCGATTTGTGTAATGGATTTGTGGGTGGCTGCTGCTTAAAACCGGTCTATGCCGGGGAAATTCAGGCGGCCTGGCTGGGAGTGAAGGTGCAGGCATGGAACAACCGCGGCGAGCCGGTTGTGGGGGAGGTGGGTGAACTAATCATCGCTGCGCCGACACCCTCGATGCCGATTCGGTTTTGGAATGACGCGGATGGCGCACGATACCGTGCCAGCTACTTTGAGATGTTCCCCGGCGTGTGGCGGCATGGGGATTGGATACAGTTTAATGAGCGAGGCGGCTGTGTGATTTACGGCCGTTCCGATGCCACCATCAATCGCAAAGGCATCCGCATGGGGACGAGTGAAATTTATGCCTGCGTAGAAGCGATTGACGGCGTGTTGGACAGCCTGGTTGTTGATTTGGAACTGCTGGAGCGCGATTCCTTCATGCCGCTCTTCGTTATTTTGGCTGAGGGCAAAATGTTAGATGACGAGCTGCGTGGACAAATTAATCAAACCTTGCGGCGTGAACTGTCGCCGCGACACGTGCCAGATGCCATTTACCAAGTGCAGGAGCTGCCGTACACGCTCAGCGGCAAGAAGTTGGAAATTCCTGTGCGGCGCATTTTGTTGGGACATCCAGTAGAAAAAGCGGCCAACCTCGGTGCCATGCGCAACCCGGAATCAATCAACTATTTCATAGAACTGGCAAGTAAGCTGGCTGCTTAAAACAACTCAAACACCAGATGTCATTTCGAACCGCTTTTTTGGCGAGAAATCCTGCTCAACTTTAAGGCTGATCGTCTTTGAAAGTAGTTGGGATTTCTCCCTCTGGCCGAAATGACATATGAGAGCAGATTTTTTGATGAGTAAACGAGTCATTATCGATGCCGACAAGCCGCTATCTCGCTCATTGCTCTGGCAGATTCAGCAAGCGTATTTTCTAAATACAGGGATGAAAGCCTGGCAAGATGACGTGGTGCCTAGCGACATCAGTAGCAATCCCGTCATGGCCCGAGCCTACAGCCAGATTCTATTTGGCTACCTGCGGGATTGCTTCGCAGCAGCCCAGCAGAGTGACTTTGCTCTCGATGCTTCGCAACCCATAAACATTGTAGAGTTGGGGGCGGGTTCCGGGCGGTTAGCCTATCATTTTTTGCAAATATTTTTGCCCAAATACCATCAATCCTCTTTTGCCAGCCAGCCTATCCGCTACATCATGACGGATTTCGTGCCTGAGATTCTGGAATTTTGGCGCGGACACGGCCGTTTCCAACAATATTTTGATGCAGGTTTGTTAGACGTGGCTTTGTTTGACGTGATGGCGATGGAACGGCCGTTTCACCTGCAAATCAGCAATCAAACCCTCACCCCAGAAGCGGTTTCAAATCCCCTTATTCTCATCGCTAACTACTTTTTCGACAGCGTTCCGCAAGACAGCTTTGTTATCGAAGATGGGCTGCTGTGCCAAAATTTACTCACGCTCACCAGCCGCCAGCCAGAGCCGGATTTGGTTGACGCTTCTCTCTGGGATCGTCTGGAACTGCATTATGAACCGATTCCTCTAGAGAAATCGGTTTACGATCAGCATGTTTACAACCAAATTTTAGATGATTACGAAGCAACGCTGCCAGACTGCAAATTCTCGTTTCCTAACGTAGGGCTGGATTGTGTGCAGTATTGGCAGCGGTTTGGTAACGGCCGCTTGCTCTTGCTCACCAGCGACCGGGGGTACAGCCAGATAGATGCGCTCCTCAACCAGCCCGATCCGCTGCCCAACCTGCACGGCAGCTTTTCACTCATGGTCAATTACCACGCCCTTAGCGAATACATTTCGCGTAGCGGTGGACTGGTGTGCCAAGCTCCTCATTATCAAGACAACATCCAACTGCTGGCCTATGGGTTGGGGCAGCTGCCACAGCAAGCGCAGGAAACACAGCTTGCTTTTGCCCAAGCAGTGGGTGAGGGCGGCAGCCCGGATGATTTTTACGCGCTAAAGGGTGTGGTTGAGAAGGTTTACAGCAGCATGAGTTTGCCGGAGCTACTTGCATTTTTGCGGTTGTCGGGGTGGGATACGGCCGTATTTACCGATATGCAGCCTCATTTGAAGCAACAACTAGAAACGGCCGATCCCGCTTGGTACCCAGACGTAGCCGATGCCTTGCACACCGTGTGGCAATGTTACCTTCCGCTACATCAAGAAGACAGCACGTACCAAAAAATCTGTCACCTACTTGATTTGATGGGTTACGAATCGCTTTCAAATTGGTTTGGTGCTTCCAAAGCCAACACTGAGGGCACCATTTCCGGTTTAGCCAAGCGCAAGAGTTGGTAACCAATCCCGGCTAACCCTGTCATCAATCCCGGTTCTTCCACCCAAAGGGGGTTTCCACACAACCAACCATGATCCTCAAAGCTGTCTAAAATTGCTGGTACCAGATGCGCAATAAACTCATCCCAATTAGAATCCCCTATTACGTCTTTAGCTAGTAAAAAGAGTTCCAGGTTACCAAGATCACCGTGACATAGGCAGTGACTCATGCCAAACCCTTGAGCTCTTGTTGTATGCAGAGCTGTTTGAATTTCTGCCAGCACTTCTTGATCCTCAAAATACGGCAACGACAGCAAGCGTGCTAAGCCAATCCCAGGAGCTCCATGACACCATGCCACAGTGCATTTATGAGACTCTCCAGAAGTTCCTGCTGATGGTATGCTATTTTCGCGTAAATCGAACCAATTTTGTGCTTCAGGCGAATAGAGACTCCGTTCATACCGGATGGCCTCTATTGCAGCTTCATAAAAGCGATTCTCTCCGGTCAGGTTCGCTAATTCAAACAGAGCCCAGGCAATACCTGCACCGCCATGAGACATGCCCGTGAGAGGCTGCCTGCTAGTCATCTTCTTTGATAACCAGCCAAGTCCTGGCTGCATAGGCTGTGCAGTTTTTAGTAAATGTTCACCGCATTGTGTAAGTACATCTACTATTTTGGCATCGGGCAGCAGTTTATATAAGGTCGCAAGAGAGACGATACATCCAGCGGCTCCACCAACGACATCAAATGTAGTATCTTTTTCGATGAGCGGGGGGAGCAGTTGAACGATATCTACTGCCTCTTCGAGCAATGAGGGAGCTTGCCAAAGATTGCTAAGATTTGCCAATGTATAGATCATACCGCCCCAACCATTGTAAGCACCTACCGGGGTTAGGCTTGATCGGTTCTGATCTATTTGCTCTTGCCAAGAGTTGAAACCGGCCTTGGCTAGACGTGTGTACCGTGGTTCATCAGTTAAGTTACCCAGATGGGCCAAAAACAAAATGATGCCTGGCAGCCCACTGTATAGATCACTACCTAACGAGACAACGGCATTATGATTCTGGGTGATTGGGGTTAAGCCAACCCAATGGGCTTTGTCTTGGCTCTTTAAGGCAAGTGATTCTAAACGCCGCCCAACTTTTTCAGCAGCAGAGAAAAGTAATTCGCATTCGGCAGCTTGTTTTGGCTGAGAAGGCAGGTACGCTTGTAGTTTTGGCTGCTCTACCGCTGAAGTTAGGGTCGCCAACGAAGCACGAATAAACCATAGTTGATTCTCTAAATCGGCATTACTTAGCTGTTGTAAGCGATCTTGTACAAAAGCCCAGGCCGATTCATCAAAGAAGTCAGGAATACATTCACCAGAACTACTCCACAAATGGCGCGAATTGGGTCGCGATGTAAAAAGAGGAATATCCCCGTTTAATAAATCCTGACGTTCATGAGGAATTACTTTTGGCATTAGATAGTTGTTATCTTCTTCAATACCAACCCACAATTTGTCAAAGAAGCGCTCACGATCAAGTGCGTTGCGCAATAGATCAGGATGATAGCTTTCTTGTAAAAGAACAGCATATGTGCGGGTCGGACGTAATATCACGCGTATCTGATGCTGCAAAAAAGATGCTAATAAACCATTCGGATTTGATAGTTTTTCTTGGTGAGAAAGAAGTATGCTGTAAATCTGGCAGAAACCATCCGTTATCGCATCGACGTGATCCAGGACGTTGATCTCATCCCCATTTAAAGTTGGCCTATTTTGGCTACCGGATAGTGGCATGCGTTCGCGGACAATATGCATTTCGTCTGTGCCTGTATTCTTCCATTGCACAATAGGCGTTGGCGAGAGTTGGCCGGGCGTGGCACTTAACCCGCTGATTTCCACTCCGTCTGACTCCTCATCAACCCAAAGCCTCTGCGGTAACAGGCCGATTCTTAAGACCGAATAGGCCATCATGTTGCCAGAAAACAGATCGGATTGCTGGCGACGCAGGCTGTCCGCAACACGCGGATGAAAAAGAGATTCCAGGTCAACAAGAACGGGATGTTCACCAGAAGCGATCAAATTTTCATAATGGAAATCAGTTGCTTCTAAGGCGTAGAGGAGTGCTAAATAACCACCTTGTCTTTCATAAAATCGCGTGACTTCTTGAGGAGTTTGACAGGGTTTATTATTAATATACTCACCCCAGCCATAGCTGCCTCGGTCAATTATATTGATTGTTTGGAATGAGATCGCATTGTGACTATTGAGCCAAGATAATAAATGTTGAAACTGTTTTTCAATTGCTAAGGATCTTGGTTTGTAAACAAGGCGAAAACCTGAACTAAACTCAGTAATTAGTACGGAACGGCCGTTTCTGTGCCGATCGCCAGCATTTCCTTTGACATTAACTAAGTTGCCTGGTTTCTGGTCGAGGGAAAATTCATTGCAAATGGTTGACCAATCTGTACACAGATGATTCAAAAATTCAAAGTTAAATGTCACCCAGTTATTAAGAATAATAGTCGTTTGTCTGGCAATAATTGGGTATTCTTGTAAAAGTTTTAGAGCAAACTTTGGCTCAAGCAATTGCGACAAAAAGTCTTGATACCGCTCCTCGGCATTGCTTCCATGCAATTTATCTTCTAATCGAGCGACGTTCAATTCCAGAATGAGTGTCCGATGCAATATTGATATTAATAGCTGGGGCAGAGGCTTCAAGAAGATAGAAACGGCCGTTTCCAGCTCAAATGGTGCCAGGGGAAATGTATGTAATAACTGTTCTATGCCATCACGCAATCGGGCACCGGCCCGATTAATAAGCGGCATAACCAGATTCGAGAACCCGCCTACCTGCTGTAAATGAGGGCTTTCGGGTTGCTCTGGCAAAAAAACAGGCGGATAAGGATTTTCGTAAGCATCAAAAATATCACTTAACCAATCTGGAAATTCTAAGCGTTCTTGCATTACTTCCATTGGCTCATTCAGCAAATATCGTAACGTTGACTCCTCTATCCCATCATTTGCCAAACGCTGCTTAAAATAGCCGTTTTTGTTAAATGGTTCTTGCGAAGCCCATTGTTTTATTTTTCGCTCTACATTTTCGTCTACAGATGCACCCTTGGACAACACTTCGTTTGTTGACGGTAATGCGGCCAAACGTTCCTTTAATGTAAAAGCACGATACCAATTAGGGTCATTTACGAACAGTTTATTATGCACAACGCGTTCTCCCATTTAGTATGCCCATCTAACTTGCATATCTCTTCGCGCTTGCAAATTAGACAAGTTAAATATGAAAGTTGAACCTTCGCCCAACCCGCATAACGTTCAGATATATTTACCCAGCACAGCCTCAAAGTCCAGCGGGCAGATGATTTTGAGGGCTGAACAAAATCCAACCCCCAAAATCATTAAAACTGATTAACCAGCGCAGCCCCAAGGTCCTGGTTGAGATGTACAGGTATTTGTCCAGCAATATGGTGAGACAACAGAGCATTCACATTGCTGCCCCTGATCTGCACTTGCACCACCAACTGCATAACCCAGATCCATATCCGATAGTTCAATCAATCCAGCTGGGTTATCTGGCAATTTGGCCAGTTCTTCCGGGGTGAGACTCTCACGATATGCTTCATCTTTCCAAGCGCGAATAGGGTCAATATTTTTCATTTTTATCTCCTTGTTGTATTTGTATGATCGTTTTACGAAAAAAAACGCAGCTATACGGATATTACATTACGCAAACGCAAGCTGATTTTGCGACTGTACCGCCACCAGCAACCATCTCCATCTCTGATTCAGTTATCTCAACCAAACCTGCGGGATGTTGTGGTAGCTGCCCTAATTCTTCTTTGGAAAGGCTGTGACGATAAACTTCATCTTTCCAAGCGCGAACAATATCTGCTTTTTTCATGACTTTCTCCTTGTTTTGAAAGTTACACTAAAATATTTGGTATCAATCTGCCGCGGTCAGATTGGCAAACCCATAGAAGTTAACAATAGGGTTAAAGGTCACATAACATTGCACTTGGCACTACCGCCACCGCCACCACCACAGCCGATACTATTGCAGCCGACGAAGCTCACACAAACGGCCGTCCAGCCACATTGACTAGGATTAACAGTGGCACCTGCGACAGATTTCAAGTCAACATCATTCAGCTCCAGAATCCCTGCTGGATTCGGTGGTAAATTCATCAATTCGTTCTTAGTCAAACTGTGACGATAGGCCTCATCTTTCCAGGCCCGAATAACATCTATTTGTGACATACTGATCTCCTTTAATTTTGATATGCGTGAAATTTTCAATTATTTGGCAGCCAAATATGCTTGAGCTGGATATCCTATGTTGTCATAGCGGTGAGTTTGCCATTACTTTTTCTTCCTGTTCCATCTGATCTGAAATAAGGGCTGCATAATGTCCACTGCGTGCGATGAGAGCGTGATGCCTCCCACGCTCCACGATTTGTCCTTCGTGCAACACCATGATAAGGTCGGCATTACGAATAGTGCTAAGACGGTGAGCAACGACAACCCGCGTACAAGCCAGAGCATTGAGATGTGTTTCAACCAGATTTTCAGTGGTCACATCCAGATGGCTGGTGGCCTCATCCAGGACCAGGATGGTGGGTTTGCTAGCTAGGGCGCGTGCCAACGACAGGCGTTGGCGCTGGCCACCTGAGAGCGCGTTTCCACCTTCAGAAACCATCGTTTCGTATTGCATTGGCATTTGGAGAATGTCGTCATGAATGGCGGCTAATTTTGCAGCTTGCATTGTTTCCTCTAAGGTCAATTCGGGGTTGCCGAAGGCAATGTTTTGGCGGATTGAGGTGTTGAACAGAAAGGGTTCTTGCAAAACAACACCAAACTGTTGGCGAAGCGATCCGAAGTTGAGCTGGTCATGAGATTGGCCATCGTAGAGAATTGCACCAGATGAGGGTGTGTATAGCCCTACCAACAATTTTGCTAGGGTGCTTTTACCAGAGCCGGTAAGGCCGACTATGGCAACTTTTTGTCCAGGCAAAATAGTGGCTGAAAGATCTTGTAAAATGTATGGGGCATTCTCATCATAACGAAAACTGACATTTTCGATTGAAATTTGCCCTTGCAAAGTTGGGGCGATTTGCACTTGCGTCAAGTCTTGTTCGGGCTTGGCATCAAGCACATCGGCAACACGGTCTAAATGGGCAGTTACCAATTGCAATTGGCGGCCAGATGAAACAAGTGAGCCTAATGGCACTAAGAAAGCAACGGCCAAGGTGTTGAGGGCGAGCATTGTTCCCAAACTCATCTCGCCCGCCAAAACATACCTTGCCCCCATCCAGAGGAGTAGCAAAGGTGAAAAGGTGCGGATATTGGTCATGATGATTTCGATAACGGCCGTTACATAATTTTGCTTGACAGTTGCATTGAGTTGCTTAAAAAAGAGATTAGACCATTTATCAAAAGCAATGCTTTCGGCACCTGCCGCCTTTAGCGTTTCAATACCAGAAAGTGCCTCAACCAAATAACCTTGTTCTTTTGACTGCTCGGCCAACTGCTGCTGCACAAGTTGCTGTACCGGCCTGTGAGTGGCTAAGAGCATTCCAATTTGTAGGATGCCGATCATCAGAACGAAGATACCAAACTGGGAAGATTGGAATAGAATGATAACCAAATAAATTAAGATGAAGGAGCTATCGAGAAGCAGTGAAATCGTCTGGTTTGTTAAAATCTCGCGGATTGTTGCGTTACTATTTAGGCGCATCAGCAGATCGCCGGTTGAGCGCTGCTGGAAAAAATGGAAGGGCAAGGAGAGAATATGCTCAAAAAAGCCCATCATTAATTGTGAATCCAATTTAGCTTGTAAATATATGAGCATGGAGGTTCTTAAATAGCTGGCTGTAAATTGTGCCAACAGCAAAATAAAGATTCCCACGCCCAAATAAGCCATGAGATCATCCATCTTAAAAGGTAAAATATCGTCGATTAATAATTTTGTTATGACAGGGATGATTAGGCCGAGTAACTGTAACAATAAAGAGGCACCCAACACTTGGGAAATGAGACGAAGAATGCCTGGGGAGGAAAGCAAATATTTGCTGTATCGTTTCCAGGGGGCAGCTAATACTTCAGTACGTCGTTCAAAATGTATGCCAGGTTCAAGTGTTAATATAACGCCAGTAGATTTGGTCGAAAATTCGGTTATGGTCAGACGGTGACGGCCTGAACCCGGGTCTACAATATCAATGAATTCGGATGACCATTTTTCAACTATCACAAAATGGTTGAATCCCCAATGCGCAATGGCTGGCAGGGCAATATGCTGCAAACTATCCGGCTCTAGGGAGTATGCTTTTACCCGCAGACCGTGTTGACGGCCCACACGGGCAATGATCTGTGCTGTGAGTCCATCACGGCCTACACTGCACTGCTCCCGAATTTCAGCCACACGAGTTTTACGGCCGTAAAAACTCAACACCATTGCTAAGCAGGCAGCTCCACACTCGGCTGAGCTTAACTGTAATAAAACAGGTACCCTACCCTGCTTGTAAAACGACAACAGGTCATTGATCCACCCCAAAATATTGAACAGCCACTTACTTAACTGCCTATTCATTTTTTTGAATGATGGTGCTTGCGTTGAACTATGCATTTCTCTTCCTAAGGAAATAATGAAATAAGCCGTCGCGAACCAATTTCTACCTGAACAGAAAACTGGCTACCGATATAAGTTGCCGTCGGGATAGACGTCAATTCCGCTAAATTAAAATCAGCCAAAACTACAGTTATTGGCTCATTGACGGCTCCTGGCTCAACCCCATAAACAGTTGAGGCCGCTAGCGGACTGACAACATCTGGTGAAATTGCTATAATCGTTTGCAGGATTGGCTCACCTTTCAATCCAGACTGCACATAAACAATTTGCCCTTCTTGCAGTTGATTTTGATATTGAGGTGGCAAAAATATGGCTAACGCAAGGTTGTTTGCAAGGGGGCTAGCTGGTGATTCAATAACCACTGCTTGCCCAGAAATGAGTACCGGGATTTGTACTAACCATGTAAAGCATAGGCTAACGATGAGCAGGCAGATCAAAATCCATAAGTATGGAAAAGCGTACGGGGATCCAAACCTGGGGAAGATTTCTTCTTGCTGGCTATGCAAATAATGTCGCACCGCTTCAGCTCGAAAAATTGATCGTTTTCCGTTTTCCCATTTGTCCATATTTGTTACCCTCTTACTCAGCAGATAATGATCAAGATAAAACAAAAGTTGAATGGAATCTGCCCTCTGATTGGATCATAAGCATCCTGTTGGAGGATCAATTTGGATCAATATATGGAAACAACCGACTCTTTAGCTAGTTTGTTACGTCAATATATGGCTGCAGTAGGGTGGAGTGAGCGTCAACTAGCCGAGAGGTCAGACATACCGCGTGGTACCATTCGTAATTGGCTGCGCGGCGTGGTAAAGAAGCCGCGTAGCTGGCGAGACTTGATTCAAGTGGCTGCAGCCATGCGGCTTGAGATTAACCAAGTCGATCAATTACTTACATCTGCAAACCATCCCCCCATTTTTGAACTTCGGCATCTAACACAAAATGATCTGGAAAAAAAGTTGCTACAACCCTGGCTGGCAAGGATGCAGAAACAGCAGGTCAATGCGCCGTTTCAGGTTATTCCAGACATACCATATTTCGTTGGACGAGAAGAGGAATTAGCCACTCTACGTGCCCGATTACTGCAAGAGCATCACACAACACTCTATATGCTTTATGGTATGGGTGGGGTAGGCAAGACCACATTGGCAGCGCGGCTGGCATACGATTGCCGCCATCATTTTTCAGATGGAATTCTTTGGGCACGAGTAGATACTTCATCCGTCATGGCTAACTTGGGCTTGTTTGCTGATGCGTACGGCGTGTCGGTTAATCAATATAGTGATGAAGCGACGCGCAGCCAAGCTGTGCGCAACCTATTGGCTGGCAAACGCGCGTTGATAGTTTTAGACAATGTGGAGCGTAGTGAACAAGTGCGACGATTGTTGCCCCCAACAGGCAAGTGTGCCGTGCTAATTACTACCCGCAAACGCAATTTACGGGTTGCCCGGGGAGCGTCTCATTTCCATATCCGACCATTTTCAACAAAACGTGAAGAAGCTGTCACTTTGTTCTCTCATATTGTTGGCAAAGAGGCTGTACATGCGGAAAAGAAGACGTTTGTTGCAATTGCAGATTCACTAGGCCATTTGCCTCTGGCCACTGCTATTATTGCTGGTCGCTTGGCATATGAACCAGGTTGGACAACTGCGCGAATTTTGCAGCAGCTAATGGAAACAAAAAAACGATTAGATGCCGTTGCTGATGAAGATCAGTCGATTCATGCAACATTTGAGATTGGTTATCAGGCACTTCCAGCTCATTTACAAACTTTTTTTGCAGCTCTTGGTGTTTTTGAAGGGGATGATTTTGGACTGGAAGCAATAACGGCCGTTACCACTACCACCTTGGAAGAAGCTCACAAAAATGCCGTACAGCTATGCAGTCTTTCCTTGCTACAACACGGTAAAAAAGACCGCTTTCATTTGCATCCTCTGCTAAAAGATTACGCCAGGTTACAACAAAAAGATCCACTCATTTACAAACAATCAATCCAATATTTTATTAGCTTCCTCAAAACGCACAAAAATAATTACGAAATAATTGACACTGAATTCCTTAATCTATTAGGAGTCTTGACACAAGCGTTAGAACATAATCTTCTCTCTTTATATGTTGAGGGTGTTCATAACATCTCACACTTTTTAACGATTCGTGGCTTGTATGATATTGCTGCCTTCCACCTTAATCGTGCTTGCCAGGTGGCCGAAAATATAAGTGATTTGCCAAACCTTGTTAGACTAAACAATCATCTGGGGCAGCTTGAAATTCGCTGGGGAAACGTGACGAAGGGGATAGATTCCCACAAAAGGAGCCTTCATCTGGCGCATCTTTCTGAAGAACCAGCGTTAATTGGGGATGCCTACAGGTATTTAGGCATGGCATACCACCAACAAGGTGATTATAAACAAGCAGAACAATTTTGGGCTGATGGTTTAGCTTTGGCCAAAGAACACCATCTGATTCGGCTGCAATGCACCTTGCTAAATGGCTTAGGCGCATTGGCTATTAATGATAAGGCAGATTTCAAACGGGCTAAGCAGCTATATGAGGAAGGATTGATATTAGCTCGGCAACTTGAGGATAGACCAACAAGCGCACTCATATTGATGAATTTAGGATTCTTAGCGTTTCGGGCTGGAGATTACAAGTACACAACACAATATTATGATGAAAGCGGGCAGTTAGCTGATGCGATTGGCTTTCGCCTGCTACAAGCAATTTTGAGCCAACGGCAAGCCCAGCTACTTTTGGCACATACAGGTGCTTATCAACACGCAGGGAAAGCGTTAATCGCGGGGGAAACAATTGCCAAAGAGTTAAATAACCCAAGAGTTTTAGCAATGCTCGTAACAGCTCTTGGGGAATACTCATTGCGACTAGGGAATCACAATCAAGCAAAGACGTATCTCACTCAAGCTCATGATTTAGCAAAATCAGTAGGTGATGCAGATTTGCTCATTGAAGTGTTAAGGCACAGGTCAATTTTAGCCGCCACGCAAAAAGAGTTATCGGCTGCAAAATCCTACATTGACCAAGCACACACCCTTGGGAAGCGTGTCCCCGATCCGTGGTATCGCTGCCAGGTGCTACTAAGCAGGGGGAGTTTATCTTTTCTTCAAGAGGATTTTTCTGCTGCAAGTGCAGATTGGCGCATGGCATTAGATGTGGCAAAACAATACAGTTTTGAAGCGCAGGTTGGCATTGCCCAGCTCGGTCTGGCACAACTTGCCTTTGCCTCTGGCGACAGAGCTGCCATGCTAGCACACGGACAACAAAGTTTGGCAACTTTTTCAAAAATAGATCACATTTACCAAAGAACTGTTCAGAGTTGGCTGCTAGAGCCGCGATACATTTGGTCTTTGCTGCATAAACCACCAACGCTTAAATAGGTGGGACCCGGTGCGTACGAACCAGAACAAAGCAAAAATAATAGCCAGTACGATGTAGGTTTCCATGATTAGCTGCTCCAGGAACGCGAATGAAAGTGTGTCTACTTTTGTGGTTAAGCGTTGTAGCAGATCAAGAATGAGTGATGGGTAGGCGATGAGGTGAGGCCAACGTAATGTAATCCCTTGTATGAGAAAATAAGAGGCTGTAATTACACTTAGAAATGTATATGCCAAAACGGCAATAGTAATAGGCATGGGCCAAGGCAGCGCTTTTGCTGAACGGCCGTTCAGCTTTCGCCAAAAATAACGCAAGACAGTCACTCGCTGCCGATCCAAATTTGTAACCCCTAGCAAGTCAGAGGTAATCCAATAACCATCCATCTTAAACACAGGGAGCAAAGTAAATAACGAACTCACCAAAATCGCTACCACGGCTGCATGTAGCGGTTCCCATTTTGTTATTAAGTAGAGCATCGCATAAGCAGCACAAATTATCATATGAAAATAGATACCACCTAACGCAACGACAATACGCTCTAGGCGGGGAAGTTGCCAACCCGCCGTAACATCGCTAAAGAAAACCGGTACAATCCAATAGGCTGCAAATCCAATACCTCCCGGATTTCCCCCAAAAGATAGCAGTGCGGTTGCGTGGCCAACCTCATGAAAGAAAAAAGCTAGCAATAACAAAGCAAATGAAGTTAGAGAGGGTGTGAAACGCCATGCCCCTGGTTGCAAAAGGAAATAAGAAAGAGCACTTGTAGTAAATATCAGCAGAAGGATAGCACCCACTAGGGAGAAAGCCTTAGTTAACCGTTGGCCTATCTTGTTCACAAGTAACTCGGACAATATTGTCCATGTAAACCAAAAGCCTGTTAACCGTGTTGGAGATGAATTTGTTGGGGATGCAATCTCCCTTACCAAATTCTCATAAGCAACGGCAACGTCCCGAACAGCAATATGTTTACCTTGCTGTTTGGACATAATTGTCGCGATTTCAGCAAAGGTTAAACCGCTGTCTGCTGCCTGAAGTAGGGTATGAGCACTGGTAGAAACCTTTATGTATGTGCCGTTTGGGGTTTTTAGCGCATACTGCTGGACATTTTCAGATGATGCCAAGGGAAAAGAATTTAAGAATTTCTGCTCTTTGTGCATGGAAACAGCTCCGGTCAATGAACTGCCCCGCTGCAAGCAGGCGGGGGTATCGAGAGCGGGAATCAGAGTTTTTCTCGCAGCAACAAGCTGCGGGGAATTTGACCCAATCTTTGATTAAAATTTATAAACAGGATTTCCATTTGTATCGATAACACAACCAGCACCAGATAGGTTGAGGCGTTCTTCAAGTAGTTCTACCTGTAAATTATCAAGGTCAAGAAAAGAAAGATCTTCCTTCAGTTGTAAAAGGCCTGATTTTGTCTCACAAGGCTTATTTTCCAACGAGGATTTATGCACAGGATTCATAATCTTTTTGCTCCTTATAATCAAAACGCCAGTATTGATACAAATTTATCAGGTTGTTGCGATAGAAACTAACCCCAATTTGGATCAATCTTATTTTCTTCTGGTTATTGTGGGGATTAGTAATGTCGCCGATGAGGAAAAAGATTACTTTTTCTTGAAGTTTGCAATCAAAGTTTGCTTGAGCTGCCACAGCTTAGGGGAAAGCGACACGTGGTAAATGTGTGGATTGATAAGACGACGCACGCCAGAATCCAGTCGGTCAATGTCGGCACGACGCTGTTGACGAATTTGCGCTAATGTTGGCAACCCGTATACCAGTTTGCCCTCATCCCAAACGGTGGTGAGCAATGGTTCGATGTGTGAAACGGCCGTATCTACCAAAGCTCGATTGATACGTGCATCTACAGGATGCTGTAACAGCAATGGGTTCATCTCTGTTGGCTCCTCGTCATCCAGCGTTAGCAAATCGGCCGTGGCCAGCCCCCGCTCATCATACACGCGCCAAACGTTCTTATGCCCTGGGTTGGGCGTTTTTACCGGATTTTCTGAGATTTTGATGGCCGGTAGCCACCCATCTTGCTCCTGAACGGCGACCAGCTTGTAAACACCATCCAGCGCACCATCCCCAGCGGAGGTAATGAGACTGGTGCCGACGCCATAAACCAGACGCTTCATCACGTCTCGGGCGTCAATGCCAGAGCGTGCTGATTCATCCCGTATTTGGGCCAAAATTTGCAAGATAGCCAGTTCATCTAGCTGGTTAGATAGCACAATGTTAACGTTGGGATAGCCAGCAGCGTTCAATATTTTGGCAGACTGCACCGCCAAATAGGCCAAGTCGCCAGAATCCAGACGAATGCCAATAGGCTGATGTCCTTTTTGACGCAATTCATCAAAAACAGTGAGCGCATTGGGCAGTCCACTTTCCAATGTGTTGATCGTATCAACGAGAAGCAGGCAATCATCCGGGTAAACATCGGCGTAAGCACGGAAGGCAGCGAGTTCGCCTTCGCCAAGAGCCATAAATAGCTGCACCAGGCTGTGGGCGTGGGTGCCTTTTGGCTCATACCCCAACACACCGGAGATGCCGGTGTTGGAGCTAAAATCGGCCCCGCCAATCAGGGCGGCTCTGGCACCAGCATTGACCCCGCGCTCTTGGCCACGCCGCATGCCAAATTCCAACATGAGCTGGCCGCGCCCGGCATGGCTAATACGGGCGGCGCGGGTAGCGATGAGGGTAGGGTAGTTGAGCATGTTGAGTAGAGGGGTTTCTAAGATTTGTGCCATCGCCAGGGGACCTTGCACAGTGGTTAATGGCACATTGGGGTGTACAACACGGCCTTCTGGGATAGCGCGTACGGTGAGTCTGCCAAAATGACCATGCTGGCGCAACCATGCCAAAAAGTCGTCGCCAAAGAGCCGCTTGCCAGTTTGCCCGGTTTGCTGACGCAGAAACTCAATTTCCCTGTCGCCAAATCGTACTTCTTGCATCCAATCAATCAGCCATTCCAGGCCAGCGTTGATACAATACCCTGCCTTGTGTGCGCCATAATCAGGGTAACTACGGAAGAAATGGTCAAACTGCACCGTTTTTTCATGTAAGCCCATCCGAAAATATAGATGAGCCATGGTGAGTTGATACATATCGGTGAACAAGATGCCTTCAGCAAGTGGTTTGTCTTTGGATTTCATGTGGGCATTATAGCAAATTGTTTACACGACAATGCGGTAGGTTTCGTAACTGCCATCTTCGCCGTAGAAAAACGGCCGTCTCGCACGCTCGCTGCCGTCATCCAGTACGCATAAATAACCGTACATATTTTATAGATATGTACAAAATATGCGATTTGGGGTATACTTGACGGCATGAGTTCACCAAGTGAGGCATCCAACGAAAACAGCCTGATTGTGGGCAATGAAAATGAGGCGCGTGGGATACGGCCGTTTGCCGACACATCTTTAGAAACTGCTGGGCAAATTGCCAACCAGGTTGCCGGACACGCCATCTTTAATCGCTACCTTAGCCAGAAGTCGGCCAACACGCTGAAGCGTCACAGCCGCGACCTGGAGCTGTTTGCCGAATATTTGCTGGATGTGGGCATCATGCCAGAGCATGGCGCAGATTTTCAGACGAATCCCGAAGCGTGGCGCGGCGTAACCTGGGGAATCATCGAGGGATTTATCGCTTGGCAGCTCCAGGAAGGATACGCAGTGACTACCGTGAATGCCCGCCTTTCCACGGTGAAGGTCTATGCGCAGATGGCAGTCAAGGCAGGCACCGTACCCCGTGAAGAAGGTATGCTCATTCAATCTGTCAAGGGATTTTCGCGCTCTGGTGCGGCTAATGTAGATGCCAAACGGCCGCAGACGCGCATTGCCGACGTGACCTACACCTACAAGCCAGATGGTAAAAAACAGACGGTAGTTGTTAATCGCCGTTCCACAAAAAAGCGTCAGCCAGTTTTGCTAACGCCGCCTGATGCCGCACTACTTCGGCAATTGCGTAATGACTCGCCCCAAGCGGTTCGTGATGCTTTGCTGGCGTGCCTGCTGCTTGATCATGGCTTACGTGCTAGCGAAATGGCATTGCTTAAAGCCAGCGACATTGATTTGCTGCGCGGCACCATCCACTTTTTTCGTCCCAAAGTAAAAGGCACGTCGCACGAATGGACAACGCATAAATTAACAGAAACTACCTATGCGCTTTGCCGCGATTATTTGGATGCACATTACCCCCCCACCCTGTTGCCTGATGGCCCGCTCATTTTGACCACCACCCGGCTTAAACGTAATGGCGAGGGTGGCCAGCTCGTCGAAAAAGGGATGAACCGAGTGCGACTAAGTGAGCGTGTGGCCTGGCTGGGTAAGCAAATTGGTCTGCCCAAGCTATCAGCGCATGATTGCCGCCATTTTTGCGCCACAGAAATGGCCAAAATGGGGTACGGTGTGGATGAGTTGATGGCTTGGTTTGGCTGGACGAGCGCGCAAACGGCCGTTCGCTACATCGCCTCGGTTGAAGTACAAAAACGATACAAAGGTTGAGTAAATGATAATTCCCTGGGCTTCCAATGTCCCTTTTGTGGATACAGACCAAATGATCGAAGTGGATCGCGCCATGATTGAGGATTTTCACATTGAACTCATTCAGATGATGGAAAATGCCGGGCGCAATTTAGCCCATTTGGCGCGCGAGCGGTTTTTAGACGGCAATCCGCTTAGAAAACACGTCACCATACTGGCAGGAACTGGCGGCAATGGTGGTGGTGCTTTGGTGGCGGCCCGTCGGCTGCACAATTACGGTGCGGCCGTTCAGATATTCATTACCAAGCCGGATGAGGCGTTTACGCCAATTCCCAAACATCAGCTAGACATTGTGCGACGAATGGGTATGCCCGTTCATTTTGCCGACAGTTTACCCGCAAATTCAACAGCCAATCTCATCCTGGATGGTGTCATTGGCTACAGCTTAAAAGGCGCACCGCGCGGCACGGCTGCTGAACTTATTGCGTGGGCAAATCAGCAAAACACACCAATTTTGGCGTTGGATGCGCCCTCTGGGGTAGATACAACCAGCGGCACAGTTCATAGTCCGGCGATTGCAGCCACAGCCACTATGACATTGGCTTTACCTAAAGCCGGGCTGTTGGCTGACAGAGTAGCCACACAAGTCGGTGAGCTTTACCTGGCAGACATTAGCGTGCCGCCCCAGCTTTATGCCGAACCCGCCTTACGGTTAGAAGTTGATAATCTATTTTCTCAAAGTGACATCATTCGGTTAAAGTAAGGCTATGACGATTCAGCAAATATTCCCTCAGAGCAGTCATTTTCCGCTGCAAAATCTTTACATTAATCACAATCTCCGCCAGTATGCTGGACGGGAACGGCCGTACATCTACGCCAACTTTGTGGTCAGTCTAGACGGCCGTATCGCCATCCCGCACCCCACCAAACCGGGGCTAAAGGTGCCGGAAAATGTGGCCAACGACCGGGATTGGCGGCTCTTTCAGGAGTTGGCAGCGCAGGCAGATTTGATCATCAGCAGTGGGCGGTATTTGCGGGATTGGGCCGATGGCCGTGCCCAGGAAATTTTGCGCGTGGATGATCCCAAATTTGCCGATTTACGAGAGTGGCGCAAGGCACAAGGTTTGAAACCTCAACCAGACATTGCCATTATCAGCGGCAGCTTAAACTTTCCTATTCCTGAAGTGCTGATGGCAAACGGCCGTAACGTCATCGTCTTCACTACAGCCAATCCAGACCCGGCCCGCGTTGCTGAGATTGAAGCACAAGCAGGGCAGCTCTTTGTTGTGGGCGGGCAATCTGTCTCTGGTGACCAAATGGTACAGAAGATGGCAGAATTGGGTTACCAAACCGTCTACTCCGCTGCTGGTCCCAAGATATTGCGTTTGCTGCTGGCAGGTGGCGTATTGAACCGGCTTTATTTAACGCAAGTTGGGCGATTGCTGGGTGGCTCCCCGTTTTCTTCTATTTTGGAGGGGGATTTGCTAGAAACGGCCGTTGATGCTCAACTACACACCATTTACTATGATGCCAAAGCGATCGATGGTTTGGGACAGCTTCTCCTTGCTTACGACATAGGCAAAAAAGGAGCGCAAGCCGCCTGATGTGACGTCTGCGCTCCTGGTATTTTTTGCGACTTCTTTACAAGCGGCAACCGGCGGTCAAAACCGCTTGCACCGCTTGTGGAACACTTTCATAAACGGTGACAAAACGGCCTTCATAGTAGCTTCCTTCCAGCACGATTTCCAGGGTTCCATCACCATTCAGGTCAAGAATACCCAGCACATTGTATTGCACCGGGTCGGCCAGTTCGACCGCCTCCGGGAACAACCTCACTTCCAGCGGAATCGTCACCAGTGTGCCATGCACAATTTTACGCAACAAAACCAGCGAATAATCACCAGCGTTGGCTGTTGGCAGACCGTTGCCCAGCCCGGTGAGGTGAGTGGCCGTAATGAGAACTTCGTCCAAACCATCCCCTTCCAGGTCGATTTTTTGTAGGCTAGTCAGGTGAACCTCCGGATTGGCAATGCCCTGGGTTTGTAGGAACTCAGCGACGGCTTGTTGGTAAATGTCTGTGTCCAGCGGCAACAATTGTGGCTGGCGCGGTGCAGCTTCCCAACCCACTGCGAGGGCGACCATGTTTGATAGGTCGCTCTCCGGTGGGAATGGAACGCCAGGCGTACCGCCACACGGGCCATCAAACGGTGTTGTTGGCGGTTGGCCGATGATGGTTCCCTGAAATGTGCTGTTGGCATAGAGTTGATACGGCCGTTCACCATCTTGCAGCGACTTCAATACAACAAACGGGTCTGTCACCCATTCGCCATTGTGCGAGCCGCCCAGCAAAAAGCCAGTCATACCATCCACGATGGGATAGATCGGCTGCAAGAGATCTGTCAGCGGATCGATAGTTAAGATGAGGGTGTAATCTGCCTCGGTCAGCGTGTGAACGCGAATCAGGTAATCCTGTGCCAACGGTAACGAGCCGTCCCAAAAACGGCGTTCATTTTCCAACCGTTTCAGCGGCTGGCCGTCTTTTACGCCTACCATAGAGAAGTTGGCGACGTTGTTGGGCGAGCTGATTTCGACGGTTGCCCATTGCCCAGCGGCTGCCCAAGCCAGATACTCAATGGATTGACCAGCAGCAAGCGTGCCGTTTATGGTGGCCGACGTTGTTTCTGGCGCAAACTCAATCCGCATTGGCCCCGATTGGGCAGGTGGTTCAGTCGGCACCGGTGTTGCTGGCGGTGGTATGGGTGTTTCTGTTGGCGGAACGGCCGTTACCGGTTGTGGCATAGCTGTTTCTGTAGGTGGAACGGCCGTTGCCGGGTTTTCAGCGATAGGTGTGTTGGGAATTGGGGTTGCTTCCACTGTTGGGAAGAAGACCGTCGGGATCGCGTCCCCATCTTCAATTCCTGTACAGGCCGTTAGCCATAGTAAGGATAGGATTAATATTAACTTTTTCATTATTTTTACCTCATTCAGAATTCAGACAGGCGTTCAAGCACCCGCATTAATTTATTGTTGGCCAGGGTAGCCATCTTTTGTAGGGCAGGCGCGCCCGTGATGTTTAGCATGGCAATGGGGTCGGCAATGGAAACGGCCGTTTCTCCCTCATCTGTCTCATACACAATGACGTTGCACGGCATGAGTAAGCCGATTTCCAGCTCGTTTTGCAGTGCGTGATATGCCAGGGGCGGATTGCACGCGCCTAAAATTGTGTAGCGTCGGAAGCTCACATCGAGCTTCTTTCTCAGGGTTTCCTGCACGTTGATTTCGGTTAAGACGCCAAAACCTTCTGTTTTGAGCGCATCTGTAACGACATCAATTGTTTTGGCAAAGGGCAGGTCGAGTACGGTACGCATACCGTAGCTGTTTTTAATCATGAGATTCTCCAAATGTAATAGTTGTTCTTATTTATTGGCATGGATGGAGAGGACCACGGATAAAGCTTTACCCGTGGTCCCCTTTTATTCGTGTTTAGAAGTCTGTTAACAGGTTAGGTGTTTAATAATTGCAAAAAGTTATGCAACGCAGCTTCGTTTTCAAAACGCCAATGAGATGACCAAACGGCCGTTACCTTTAGCTGTTCATCCCGGATGACATTGTCAATCCAATGTGCTTGTTCCGGGTAGCGAGGACGGCCGTTTGCATCTCGGTGAGGTTGTTCAGGAATGTGCAGGATGGTTTTGCTGTTGCCAGGCATGTAGGCTGGGTTGCCAAACCAAAACGTGTACTCCTGTTTCGGATGCAAGCGGCTGCCGTCTGCTTGGGGTAACCCCTGCATTTGAATGGTCTTGGGTAGCTTCATCCGGTCTTATGACTCATCCATAACAGGCAGAACGATGTAAGTGTAGACAACGCAGCCCACACAGAAATCGAGGATGGATTCGAGCAGGGCGAAGACCATCAGGGTTGCCCCAATAATCATGCTGGCAGACGGAGAGATGAAGTAGAGAACGGCCGTCCCCACAGCAAACAACCACCCCACCCGTGCCGCAAAAATCTTTGGTGCCTTATCAATTTGTTTGGATGGCAAATTGAAACTGCGAACAATTTGCATTGCCAACCAGCTAAATGGACTGTAAGGTAGCTCCGTAAATGCTCGAATGAAATAATCAACAACAATGGCAATGATGAATCCAATATTGCCAGTGAATAAAAACAGAGCAATCATGCTGGCCATCATCAGGCCAGTTATCCGCACAACATGGCGGTTGATTCTTTGGGTTGAAATGGGACAAATTAAAGTTTTCATTTGTTACTTTCCTTCAAGGTAATGTGCGTGTGGATGTTGGCTACCAGGCCAACAATTGTTAGCACGCTGAACAGAATGACACTCAGTAAACGGCCGTAATCGCCCACAGTCAGATAATGGGGAATGCGAGTAGCGGCAGCGGCGGCAAACAGGACAAGCAAGCTACAGACAAGGCTCATTACCCACGCTTGTAAACGCGCAAATTGAACATCTTGTTGATTGGTGAGTTTATGATTCTTAAACATTAGAATTTCCATTTCTGTAAATCACAGATTTTCACCTTGTTAGTTCAGGCTGAAAGGGTGGCTAGGATTGACAGGCGGGGAATCGGCCGCTTCGACTGCGCTCAGTGGAGACGGTTCTCGCTTGCTTTGTGACGACTGTTTTTTCAGTTTAAATAATCTGTGTCGCTGTTCCGATGTTAAATCGTAGTTTGCCAAGGCCTGTTCTGGATCGTTCCGCAGTTGTTCACGAAATTGTGCGTCACGAAACCATCGGCTCAGAACTTCATCCATTACTTGTGTAGACATTTTTAATCTCCTACTGTGCCTTCCATGTTTTGATGGTGCTATACTAAGCAGCAGGTGCGAAAAAAGTGCGAAAAGAAAAATTGCGGATCGATTTATTAGGCAAACCAGAAGTGTGGCTAGATGGGGAACATCTCACCAGCTTCAGCACGGCAAAAACAGAAGCCCTGCTTTACTACCTAGCGGCAACCGGTCAAATGCACAGCCGGGAAACGCTGGCCGGACTGCTGTGGAGCGAGATGTCAGAGGCAAAGGCACGGCGCAATCTGACCAAATCGCTGTCGGTGCTGCGCCGCCTGCTGGAGCCGTTTTTACGCATTGAACCTCAGCGCGTTGGCTTTGATCCAGATGAACCGTTTGTGCTGGATGTAACCCTGCTGGAAACGGCCGTTTCCACAACGCTAGACGTACTCTCCCTTTATCGTGGCGATTTTCTGGAAGGCTTCTTCGTAAAAGACGCGCTTGTTTTTGAGGAGTGGCAGCTAGCGCAACGAGAGCATTTGCGGGAAACAGCCATCCGCCTGCTGGAAGCCAGAATCGAACAAGCAATGGCAAATCGGGATTATGCAGATGGTATTGTGTACGGCCGTCGTTTGCTCAAGCTAGACCCCTGGCGTGAGTCTGCACACCGACAATTAATGTTGTTACTGGCTAAGAGCGGCCAACATGCTGCCGCCCTGGCTCAATATGAACAGTGCCAGCAGGTTTTGGCCGACGAGTTGGGCATCGAGCCAATGGCAGAAACAGATGCCTTGAGCCAGCGCATCCGTGCGGCTCGCCACAAACCCGCCTTTGGCTTGCCGTATGAGGCAACCCCATTGGTTGGGCGTGAGCGTGAATTAGCCCAGATTCAGCAACGCTTGCAAGACCCTGACTGTCGGCTGCTAACTATTACCGGGTTAGGCGGCATGGGAAAAACGCGGCTGGCTATTGCTGCTGCTCACCAAGTAAACCAGGAATCTGCGCTGCTTTTTCTGAATGGGGTTGCTTTTATGCCGTTGGCAGGGGTGGAAGGGGCAGCGGCCGTTCCACTGGCCTTAGCTAATGCTTTAGATGTCCCCCTGTCCAGTGCTGCGACGCCACTACGCGCCTTGCAAAACTTCCTTCGTAATCAAGAAATGTTGCTCATCCTTGATAACTTGGAGCATTTAACAGGCATCAGCGAACTTCTGCTCACCCTTCTGCAAACCTGCCCAGACGTCAAACTGCTTGTAACGAGCCGAAAATCTTTGGACTTAGCTTCTGAATGGCGCATTGATTTAGTGGGGCTGCCGATTCCACCAGAACATGAAAAAGAGTCAGTCGTGCTGGATGATTATGCCGCCGTGGCACTTTTTGTTCGCTCTGCCTCCCAGGTGAACCCACAGTTTCAACTGTCGGCAAAAAATGGCGCGCAGGTGGGGCAGCTATGCCGCCTTGTTGCCGGGATGCCTTTGGCGTTGCAATTAGCAGCCACGTGGCTCCGCACGATGCCGATAACGGCCGTTTTGGCAGAGCTAAAACGCGATCTGGACATTCTGGCAACAGACATGCAGGATGTGCCCCCTCGCCAGCGCAGTATGCGTGCCATCTTTGAAAGTACCTGGCAAATGCTGTCGGATGAAGAGCGACAGGCACTCGAAACATTATCAATTTGTCGTGGCGGTTTTACCCAAGAAACGGCGGCGGCAATTGCAGAGGCGAACCCGTTCCTTTTGCGCCGCCTCATCAATCGTGTCCTCATTTACCAGCAAGATGAGTCGCGTTACGATATGCACCCCTTAACCCGTCAGTTTGCTCAGGAACAGCTCAGCATATCGGGAAATGAAGAAAAAGTGGCGGCGGGGCACGGCCGTTTCTTTCTCCCCTGGCTGATTGAGCAGGCACCCGCTTTACAAGGCATGAAGCCCCAAACCAGCATCAGCAAAATCAAGGCAGAGCTGGGCAATTTGCAACAAGCGTGGAAATGGGCTTTGCAAACGAAGCAAATGGAGCTTCTGCCGGAAAGCCTAACCGCACTGGCCACGTTCTACGACGTGCTGGGGCTGCTGCAAGAAGGCGAAGCCGTTGCCGTCAGCGCCATTTCGCATCTGGAAGAAGCAACCACTCCCCAGGAAGAACGGTTATTGTGTCATGCGCTCATCACCAAATGCCATTTCCTCACGGAGCAGGGTCAATATGAAGCAGCAGCCAATGCGTTAGAGATGGCACAAGGGCGGGTCAAGCGCGTTCAAGATCAGGAATTAGAGTCGGATATTTGTCATGTGTACGGCCGTATCCTAACCGACACCGGGAAATACAATGAAGCTGAACACCAGTTCCGGCAGGCCATTTCCATTTACCGCCGCCTACAAAATGAGCGAAAGACAGCCAAATCGTTGTCCCACCTGGGGTGGAATCACATTGTTGATGGGGATACGGATGCAGCATTGCCTCTCTTGCAGGAAGCGTTGAGCCTGGAGCGTAAAGCTGGCCATAAATGGGGCGAAGCATTTGCTTTGGGTAATTTGGCGGTTGTCTATGGGTATAAAGGCGAAATGGAAACGGCCTTGACAACCCAACAACAGGTTTTGGCAGCCTATGAAGACCTTGGCGATCTGCTGAACATTGTACGGGCTGAAAACAACTATGGCATGAGCCTTATAGGTGCTGGGCGCTACTTGGAAGCGGTGCCACACATCCAGCGTGCCATCGAATTAGCACGCCAATTGAGGGCGGAAGCTTCCCTAGCCAACGCCCTAGATAGCTTAGGCACAGCCTATCTGGCTTGTGGAAAATACGAAAAAGCGAAAGTTTGCCTGGAGGAAGCATTGGCGTCTGCATTAGAAATCGGCTATGTCTACATCAATTATTCCGTGCGCGCTGTCCTGGCTAAATTGTTCAACCGGACTGGTGAGCTAGCACGGGCAGCTGAACAACTACAGCAATTACACCCATTGGCTAGCCAGTTAGAAAACGGCGTCTACATTGCCCGTTCTCTGTCTGAACAGGCCTACCTTGCCAACACGCAAGGGAATCTGGCGCAGGCAGAAAAATTGATTATGCAGGCAATAGAGATTTTGCGGCAAAATCCTGCACCACAAGATTTGCCCTTTTTCTTAATGCAATATGCTGAATATCTCGTCGATTTGCAACGCCCTGCCGAAGCAATTCCGTTAGCAGAGGAGGCCATAACCGCTGCCCGACAATTGCAGCATATGCCACTGGAAATGTATAGCTGTGCATTAGCGGCCAGGCTGCTTATGATGTTGGGTGATTCTGAGGCTGCCCACCTGAATGCAAACATAGTACGTCAGCTTTTGCCAAAATTGAGGCCGTACCCCGATGTGCTGACAGGGCTATTACACCTTAGCCATTATTGCCTGGCAACGGGCAACAACTTGTTAGCGCACCTGCTGAGTGCCTTTGTAGCCAATCACTCAGCCAGCTCCCACACGGTACGCCAACAGGCAAATGTGCTTCTGGAAGAGATGGAACCTCCTCACAGGGAAACTTTGATTGATGAGTGGGCGGAGCTTGTCACCCGATTAGATCAGGCTGCAACGTAGCTGCGGAGAAGCGTGGCAGAAGATTGCGCTATTATTGCAAATTTCCCCATTGCCGCAGGAAGCAATACAAAGCGAACGGCCGTTAACACCAAATCATTGACGCTGACGACCCCCTCCATGACGCCCCAAATTTCCATCGTTTCCCCGGTGCAGTTGCCAGAAAATGTGCTTCCAGCCGCCATTTCTACTCGCTCTGTCACAAAATATTCGTTTTGGCACAATAATGAGCGGCGCACGCCGTTTTCATCGGAAATCGGCTCTGGTGGGCAAATTTTGGGGGCAATTTGTTCAAAGTTGATCACATCCAGGGCTTTGTCTACATGCAGCGACCGCGGACGGCCGTCTGCCCCCACCCGCCCCCAATCATAGACGCGGTAGGTGGTGTTGGAATTTTGCTGAATTTCAGCGATGAGCAGCCCATCCATGATGGCGTGCAGAGAGCCAGCGGGAACGCAAATATGGTCGCCCGCCTTCACCTGAATTCTGTGTAGATGTGGTTCTAGTTGGTTTGATTTAATTGCTACGCGAAATTCATCTTGGCTAATAGCATGGGAAACGCCCAAAATAACCTCGGCACCTGGCTTCGCCTGTAGCACCACCCACATTTCGGTTTTGCCCAGCTCGTTACCCTCATTCTCCAGAGCGTAATCATCTTGCGGATGTACCTGCACGGACAACGGCCGATTCGCATCTAGCAACTTAATCAGCAACGGAAACTTCCCCCGCTCCTGCGCCCAGGCAGAGCGGCTGCCAATTAAATCCAGCCCCAGTTCTTGGTGGAGTTCAGCGAGGAGTTTGCCTGCGAAACGGCCGTTTGCCACCCGCGTGGTCCCATCTTCATGCCCGGCAATCTCCCAGCTTTCGGCAATGACGCCCTCCGCTGGCAGCTTGCGTCCTAGTTTCTCTAAATTACGGCCACCCCAAATGTAATCTTTTAAGACGGGTTCAAATAGCAAGGGATACAGTTCGTATTGTGTCATGGTTCTCCAAACGCGGAAAGAATCCGCGGCTACGATAACATTTCGTTGAGGCGTGCTTCATCAATCACAGAAACGCCCAGAGATTCCGCTTTGGTGAGCTTGCTGCCCGCTTTTTCGCCAGCCAGCAAATAATCGGTCTTTTTGCTGACGGAGCCAGTAACTTTGCCGCCATTGGCCTGGATGAGTGCCTTGGCATCATTGCGGGACATGGTGGGCAGCGTGCCGGTAATGACAAACGTCAGCCCGTCCAGCTTGTCGCTGCCGCTCTCATCTTCGGTTTGTTCAACGGCAAAGGGCAGGCCCGCCGCTCGAAATTTCTCAAGCAAGGTCTGATGCCGCTCATCGGCAAACCAGGTTGTTACGGAGACGGCCGTTCCTGGCCCAATCCCCTCAATCTCTTCCAAACGCTCCTGGCTAGCCGCCGCCAGGGCATCAATCGAGCCAAATTCATCCATCAGCAATCCAGCCACCACGTTACCCACAAAGCGAATGCCCAACGCCGTCAGGAAGCGCACAGGCGACTGGCTTTTGCTAGCGGCCAAACCATTTAGCAGATTATCTACCTTTTTGTCTTTGAACCCTTCCAAAGCCAGCAGTTCATCACGATTGAGGTAATAAATGTCGGCCAAATCTTTGACCAGACCCACCTCTGCCAGCAGCGCGCCCGTTTTGCTGCCGAAGCCATCGACATCCATCGCGCCACGGCTCACAAAATATTCAATACGGCGCACGAGCTGCTCGGGGCAGCTTGGATTGTCGCAGTAGATGGCCACTTCGCCCGGAATTCGCAGGGCGGGTTCGCCACAAATGGGGCAATGGGTCGGTGGTTCAATTGGCTGCTCCGAGCCGTCGCGCAAATCTGGCACGGGGCCAACAATGTAGGGAATCACGTCCCCGGCACGTTTCACAATCACCGTGTCGCTAATGCGGATATCTTTGCGGGCAATTTCATCGTAATTGTGCAGCGTGGCGTTGCGGACGGTGACGCCGCCAATTTCAACAGGCTCCAGAACGGCTGCAGGTGCCAAAATGCCTGTTCGCCCTACATTTACCTGTACGTCCAGCAGCTTGGTGGTCTTTTCCTGCGCGGGGAACTTCATCGCCACCGCACCACGTGGATCTTTGCCCACAAAGCCCAGACTGTCAGCCAACGGCCGATCATTGATTTTCACCACCACCCCATCCACTTCATAATTGATTTGGTTGCGCTTTTCAATCCACTGTTCGTAGGTGGCGGCAACGGCTTCGATACTGGGGCAATATTGACTATCCGAAGTGACAGGAAAGCCCAGCTGACGCAAATAGTCGAGCCGATCCCACTGCTTATCGGGCACGTCAATGCCGTCCCAAATGATGAGATCGTAGCAGAAAATGGTCAACGGCCGTTCCCCAGTAATTTTGGGATCAAGCTGGCGTAAAGAACCAGAGGCAGCGTTGCGCGGATTCATGTAGACCTGCTTTTCCTCCAGCCGCTGCCGCTCGTTGAACTGCTCAAATTTATCTAGCGGGAAGAACACTTCGCCGCGCACCACCAAAAGTGGCGGCACGGCCAGTTCGCTGTTGGGATCGACGGGAATGCGCTGAGGTACGGCCGTAATCGTCCTCAAATTCTGCGTAATGTTCTCCCCCACTTCACCATTGCCGCGCGTGGCGCCCTGGGTGAAACGGCCGTTTTCATACGTCAGCACCACCGTCAAGCCATCTAGTTTTGGCTCCGCCACGTAATCCAGCTTCATCTCCGGGTCTGGCAGGTAGCGGCCAATGCGCTGCCGCCAGGCGTACAAATCTTCGGCATTAAAAGCGTTGGACAGGCTAAGAATGGGGGCTGGATGCTCCACCTTCTCAAAAGCATCCAGCGGCTCTGCACCCGCCCGCTGCGTGGGTGAATTGGGCGCAATCAGCTCCGGGTTTTCCCGTTCCAGAGCGACCAGTTCATGATAGAGCGCATCATACTCCGCATCAGTGATGACCGGGCTGTCCAAAACGTGGTAACGATACAAATGAAAGTTGAGTTCGTCGCGTAAGTTGGCTATTCGTTCCTGAGGTGTCATAGCCTAAGTTTACTCGGAATCAGAACATTTGGGCAATTTTTGGGACAGCCAAATGTAATTGCCAAACCTTAGCCAAGACTTTATACTCAACCTTATGGTTGGCTACTCCAAAACACCACTGGTTAAAAAACTGGGCATCAAGCCTGGCTTCAAAATGTACGCTAAAAATCCACCCCAAAACTATCTTGCACTTATTGCCCCGCTGCCTGAAAAAGTGACCATCCTTTCTCGGCTGTCTACCGAGCTGGACATGATTCACTTCTTCACAAAATCCAAAAAAGAGCTGGTAAATGGCATGATCTGGGTCTCCTGGCCAAAAAAATCTGCAAAGGTACCCACAGACGTCACGGAAGATGTAATTAGGGACATTATTTTGCCTTTAGGGCTGGTAGACGTGAAGGTTTGTGCCGTTGATGAGGTGTGGTCAGGTCTCAAGTTGGTTATCCGTCGGGAAAATCGCACATGATTGGGTAGGGTGTATCGTTCAGATATTAGGCATGCTGCACGGCTGATTTTGACCTTTTCCTGGAGCTGCGCAGCGTAACAATCATTGCCCAAATGAAACAGATGGCCCCAACTAACGCTTGCCCCAACGGCGTTAGCTCTAAAATGAGCCGCAAGCTATCCTCTGATGGTTGCAAAACGGTTGCCAGGGCGTAAACGGCCGTTGCCAATCCCGGCATCACAAACAATATCGGCAGGTAACGCATCTGAATCTTTCCACTTAACGATTGCAACAGAGAACCAGCGTCCGTACGGCGGCGGTGGAAGTAAAGGGGTAGGCAAACGGCCGTTACCAACACAGCTAAAGGAATGAAACCCAACGGGGCAGCCGGAAAAGAGAGCGTTCCGTAGAAAAAGAGCAATATTAGGCCCAGCAAAACGCGCTCCATGCGGCTTGGCTTAAAGCTTGGTAGCCAAGCCCCCCGCCCCAGCAGCCAATGAGCCCCCACAAGCATCAGCGTAAACGCGAAAGCGTGCAGCCCAAACTCGGCAATCGGCCACTGCCCTGGGCTTGCAAAATCTGCAAACGTCTTAGGGAGCCAATAAGTGATAGACCAACTACCCCACAATAAACCAGCTAGCGTACAGCCCAGCAACAGCCGCTGCCACTGGCCAAAACGCAACCATTTGCGCACCAAATACCAGCCAAACACAACCGACAACAGACCGTGCCAACCAACAAAGTAGCTGGCCATCAGTGGGTTCAGCAAACCTGCCTCAAAAATGACAGGGGTCAACACGCCTTCGGTAAGAAAAGCAAATAGCCCGGCAATCAGAAACACTTGAGGAAGCTCCTGCACGCAAAAACTGTCCACCGCCCACACACAAGCGTAAACCACCACGCTGTAAAACAAAATCAACTCCACGATGGCATACCCTTGCGGATACCAATACATTTTTTCGGAAAAGAATACGTGTACGGCCGTTACCAACAACACAAAAGCAAATCGTTTCAATAATTGGTTCATATCGTTGTCTCTCCGTTAGCGCCAGCCGCGCGTTTCCGTTTCAATTAGAAGCTGGTCAAAAGCAGGTTTGGGTGAGCCGTCCCCGGTTCGCAACCCCAGCGTGGCCAGGAAGCTCACAAAGGCAGGGTCATCGAGCCGATAGTAGTCGGTCATGTCGGCAACGGCCGTTTCGGGCATATCGGTCAGCCAGGTGTAATTCAGCACCGGAATTTGCTCGGCGTGGTCGTCCCAGGCCAGAAAAAGCTCATGGATAAACTGTGCCTGCATCGCCTCAGAACTGCCGTTGGCTGTGCCAGTTGGGTAGCCCACTTCCAGCAGATGGATTGTTTTGTCGGGGAAAGCGTCGGCAAGCGTTTGGAAATCATCATGAACGGCCGTTGGCGGGCGCACCTGAAAACCACCATCTAATGGATAGTAAGTGACCAATACCACATCGGCATGCTGATTGAGCGACTGGATGGCGGCTGCCCGCTCATCAGCAATTCCTTCAAATGTGACTTTGCTGCCAACGAGGGTATTGGGCCAAAGCGTGCGGGCATATGCGGCCGTTTCCACAAAAAATGTCTCATACGCTCTCCACTGCGCCACATCGCTGCCTAAATACAAATCAATTTCATTACCAATCGCCAGCGATTGCGGTGTAAGTTCGGTTAACTGGGCAGCCACGTAATCGAGCAAGCTGTTAAACCGGGCAATCAGTTCGGGATCGTCAAACGATTTGTCCGCCAGGTCAGCGGGTAGACGTAGATTGTTGGTATCAATCACCGAGATGGCCAGCGAAACCTGCATTTGCTGTGCCGGATAGTACGCATTGGCAATCGCCAGCCAGTTGGGATCGGGCTGGTAAATGCCGGGAGCAATTTCTATATCGTCCCAGTAAACCGAGAGGGATGTGGCCTGCGCTCCCGCAGATTGCGCCAGCCTAAAAGCGTCGTCAAACGGCTCGCCCTCGGCCTCGGTGATGCTGAGATGAAAGAGACGGCCGTTGGCCTGGGCGGTTGGTTCTGTAGGCACGGCCGTTTCGGTTTGGGTGGGCTGCGGGGTAGATACGGCCGCCGCCTCACATCCACCACTCAAAAATAGGATTAACAACGAAATGATAAGTATCCGGCGCATGTTGAATCTCCAAAAAAATCTGCGTGACCTGTGGTTTCTAAGGAAAATTACCAACAGCCCTGCAAAAAGTTGCAGGATGCTCGCTTAATCGCTATCTTGAGACTAGCGGGGAATTCCGATCTGACTGAACTGTGAGGGTAAAAATGAGCAAGAAGAAATGGAAAAAGCTGGCCAAGTTTGTCTCCCAATCAATGACGGCCAAAGGCATTCCGGGCGTGGCCGTGGGACTGTGGCACAAAGGCAAGAACCGCACGGCAGGATTTGGGGTCACCAATATGGATCATCCCCACGATGTGACCGACATGACGCTGTTCCAAATTGGCTCCATCACCAAAACATTTGTCGCACTGACAATTGTGCAGTTGGTGGAACAGGGCAAGCTAGATTTAGACGCGCCGGTGCGTACCTACCTGCCCGATTTGCAAACGCAGGAAGCAGCCACAGCGGCAAAAGTCACCGTGCGTCATCTGCTGACGCACATGGCGGGCTGGGATGGCGATCTGTTTCACGATACTGGCAATGGTAAGGACGCGCTAAGTCGCTACGCGAAATTACTGGCCGAACAGCCACAGATTTTGCCGCTAGAAACGGCCGTTTCCTACAACAACGCCTCATTTTCTTTGGCAGGCCATCTCATCGAGCAGGTGATGGGACGGCCGTTTGAAACCGTCATTAACCAACAAATTCTGAAGCCGCTGGGAATGAGTGACGCCTTTTTCGGCGCTCGCGACGTGATCACCCACCGCTTTGCCGTGGGGCACGGCGGCGGCAAGGTGGCCCGACCCTGGTATTTGGCCCGCTCCGCTTACCCGGCAGGCGGGCTGTGCTGTCACGTGAAGGATTTGCTGGCATACGGCCGTTTCCACCTCGGCGACGGCACCTCCAACGACCAAAAACTCATCAGTCCTGAACTGCTAAAGCTGTGCCACACGCCACAGTTTCCCATTTGGGGCAAAGAATCAATTGGGCTAGCCTGGTTTGTAGACGATCGGGCAGGCACGCGCGTCTGGCGACACGGCGGTGGTACGAAGGGGCAGGTCACCCTGCTGGCCATCGTGCCGGAACATGAACTGGTGCTGGTTTGCTTTACCAACGGCGAAAACGGTGGCGCACTCACCCGCGAGGTAATGGAATGGGTGATGGCACATTACCTGGACACACCCATCCCCCAGCCGGAACCAATTGCGTACGAAACGGCCGATCTCGAACCATACGTCGGCAAATATGATCGCGGCTTTGCCGACATTGAGCTGGGCATCATTGGTGGCAGGCTGATTGGGCAGCAGGCACAGCGCAAAGGGTTCCCCGACCAGCACACGCCGCCACCGCCTCCCCCACCCCCAGCAACCTTGCTGCCCGTAGGTGAGGATCATTTCATTGTTGCCGATGGCCCGATGACAAGAGCCGAAATCCATTTCATCCGCAATGCCGAAGGCGCGATTGGCTGGCTGCGCCTGGGAATGAGAGCTTACAAGCGCGTACATTCGTAGGGGCAGACCCCCGTGTCTGCTCGATTTGGGCGCACACGGGGTTGCGCCCCTACAAGCGATCCAATTATTTCAGGAGAAAATTATGAAAGCGGCCGTTTACGAACAATTCCAACAACCGATCACCATCCAAACTGTGCCAGACCCCACGCCAACGCCAGATGGTGTGGTGATTGAAGTCAAAGCCACTGGCCTTTGCCGCAGCGATTGGCACGGCTGGATGGGGCACGATCCCGACATCACGCCGCCACACGTGCCGGGGCATGAACTGGCAGGCGTCGTCGCTGCCGTGGGTAAAAAGGTGACCCGCTGGCAGGTTGGTGACCGCGTAACGGTGCCGTTTGTGTGTGCCTGCGGCCGTTGCCCCGAGTGCCAATCTGGCAACCAGCAGGTGTGCGATTTTCAGGTTCAGCCCGGTTTTAACCATTGGGGTTCATTTGCGGAGTACGTCGCCATTCATTACGCTGACGTGAATTTAGTGCGCTTGCCGGAGGGTATGGCATTTGAAACGGCCGCTTCCCTCGGTTGTCGCTTTGTCACCTCTTTCCGAGCCGTAGTGGATCAGGGCAAGGTACGGGCTGGCGAATGGGTGGCCGTCCACGGCTGCGGCGGCGTGGGACTCTCCGCCATCATGATTGCCAACGCGCTCGGAGCCAACGTCATCGCCATTGACATCGCCGATGACAAGCTGGATTTTGCCCGCCAGATGGGTGCAGTTGCTACAGTGAATGCCGCCAAAACGCCCAAAGTGGTGAAAGAAGTCAAAATCATCAGCGACGGCGGGGCGCATCTGTCGATTGATGCGCTGGGCAGCCCCACCACCTGCTACAACTCCATCTCCAACTTGCGTAAGCGCGGCCGCCACGTGCAAATTGGCCTCATGCTGGGCGACCACGCCGCCCCCGCCATCCCCATGAGTAAAGTCATCGCCTACGAACTAGAAATTTACGGCAGCCACGGGATGCAGGCCCACAACTACCCCGCCCTCCTGCGGATGATCGAAGCGGGCCAGCTCCAGCCACAAAAGCTCATTGGGAACACGATTAGTTTGGCGGAAACGGCCGTTGTCCTGCCCCAAATGGATCAGTTTTCAAGCCGAGGAATTACCATCATCAATCAGTTTGAATAGCGCGGCACTTTCTTCTAGTACCAGCATGGAGGATTGATTTTTCTCTCTTGAACCATTAAACTCGTTACCTTCAATATAATATAGAAATTAGAAAGCCGGAAAATGCAGAATGGTTAATATAGAATCTCAAATTCGCCGGGAATTGTGGGGAGCAATATCAAATTCCTATTTAGCGGAAAATTATACTAATTCGATTAAAGATGCTATGAGTTTTCTTACGGAAATTCTTCGTGATAAGTCCGGCGAGGATGGAGACGGTTACCAGTTGGTTGGAAAAGTTCTTGGTTTCAGTCATTCAAAAAGGCCCAAAATTCAAATTAACAAACTCCAGACTGAAACAGAACAAAGCATGCAAAAAGGTCTCGAAGAGATTCTCAGGGGGATGTATCGATTAGTAAGAAATCCAAGAAGCCACGAACAAATTTCCGATACTAAAGAAACTGCAGATGCCATTGTTCTATTTATCAACTATTTACTTGATTTCCTTGGTGAATCTACCTATACCTTCACAATTGAGGAATATGTTAGTAATGTAACCGATAATTACTTCGTTACGAATCGTGACTATGCGGATGGGCTAGTTGAAAAAATTCCTGTTCGAAAAATAAACGATACTTTGATTGCCGTATATCGTGCCAAAGGTTGGAGAAACGCTACCAACTTTGAGCTCGTGATAAAGTCCATTCTTGAGCGTATTAACGATAATGAAAGCATATTGGAGAACTTCTTTAATGTTGTTTCAGAAGAAATCCAATACACGGAAAAAGCATCGGATGTAAGCTTAATTATCAAGATGATTCCGCCACATTTGTGGCCAAGAGTGAACAAGCTGTCCAGAATGCGAGCAGAGAACATTCTTCTTAAAGATCTAGAAATCGCATGGGTAAACCCCAGTCAAGGAGAAACAACTCAAAGAGCTTGCACATGGATTGTGCGGATATTAAATCACTTTCTATTAATAGATGATTTACGTAAAACAATATTGGCTAAAATTCGCAATGTCGATTTTGATCATCAAAATATGATAGCGGCATATTTTATGCGTGAATTGCCAATGATTTTCACTGAAACTGACACATCGCATATTTTAGCACTCTCAAACGCAATCAAAAACGGCAATAAGGTTATAAAGAATGCTATAGAAGATTTTTATGAATTCTTCCCCACCCAATGGAAAAATGCTCTCGACCACCATTTAAAGCAACTACACGATAAAGAGAGCAATAAGGTTTTTTCTTTAAGTTCAAGCATCAATCTTGAATTATTTGTGCGTAAAGACAATCCCGCTAATCAAGAAGAAGACGATATTCCTTTTTAATCTCCACAGCAATGAACGCGCACTCCTTATGCTCTAGAAATACCTTCTTTGTGTGGGCTGTGGCTGGCATCTCGCCATGCCACATTTCGCACTCATAGATTTAAGCGGCTCGGAGAGGACACCGGCTGCAGCAGGGTAGCAGAACTAAATTGGGCATGATATAACTTCGTCATGTCACCAGCCGTCTTAACCGCCAAGCTCTACCTCCCCCCACCCAGACCCAAGCTGGTTGTGCGGCAGCGGCTGTTAGACAAGTTGAACGAGGGTTTGGACGGCCGTAAACTCACCCTCGTTTCTGCCCCCGCCGGATTTGGCAAATCAACCCTCCTCAGCAGTTGGCTACACGACGCACCATTTGCCGTCGCCTGGCTGTCGCTGGATGAAGATGACAACGACCCGGCTCGATTTTTGCTTTATTTGATTGCTGCCCTGCAAACGGCCGTGCCGGACGTTGGCCAAAATTTACTCCCCATCCTGCAATCCCCCCAGCCGCCACCCAGCCAGGCAGTCCTAACTCCGCTACTCAATGAGCTCACCCAGCATACCGCGCCCGTTGTGCTGGTGCTGGATGATTACCACCTCATCGAGGCGCAGCCCGTGGACGAGGCACTCACCTTTTTGCTGCAACATTTACCGCCGCAGCTGCACCTCGTCATTGCCACCCGTGAAGACCCACCCCTGCCGCTGGCTCGGCTGCGGGCGCGCGGCCAGCTTACCGAACTGCGCGCCGCCGACCTGCGTTTTTCCCACGACGAAGCCAGCGACTTTCTCAACAAAGCAATGGAACTGAATTTGCCCGCTGCTCACATAACCGCCCTGGAAGCCCGCACCGAAGGCTGGGCTGTCGGGCTGCAGCTAGCCGCGATTTCGCTGCAAGGCCAGGCAGACAGCAGCCAGTTTATCGACTCATTTACCGGCAGCCATCGTTTTGTGCTGGATTATTTGGTGGAAGAGGTGCTGCACCAGCTTCCCGCCGCTACCCAGCACTTTTTGCTGCACACCTCGATTTTGGAGCGTCTTTACGGCCCACTTTGCGAGGCAATTTTGACAGACGCAACACCCGGCAGCGGGGCGCAAACGCTGCGCGAATTAGAGCAGGCCAATCTGTTCATCATTCCCCTGGACGATGCGCGGCGTTGGTACCGCTACCGCCATCTTTTTGCCGAGCTGCTGCGCCAGCGGCTGCAGCAGGAAGCCGCCAGCAACGAGGCGGATTTGCATTTGCGGGCCAGCATTTGGTACGAAGCTAACAATTTGGAGATTGACGCTTTTCACCACGCCACCCTCGCTGGCGACATTGAGCGAGCGACGCGATTGGTGGAAGGCGGGGGCATGCCGCTGCACTTTCGGGGCGCGGTTACGCCCGTTTTGAACTGGCTTGGAGGTTTGCCAATGGCCGTTCTCGATCAAAATCCGGTGCTGTGGGTGTTGTACGCCTCTGCGCTGCTCTTTGTGGGGCAACTCGCCGACGCCGCTCAAAAAGCCGACGCCGCCGAAGCTGCCCTGGCACACGCCGAACCAAATGAGGCCATTCGGGACCTCATTGGCCACGTCGCCTCCATTCGGGCTACCCTGGCCATCTCCCAGCATCAGGTAGAAACGATTATTGTCGAATCCGAACGTGCCCTGGCCCATCTGCACCCGAAAAACCTGCCGGTGCGCACCGCCACCATCTGGTCGTTGGGCGTGGCCCACCTGCTTCAAGGGAATCTCGCCGCCGCCGCCCAGGCTTTCACCGAAGCCATCAGCATCAGTGAGCAGATCGGCCATTTTATCATTCACATCATGGCCACCCTCGGCCTGGCGCAGGTGCAGCAGGCGGAAAACAAACTAACCCTGGCCGGAGAAACGTTCCAGCGGGTTCTGGCAATCATCGGCGAGGCACCGTTTCCCATTGCTGGCGAAGCCCATTTGGGACTGGCGCAAATCAGCTATGAACAAAACGATTTAGCCGCTGCCAAAACCCACATCAACAAGGCAATTCCGCTGGCCCGTCAAATCATCGGCACCGACCGGTATGCTGTTTGCCAGCTCATGGCCGCGCGGCTCAAGCTGGCAGCGGGGGATGTGCCAGGTGCAGAAGCAGCTCTCGCCGCAGCGGAACAGTTTGTGCAGGCACACAGTTTTGCGTATTTGCTGCCGGAGATTACGGTCGTACAAACCTTGCTCAAAGAACCAACCAGCCAACCCCTGGCCGACCCGCTCAGCCCGCGCGAGCTGGAAGTATTGCAGCTAATCGCCCAGGGATTGTCCAACCGGGAGATTGGGGAACGGCTATTTCTCACCCTCAACACGATAAAAGGGCACAATCGGCGCATCTTTGGCAAGCTCCAGGTGCAGAGGCGCACCGAAGCAGTCGCATTGGCTCGCGAACTGGGGTTGTTGTAACCACGCCCATCCTCAATTAACACTCCCAAACAACACTTTGGTGTCTATACGGCCGTTCTCTCCACCGCTATCATTCACCCATGTCTAAGCAAAAACCGAACCCGCCCGTTTACCAAATCCGCATTAAAGAGCAGCTTAATCCGTGCTGGGCAGATTGGTTTGGCGAGCTGGCCATCACCCTGGACAACGATGGCGCCACCTTGCTTACGGGGCCAGTGGTAGACCAGGCGGCCCTCTTTGGCATCTTGAAAAAAGTACGCAATGCTGGCCTGACGCTCATTTCGGTCAATTGCGACTGCTGGTAGGGGTGTACCCCCGTGTACACCCAGAGTGGGCAGACACGGGGGTCTGCCCCTACCAATGTTGTTGAATGTTTGGAGAAAAATAATGAAAGCAATTTTGTTTGAAAGCTATGGTTCACCCGATGTCCTCGAGCTTAAGGAGGCAGATAAACCTACCCCAACAGCGAACGAGGTGTTGGTAAAAGTACACGCCGCCGGAACTAATCCGCTTGATTGGCACAAAATGCGCGGCGCACCAGTTTTAGTGCGTCTGACTGATGGTTTACTCAAGCCCAAAGATAATCGGCTGGGGGCAGACGTGGCTGGCACCGTCGAAGCCGTCGGCAGCGAAGTCAGTTCGTTCAAAATTGGGGACACTGTTTTTGGCGAACGTGGCGTGGGCGGTTTTGCCGAATATGTTTGCGTGCCAGAGAAACTTTTGGCGCACAAACCAGATAATCTCACCTTTGCCGAAGCGGCAGCGGTGCCCGTGGCAGCACTCACGGCACTCCAAGCGTTGCGAGACAGCGGCAACATTCAGGCAGGGCAAGCCGTGCTGATCAATGGGGCATCCGGCGGCGTAGGCACGTTTATGGTGCAGTTAGCCAAACATTTTGGGGCAGAGGTTACGGCTGTATGCTCCACCCGCAACATCGAGTTGGTACAAAAACTTGGTGCGGCTCACATCATTGATTACACGAAAGAGAAGGTGGTAGGAAACGGCCGTCAGTACGATGTTGTTCAGGACAATGTGGGCAACCTAAAAGCGTCCGATTTCCGGCGGCTGCTCAAACCACAGGGCGTTGGCGTGATGGTTGGCTTCACCACCATTCGCCGGATGCTGGGCAACGTGCTGGCCGGTCGCTGGTCTGCCTTTCGCGGCGGGCCAACCATTAGCCCCATGCTGGCCCATCCCAACAAAGAAGATATGGAGCTGCTGCATGAGCTTTTGGCCCGAAATGTGCTGAAACCGATCATTGATCGCTGCTATCCGTTGGCAGAAACGGCCGAAGCCATCCGCTACCTGGAAACTAGCCGCGCTCGTGGCAAAGTTGTCATTTTAATGGAGGAAACCCGATGAAAGCAGTTGTTTACAAAGAGTACGGCCCACCCTCGGTGCTGAAGTTGCAAGAGGTAGCCAAACCAATCCCCAAAGAAAACGAAATTCTGGTCAAGATTCACGCCGCCTCGCTCAACTTTGGCGACCTGCTGGCACGTAAAATGAACAGCGTAACGCCCAGCAATTTCACTATGCCCAGCCCGCTCTGGCTGCCCACGCGCCTCACCTTTGGCTGGAGCCATCCGCGCAACGGCATCCTGGGCAGTGAGTTCGCCGGGGACGTTGAAGCCGTTGGCAGCCAGGTCACGGAGTTCAAAGTTGGAGATGCCGTTTTTGGCTATCGTGGCCCTAGCATGGGTGCCAACGCTGAATATATCTGCGTACCCGCCGACAGCCTGGCCGTCCACAAGCCAGCCAACATGAGCTATGACGAAGCAGCAACTGTCCCGTACGGCGGCTTAACTGCACTCTCCCTGCTGCAGAAAGTAAACGTGCAGCCGGGGCAAAAGATGCTCATCAACGGTGCATCTGGGTCAATTGGGGCAGCGGCCGTGCAGCTAGCCAAACATTTCGGTGCGGAAGTGACGGGCATTTGCGGTACGCCGCGCCTCTCGTTTGTACGGGAATTGGGTGCAGATCATGTTATTGACTACACGCAAAATGATTTCACCCAAAATGGAAAGCAGTATGATCTGATTTTTGATATTTTGGGCAAGCAGTCGTTTGCAGCAGTAAAAGGATCGTTGACGGCAAACGGCCGTTACCTGTTGGCCAGCTTCAAAACGAAACAGCTCAGGCAAATGGTGTGGACCAGCATCATGGGCGGCAAGAAGGTTATTTGCGCCCTCTCCAGCGAAAGCCGTGAAAACCTGCTCACCCTCAAAGAACTGATTGAGGCGGGCGCATACAAAGCCATCATTGATAGGCGGTTTCCTTTGGCAGAAACGGCCGTTGCCCACCAATATGTTGAAACAGGCCACAAACAAGGCCCTGTTGTTATTACGATGAACGGAGTTGCATAAGTATCTGTCCAAACATTGGCCACAGAGTTCACAGAGAACTCAGAGGGAAGGTTCATTTCTCAGATTTCCCTTTTTCCTCTGTGGCTTTTCGGGAAGATATTAAGGAGTAAACAATGAAACGTGAAGAGATGTTAATCGAAGTAGGCGAATTGCTAACCAATCTGGATAAGCCCGCCCTGCGCCTTTTTGATGCAACAGTGCTATTTTTCAGGCAAGATTCAGAGGCAACCGCCTACGAACAATACATGGCAGGGCATATCCCCGGCGCCGCCTTTTTTGACCACGACGCCTTTTCTGACGCTAGTAACAGCTACATGTACATGCTGCCAACAGAAGAAAAACTGGCAGCACAAATTGGCAAGATTGGCATTTCAGAGGATTCAGAGGTGGTGTTTTACACCCACGACCTGCTGCCAACAGCTACCCGCGCCTGGTGGGTGCTGCGCTACGCTGGCCACAACAACGTGCGGGTGCTCAACGGCGGGCTTGCTGCCTGGAAACAAGCGGGCGGTATGGTCGAGCAAGGAACCAACAGCTACGCGCCTGCAACATTCAATAGCGAGCTTCGTCCACAGATGATTGCCAGCAAAGAGGACGTGCTGGCCGCAATGGGAAATGGCGCGGTCTGCACAGTCAATACGCTCAACCCAGAATCGTACAACAACGGCCACATTCAAGGTTCTTCACTGCTTCCTTGCTCCGATTTAATGCACGGCATGGCGGCATTCATCTCCACAGAAGAGATAGCCACCAAGCTACAAGAAGAAGCAGAGCATGAGCGCATCATCACCTACTGCGGCGGCGGATTTGCTGCCACCGTCAATGCGATGGCTCATCTGATGGCCGGGAATGAAAATGTGGCGGTTTATGATGGCTCGATGGATGAATGGGCTGGTGAAAAGCTGCCCATCACCGCCAAAACGGCCGTAAACTGACAAACAAAGCGGTCCGCCGCTGGCAAAATTCCCCAGGCCGCTTACAATTTGCCCATGACAAATAATTCCCAAGAGATTCAAGGTGCAGGCAAGTTAACGGTTGAGGCTGTTATCGGCATCACAGATATTGTGGAGTCGATGCATCAAACCATTCTAAATATTGGCGGGCTGTTAGGTGAAACCAATTCAAATCGGACCAAAGGCATTACGGGCCTGGTTTACAGCAACATTCGCTCTATTACCAAAGTTGTGGGCAAAGGGTTGGATGTTTCGCTCAACCAGTTGGGGGAGCGTCTTGAAACGAGCGAATCTACCTCTGGCAAGGAAGCATTCCTGGCCGCGTTAAATGGTCTACTCGGCGATTATTTAGCGGCCACTGAAAACCCGCTGGCGATCCCGATGTATTTTCGTCGTGAGGGCAGGCCGTTAACAAAGGCGGGAGTTGCGGAAATGATTGGGGCGTCGAACCGCCGTATCGCCATCATGGTCCACGGCTCCTGCATGAACGACTTGCAATGGCAGCGGCAAGGGCATGATCACGGTGCCACCTTATCCCGCGATCTAGGCCTTACCCCGCTTTACCTTCATTACAATACCGGACTGCACACCTCTGAAAACGGCCGACTTTTTGCCTATCTTCTGGAAAGTTACCTGGCTGAATCAAACCAGCCCATCGAACTCGTCATCGTTGCCCACAGCATGGGGGGCCTGGTGGCCCGCAGTGCTTGCTATTATGGGGAACAATTTGGCCATGCCTGGCTGAATAAGTTGCAGAAGCTCGTTTTTTTAGGCACGCCCCATCATGGCGCACTGCTGGAAAAGGGGGGCAGCTGGATTGATAAGTTGTTGGAAATTAACCCTTACAGCGCACCTTTGGCTCGTCTGGGCAAGGTTCGCAGCAGCGGCATCACAGATTTGCGCTATGGCAATGTGGTAGATGAGGATTGGCAAGGGCAAGACCGCTTTGAACTTGCAGGAGACCAACGAACGGCCGTACCTTTGCCCAAAGAGGTTGCCTGTTATGCAATCGCTGGAACTGTGGGCAACAAAGCCAGCAAGGTTAAGGATGTACTGATTGGCGATGGGCTAGTAACCGTGGACAGCGCGTTAGGCCGTCACCGAAAACCTGAGCGACATCTTCTGTTTCTAGAAACCCAGCAATGGGTGGGGCAAGAGATGAACCATTTCGAGCTGCTTAATCATCCAGAAGCGTATGAAACCATCAAAAAATGGCTAGCAGCTTAATGAGTCAAGCCGCCAGGGTCTACGAACGAGTTGTCATTATATTTCACGCAAAGACGCTAAGTGCTCTGTAAAGCAAATTTGTTAGTAAACATAGTTATCGAATAAACTTGTGGAATGGCAAAACATATAAAACTTCCACAAAATGAAAAAACTGAACTTGAACAATTGATAAAGTCGGGTGAACACAAAGCAAGGGTGATCAGTCGGGCAAGGGTGTTGCTTCTACTCAACCGCAGCGAAGGGGAGAAGAGAACCTTGGCTCAAGTCGCAGAAGCAACCATGCTATCCAATGTTACTGTCAGCCAAATCAAACGACGTTACTTTGAAAGTGGTGTGGACAGAGCGTTGTACGACCAACCACGATCAGGGCGGCCGGTGACAAAAATGACTGGAGATGTAGAAGCACAACTGATTGCCTTGACATGCAGCGAACCACCAGAGGGGTATGACCGGTGGACACTGAGATTATTGGCTGATGGGCTGGTAAAACTAGAGGTGGTTGATGAGATTAGTCACACCGCCATAGGAAATAAGCTAAAAAAAATGAACTCAAGCCTTGGCAAGTAAAATCGTGGTGTCTGCCCAAACCTGGGGCACGCTTTGTCGCCAAAATGGAAGATGTCCTCTCCGTTTATGAACGACCCTACGACCCGAAACGGCCGATGGTTTGCCTGGATGAAATTCAAAAAGCGTTGCGGTCAACACCAAGAGGTGAAATTCCGCTGCAACCAGGACAACCCGTTCGAGAAGACTATGAGTACCAACGACATGGGAAGTGTTCCCTTTTTCTGGCCGTCGAACCATTAGCCGGATTTCGCAAAACATGGATTTATCCACAACGCCGCAAGATTGAATTTGCACAGGTGTTGAAATCATTAGTCGACGAGGTTTATCCTGATGCAGAGACGATTGTCTTGGTTGTGGATAACTTGAACATTCACCATATCGCTTCTTTATATGAACGGTATGAACCAGCAGAAGCACGCCGGATTGCGGACAAACTTGAATGGCATTACACACCAGAGCATGGCAGTTGGCTCAATATTGCTGAATGTGAATTATCTGTTTTACGTCGTCAGGCATTGAAGCGACGGAAGGTGGATATTGACGAAGTTCGCAACCAAGTAGCAGCTTGGGAAACACAACGCAATAAACGCCAAGTGGGTGTTGATTGGCAATTTACTTGCACTGATGCTCGCATTAAACTGAAGCGACTTTATCCAATTGTTAACGTTCAGTAATTTGTTAACGCCTTATATTTCTAAATATACTTTGTTTACAAAGCACTAAGGCCCTAAGTTTTTTCCTTTGCGCCTTAGCGTCTTTGCGTGAGTTAATCAATAGCCACCATCTCTAATCGCCAGAAAAGGAAAGTTTGTTATAATCCCAGCCGCCGGTAGCAGAAAAGGGCACCTCGCCTGTACCCGGCAGCGCATTCAGCGCAACCAAAACTGCGGGCTCCAGAACCCGCCAATAATTAACGAACAGCATAAAGTGAACCAAAGCAGACCTTCGAGTCTGTTTTGTTGCTGTGTGCTGTCGGGAGATTTTTTATGACTGTTTTAACGCAAACAAAAGGAAAACAAGAGTCGGCAAAGGCGGCTGCAACGGCCGTTCCCGTTGCAGCCGTCATCGTGGTAGCTTGCTACATCGGGGCGCAAATGCTCTCAGACATCACCAGCCTGAAGATTGGCCTGGTGGCTGGCTACGCTGTAGACATGGGCACATTTATCTACCCCATCACCTTCACCCTGCGCGATTTGGCTCACAAAACGCTGGGCAAACGGAACGCCCAGGCACTCATTGTGATGGCGGCCGTCATCAACCTGTTTATGGCCGCATATCTGGCCTGGGCAGCAAGCGTCCCCAGCGATCCCACTTGGGGGCTAGGTGCCGAGTTCAGCGCGATTTTAGGCCCGCTGTGGCGCATCGTTATCGCCTCAATTTTGGCCGAACTGGTCAGTGAGCTAATCGACACGGAGGCGTACCATTGGTTTGTCACCCGCGTCACCCAAAAATACCAGTGGGCAAGGGTACTGTTTAGCAACAGCATCAGCGTGCCGATTGACAACGTTATTTTTGCCGTCGGCGCGTTTGGCCCGCTTCCCTTTTTGCAAGACCATTTCCTCACCTTACCCTGGGCAGTTGTGTGGCAAATTTTTGTCTTCAACCTGGTTGTGAAGTACGGTATGACGCTCATCAGCCTGCCGCTGATTTATCTGACGCCTAAAACAGAAAAGTAGGCAAGAATATTATGAACAAGTTGACGATTGCTTCGCAAATTACATTTTTGTATTACAAGGATTTAGCCGCCGCCCAGCAATTTTATGAGGGCATTCTGGGGTTGGAGTTGGTTGAAGATCAGGGCTGGGCCAAGATTTATCAGGTCAATGGCACTGCCTTTGTGGGGCTGGTGGATGAAGCACATGGCTCGCTGAAAACCCAGCCGGAAAACGCGGTAATGATCACGTTCGTGGTAGATGATGTGTCGGGCTGGTATCAACATCTACGCGAAAATAGCGTGACAATTTTGCGCGAATACGGCCGTTCCGAATCCATCCAAATCGAATACTTTTTCGCTGAAGACCCAGGTGGTTACACGTTGGAGTTTGAGCGGTTTTTGAAGCCGGAGCTAACGGCCGTTTTCAACCTACCAGAATCGTAGAGACGTTGCAATGCAACGTCTCTACAACATGATTTACCCTGCAAACGTATTGGGCGCCAAAATGGGTGCCGGGCAGTTCACCACAAAGCCGTTCGGATGGCTGTCGGGGACGCCATTAAACTGCTCTAGCTCCCCGGAGGCCAACAACTCGCGAATTTCTGCCGACGAGGTAAGCACCCGCGCCTGACTCTCATCCACCCAGCTTAAGGTGAAATGGTTCCAAAATGGGCTCCAGGCAGCCTGCCCCGCTTTGTTGTCAAAAATGGCGGGCTGGAAGCCCATCACGCCACTACCGGGGATGCCGTTGGCAAACACCCAAATCTCATCAGTGCCGCCAGACTCCATCAACGCCTGGGTTGGCTCAGAAGCAGGCACGCTCATCATGGGGGCCATGCCTGCACTGGAAGTATCGGTAAGGATGTAGCGGCTGCCGGGATAACATTGGTGCAGCTTAAAGTTCACAGTCATTGCGGCCGTATCTATTGGCTCCACAAGCTGACCATTACCAAGTGTCGCCGTCAGTTCATCATCAACGGCCAACTCGCCACCAGCCCACTTAACCACAGGGTAGTTGACGTAGACGCCCGTTTCTGTAGTCTCAACATAGCCATCGGCAACGGCCGTTTCCACGTCAGCCGCAGAGCCTGTGCCAGCACGGGGGTCGGTAATGTTCACTTCAATAATGTGGAAAAGAGAGATGTAGTCAGCGTCGGAGGGAGCACTGCCCAAAACAGGGGGTAAATCTTCATTAGAGAACACATACAGCGGTTTGGCAATACTTTGCCCCTGGTTTAGCAGTGGCACAAAGACCAATCCATTTTCTGTGGCGTAGGTTTGGTCCGAGCTATCCGTGCGGATGAAATAAATCGGTTCACCGTTATGCCGCCCTTCATTCAGACGAAACTTCACCCAACCAAACTGACCGCTCCAATCGTTTGTTTCCAGGGCAAAATCAAGGACATCTTTGGCCATGACTTCAACCCCTTCGCCTAACTCTGTTAAAGATGGGGCGGCAGTGGGCGGCACAACGGCCGTTGGCTCTGGCACGGCCGTTTGCCCACCCCCACAAGCTGCTAATAATGTGCCTGCGCTGCCTAAAGCTGCGAGGCTAAGAAACTGTCTACGCGAAATTTCTTGCTTTTTCAATTGCCTTTGCATATGGACTCTACTCCTTTCCATGCCTTGTGCCCATTCGCAGAATAATGGCTGTTTCACAGCTTGGAATTGGCGAATGGGCTAAAAGGTGCCATTCGGTTCCAAAACGGTAATTTAATTGCGAACGGCTACTTAGCAACACCAGTCGTTGACAGGGGAAAGCAGTTGTGCGAAGATTCAGACGCAATGCCTGCTTAACGGCTCGTGTTGCACCCATTGATGTACCCATGTGACCTTGCCGGGGAGCATGGGTACGTTTTTTTATCAGGTTCTACAGAACCCACTCGCAGTATAAGCCAGATTGGTCATACTGTTGTAAGTTGTCCTACAAAAGCACCGCTATTCCACCGTGACGCTTTTAGCCAAATTGCGCGGCTGGTCCACATCGCAGCCACGCCAGACGGCAATGTGGAGGCTCAGAAGCTGCATCGGAATAGTGTTCAAGATGGATTGCAACAGCTCCGATGTTTCTGGCACCTCAATGACGTAATCTGCCTCGCGCCGAATCGCTTCATTCCCCTGCGTGGCGACGGCTAGCACCACCCCACCCCGCGTTTTGGCCTGCTGAATGTTGCTGACCATCTTCTCGTACAGCCGATCATTGGTCGCCAAAGCCACCACCGGCATCGTCTCGTCGATGAGGGCGATAGGGCCGTGCTTCATTTCGCCTGCCGGATACCCCTCGGCGTGAATGTAGCTGATCTCTTTGAGTTTTAATGCCCCTTCCAGCGCAATTGGGTAGTTGATCCCTCGCCCCAGGAAGAGAAAATCCTGTGCGTTGTGGAATACGCTGGCCAAATTTTCATACACCGCTTCATCTTCCAACAGTTGTCCCGCTAAATTGGGAATGTGGGCCAGATCATCTACCAGTTGGCGCATTTTTTGCGGCTGGATAGTGCCGCGCAGTTGGCCCAGCGCACAGCCCAGCATGTACAAATCCGCCAGCGAGGTGATGAACGCCTTGGTGGAGGCGACGCCGATTTCTGGCCCGGCCTGCATGGCGATGTAACCGTCAGACATACGCATTGCCTGGCTGCCAATGACGTTGACAATTGACCAGAGCGTGGCCCCTTTGGCCTTGGCTTGATCGCACGCTACCAGCGTGTCGGCCGTTTCACCAGATTGGGTAATGGCAAGTACGGCCGTCTTCTCATCCAAAATCGGGTCGTAGTAGCGAAACTCAGAACCATACTCCACCTCAACGGGAATCCGCGCCAGCGATTCGATCATGAATTTGCCGATTAGCCCAGCATAGTAGCTGGTGCCACAGGCCACAATGACGATTTTGTTGAGCGCGTTGACCAAATCGGCCGTCAGGTTCATCTCTGGCAAGGAAATCGTGCCCTGCTCAAAATTCACGCGCCCGCGCATGGTGTCGATGAGTGCCTGCGGCTGATCGTGAATCTCTTTTTCCATAAAATGTTTGAATTCACCTTTAACGGCACTCACCGGATCCCAATTTATTTGGTGTATCTTTGGTTTGATGGGATTCCCCGCCAAATCAGTTACCTGATAACCGTGGCGGGTTACCACAGCGAGTTGGCGGTTCTCCAAAAAGACCATGCTGCGCGTATATTCCAATATGGCGGGAATGTCTGAGGCCACAAACATCTCATCCTGGCCAACGCCCAGGGTAATACCGCCCGCATTGCCCAGGCGGGCACAAATGAGCTGGTCTGGCTGGTCTACGCTCATCACCACAACGGCGTTGGCACCTTCCAACTGCATTAGTGTTTGGCGCACGGCCGTTTCAAATGGCAGCCCACTCTCCAAATACCGCTCTATCAACTGCACAATTACTTCGGTATCTGTCTCCGATTCAAAGTTGATACCTTCAGCCAGCAACTCTTCCCGCAGTGGTAAAAAGTTTTCCACAATACCGTTATGAACCACCACCACACGGCCGTTCATGCCAATGTGGGGATGCGCATTTCGCTGGCTAGGTTCGCCGTGCGTCGCCCAGCGCGTATGCCCAATACCAATTTCACCCCCCAGCGGCGACTGGGCCAGCAAGCCACCCAGGTTGTTCAGCTTGCCCACGTCGCGCCGAATAGCAATACGGCCGTTTTGCTCTAAAACCGCAATCCCAGCCGAATCATAACCGCGATACTCCAGCCGCTTTAACCCTTCATAAACCACATCTGCCGCGTCTCGCGCACCAATATACCCAACAATGCCACACATACCGTTTAGCCTCCGCTAATGCAGGAAGCAACATGCAACAAAGCATAAAAGCCTCACCGGCTTCAGCCCAGCACCTGCCTTACCTGCTGACGAACGTGTCCAAATCCAATTGCGAAAAATGGAGGTGTCCCTTCGATAAATTTAAAATTGGTCAATGCCAGATGTTTTGTACAGGCAGTCACCTGCCAGCTTTCACATCTTGCTCTCTTTTGAAGGGATTATGCCGCTTGCCGGGGAAACGTATGGCAATTAGCTCGACTCAGGATATGACCAACCCTGGGAGGCACCCGCTGAACTTTCGCTTTTCCGAGACAAAAATGGATTCATCCGAATCGCTTTTTTTGCCCGTTAGCATCCACCTGAAGTGGAGAACCTCCTCCGCGTCTCCCGATTTTTAGTAATCAGTTGGTCGGTGACCAGTAATCAGTTTTTGCTTGCTTGGCAAATCACTGTTTACCGAATACCAAAATCGGGCCTTGCGCTATCGACCCTTTGCTTACCTATTTTTCATAGGCTCGCTTATGCAATTGTGCGCGGGTTTTTATCTTTTTTGGGAGAAGATGGCAATAGAAACCGTCAATTTAGCTGGAAATCGGCCGTTTTTATTAACCTTTGCTGAGTCCTATGACTATTTTCTGATTAGACGGGCTTGACGGCTGTCCAATTCGTCCCGTAAAATTAGCCAGCCTAATCATTAGGTGACCAAACTATTCGCAAATATCGCAAATAGGCAACTATACTATTTGCAAACAGCTCGCGGGAAGGTGGAGTCAGCAACGGCCGTTCCCAACCTATTTTTAATCATTTCAAATCTATTTATGGATACCAATCGTCACCAGATTGCAGTCTCAATCCTGCAAATCATACCGTCTGTTATGCGCCTGCTGGCTGCTGAGTTGCGGCAGGGCAACACTCCCCTGCTGCCGCCACAGCTGGGCGTGCTCACCTTGCTGGCAACCAAATCACACAATCTCAGCGAATTGGCCGAGCAGCACGCTGTGAGCTTACCAACTATGTCTAGTACAGTCAGTAAGCTCGTCGCCGCTGGCTGGGTAGAACGGCAGCGGTCGCAGCAAGACCGCCGCGTGGTGATGCTGGCACTGACACCAGCAGGGCACGCCGTTATGCAAGAAATTGGCGAAAAGCTAGTGGCCCAAGTTGCCGAACAACTGACGGTAATTCCCGGCAGCGATCTCAAAACATTAGAAGACGGGCTGGCCATTTTGCAGACCGTCTTTGCACCGTTTGTCATTAAAAACAGTGGGGCCAGCAGCGACGCAACGCCCCAAAACAGTGATTAACTAATCTGGTTCTGTAGGAGAAGAGTTATGCTTTCTAATTTTTTCGACCGAATTACGCGCCTTTCCTTGCGCTTCCGCTGGATCACGATTGCGCTAACGGCCGTTATCCTCGGTTTAGGCATCTACTCAGCCACGCAGCTCAATCTAGAGCTGCTGCCCCGTGTAGAGTTTCCGCAAACCATCGTCATTGTACAGTGGGGAGACAGTGAATCCTCCACGGAGGTGCTAAACGAAGTCACCATCCCGCTGGAAGAACAGCTATCAGAGGTGGATGGCGTTCTCAATGTTGAATCAACCACCAACAATGGTTTTGCCGTCGTGATTGTGCGGTATGACTTTGGCCTGGATCAAGATCGATTGCTGACGGATATAGAAACGGCCGTTACTGATGCCAATCTCCCCGAAACGGCCGAATCCAACGTTCTCAACTTTAGCCTCAGCGACCTGCCCGTCGTGGTCGCCAGCGTCTCTTCCTCGGAGCTTTCGCTGCCGGAACTCAAAGAGCTGGTAGAAAATGATTTACAGCCAGAGCTTGGCGAACTCACGGATGTGAGTGAAGTGCAAATTGGGGGCGGACAAGAGCTGCCGGAAGAAGTCGTGGTAGAAGCTGAAGAAGAAGCTGAGCCAGAAGAAATTGACGAGGATCCAGGCCGCTTGCCCATCACTGTGGTGCAGGGGGCGCGATTACTAGACGTAGAGATTGAGTACGCCCAAGAAATTAACGTAGATTTGCTGCGCAGCCTAACCACCTATGAAAATGCCGAGGAGCAGGTGCTGCTGGTGCTTAACCTGCTGCCAGAAGATTTGCTCATCTACATTCAGCCCGAAGCCCTTTCGTATTTGCCAAGTGAATATGTTGAAGGGCTGGATACCGAGCTTGTAGAAGAACTAAATGTGCTGGCGGCTGATTTTGGCGGCGTGGGCCAATTTAACGTAGATGAAGCCGTCGCTGCACTCTCCGAAGGCGCGGAAGTGGCAGAAGCTGAGCCAACCGTGGAAGAAGAGCCTGAACCAGAACCGCTTACCGAACCAGAGCCAGAACTGATCGCCGACCTGCCCACGGTGGAACCCGTGCCGCTGCCCGAAACGTGGGTGGCAGGCGCGGCCCAGCTTGGCCAAGTGATCACGGATACCAGCGACATCACCCCTGAATTTATGGCGGGGATCGCCAACTTTGCCTCTGAGCAGCTTGCTGAACTGACCCCAGAAATGTGGCGAGCGATTGATCCGGCGGCTGTGGCCATTGTGCTGCCAGACCTGGCAGAAACGCTGGAGCCAATGCTGGTCAGTCAACTCATCGCCATCCAAAATGCGGCCAACGGCATCACGCCAGAGCCGGTGGCTCTACCAGAAAGCTGGGTGGCTGCGGCCGCTGCTTCTGGACAAGAATTGGCGACGACGGCCGATCTCAACGAGCCAGCATTAGGGCTTATCGCTTCGGCCGCGCCGGAACTGCTGGCAGAGCTAACGCCAGAAATGGTGCTGGCTTTGCCCCCGGCTTTACAAGACTCCTTGCCAGCCGAGTTTGTAGAAACGCTGGATGAAGGCACAGCGCAAACGCTGACCAACATTGGCATTTATGCAACACGATATGAAGCAACGGCCGTAACCATCGTTGACCTGCCCCAATTTGAACCAGTGCCGCTGCCAGAAACCTGGATTGCGGGTGCAGCCCAGCTTGGCCAGGTCATCACCGACACCGGCGACCTGACCCCTGAATTTATGGCTGGCATCCTCAACTTTGCCCCAGAAACATTGGCTGAACTTACGCCAGAAATGTGGCGTGCGCTTAACCCAGATGTGGCTGCCCTGGCCTTAGAAGCCGTTGGCGACACGCTTGAGCCTGACCTGCTAGCACAGCTAACCGCTATCCAGAATGCCGCCAACGGCATCGAGCCAGAGCCAGTTGCGCTGCCTGAAGCATGGGTAGATTTGGCTTCTGCGGCTGGTTTCCCACTAGAAACCACAGCGGACATCCCAGCCAACGTCCTCGGCCTGATTACCAACGTCAATCCAGACTTACTAGAAGGGTTAACCCCGGAAATATTGCTGGGGCTGCCCTTAGAAACGTTAGCGGCCGTACCCCAGGAACTATTGGCACAGCTAGACCCGGCTACCCAACAAACCATCACCAACATCCTCATCGCCAACGAGCAGTTTGCCATTAAAACGGCCGTTGCCGCCGAGGGTGATGGCGAACCCGTGGCCGAAGTTGAACCAGAACCAGTCGATCCTGCCCGCTTGCCCGATCTGCTTATTCAAGGCGCAGCTCAGGCTGGACAAGAAATTGAATTTGCTCAAGACCTCTCGCCGGAATTTATACGCCTGTTTGCGAGCCTGGGGCCGCAAGGCGTGCAAGCATTGCAACTGCTAACGCCGGACAATTTGCGGCTGCTGCAACCAGAAGTCATTGCTTTGCTGCCCATGGAGTTCCTGGATACGCTACCCGCGGATTTGCGTGCCGAACTAGATGAATTGGCCGCAGAATTCGGCGGCGCAGGCCAGCTAGCCATCGCCGAAGCGGAAGAAGCTGCTGCCCTAGCAGAAGGCGCACCAACCCTCAGCGGTATCTGGATTGAACCGACGCCAGAAGGTGAAGCGTCTCAATTCCAGACAGCCGCGGACTTACTAAACAACCCATTTGCTCCTGGCGCAGCTGCCTTCCTCAACTTCTTCCCTACCGCACCCGGCGTAGAAAATCCTGCCGATTGGATGGGTGCGCTTACGCCAGAGGTCATTCAGTTCCTGGCAGAAAATGAAGATGACTTTGTGGAAAATCTATCACCTGTTGTGCTGGAGCTATTTGCGCCGGAAACGCTCACGTTCATGCTAGATACATACCCGAATGCTTTTGACGCGGAACTGACGGAGCGGCTGACAGGCATTGCCCAGGGTGACATTGAGGTTTTTGTGCCTGAATCATCCGTGACGCGCACCGATGGCAACCCCAGCGTGCTGGTGAGCATTTACAAAGCGGGGGATGCCAATACGGTGAATGTGGCTGAATCTGTGTTTGAGTCGCTAGATGAATTTACAGCCACGCATGCAGATACATCCGTGAATCTGGTGTTTGAGCAAGCGACCTTTATTGAAGACTCTATTGCGGGTGTGTCCCGCGAGGGTGCGTTGGGTGGCGTGTTTGCCGTTATCGTGATCCTCATCTTCTTAAGCGGCCGTATCGGTCGGAAGTATCAGGTGAGTTGGCAAGCCACGTTGGTAACGGCCGTTTCCATCCCTCTCTCTATCTTCACCGCCTTCTTGCTGATGGCCTGGGTGCCGCCCACCATTGGTGAGTGGCTGCAAGGGTTGGTGCAATCAACCGACAACGGCGTGCTGCGCTTTATCTCGCAGCTATTCCCTACCGAAGTCACGCTCAACATCATGACGCTCAGCGGCCTCACCGTGGCCATTGGCCGGGTGGTAGATGACTCGATTGTGGTGTTGGAAAACTCCTACCGCTACATTCAGCGCGGGGATGATCCCAAGGCGGCCGTTATTCAAGGCACGCGGGAAGTGGCCATTGCCATCTTCTCTGCGACGGTTACGACCATGGCTGTCTTCCTGCCGCTGGGTCTCATTGGTGGCATCATCGGCTCCTTCTTCTTGCCCTTTGGTCTGACGGTTGCGTATGCACTGGCAGCCAGCTACATTGTCTCCATCACGGTGGTTCCGGCCCTAACATACCTGCTCATCCGCAAAGAAAATATTCCCGACGAGCGGGAAACAACGATGCAACGATGGTACACACCTTCGCTGGAGTGGGCGTTGCAGCATCGCTTTGTCACCATGCTGGTGGCAACCGTCATCTTTGCAGGCAGCTTATTCCTGCTGGCTCAGCTACCGCAAAGTTTCATTCCCGGCTTTGGCGAACCGACTATCAACATTTCGATCTCGCTGCCGCCCGGTACGAGTATGGTGGAAACGAATGAGTTGGTAGAAGAGGTAGAAACGGCCGTACGCCAGTTTGAAGATGTGGAAACGATCCAAACGGAAATTGGCAGTGGCGGTGGCTTCGAGGCCCTGTTCGGCGGCGGCGTCAGCCAGAATCGGGCTAACCTGACCCTAAGCGTTAGCGAAGAGATGGTGCAAGACACCGATGCGCTTAATGACCTTACCAATGAAGTGCGCCAGGAAGCGATTGGTATTGTGGGCGAAGATGCCGTAAGCGTCTCAGCCGCTTCGCAAACGGGCTTTAGTGGCTTTGCCATCATCATCACGGGTGAATCTCAAGACGAGCTAGAAACGCTGGTTGCTGATGTGAAAGGTGCGATTGGTTCTGTGGATGTGGACGCCGATGGCGTGCCGGACATTGCCAACGTCTCTAGCAATGTGGACGGCGTAGAGGAAGGTGATTCCTCTAATGAAACCATTTTGCGGATAGACGGCCGTTCTGCCATTAACTTTAGTGGTGAATTGGAAACCCAAAACACTCTGGGCGTGACGGATGCTGCCAAGCAAGCCATTACCGAACTAGCTAGCTTGCCAACAGGCGTTGAAGTAACCGAAGGATTTGATTCACAACAGCAGGTAGAAGGATTCCGCTCGATGGTGACGGCCATTGGCTATTCGATTGTGATCGTGTACCTCATCATGGCCCTCACCTTCCGCAGCCTGATCCATCCGTTTACCATCCTGTTTAGCCTGCCCTTTGCCCTGGTCGGTGCGGCTGTCGCCCTCTTCATTACCAACAGCGTGTTGGGTATCTCCGCCATGATCGGGCTGATGATGTTGGTGGGTATTGTAGTAACCAACGGCATTGTGCTGATGGAGTTGGTGCAGCAACTGCGCACCAAGGGGCAGAGCGTTTACGACGCCCTGGTAGAAGCAGGCCGCACCCGCCTGCGCCCCATCTGGATGACCGCCCTCACTGCCATTCTGGCCCTCATTCCGCTAGCCGCTAGCAACGAGGCAGGCGCTATTATCGCCTCTGAACTAGCCCGCGCTGTGATGGGTGGGCTTCTGGTCAGCACAGCCCTAACCTTGGTCGTTGTACCTGTTGTCTATAGCTTGTCTGACCAGCTCTGGAACAGAATTGTGAAGCTGTTCAGAAAAGCCTGATTGGTCTGATTTTAACAACGAAGTAATGGGCGCCGTTGTCAATTGGCAGCGGCGCTTTTTCTTTCTATATCAAGGGTGGCATATTGAATTTTGCCACAACCGATGGACATAACGTAAGATTATTCAACTATCTTGCAGCTATCCAGTAAATGATTCAGCAAATTCGGAGGCTTTTTTGACAGGCGAAATTGGCTTAGTGTTGCTTATTCTTGGGGCATCGGTTGTGCTGTTTGCCTCCGAAAAAATTCGGGTAGATGTGGTCTCGATGATGGTGCTGCTGTCGTTGCTGCTCACGGGCTTGCTCACTACAGAGGAGGCGTTTTCCGGCTTCTCGAACCCGGCCGTCATTACGGTTTGGGCAATTTATATTGTCAGTGCCAGCCTAACCCATACAGGCATTGCCGACGTTATTGGCCGATACATCGGTCGCGCAGCAGGTAGTGGCGAAGCCCGACTCATCTTTGTCATTATGGCGGCTGTGGGCATTATGTCGGCGTTTATGAACAATATTGGGGCGGCGGCCGTTTTATTACCTGTAACGATTGGTTTAGGGCGAAAAGCAGGCATTCCCGCCTCGAAGCTGCTCATCCCCTTGGCGTTTGGCTCGTTGCTTGGCGGCATTACCACGCTTATTGGCACGCCGCCCAACCTGCTGGCCAGCGACGCGTTGCAAGAAGTCGGGCTAGACCCATTTCGCCTGTTCGATTTTACGGCAATGGGCCTCATCATTTTTGGCACCAGTCTGGTTTACATGACGTTTATTGGCCGTCATTTGCTGCCCCACTATGAAGAAACCTTGCACACAGACCCGCAGGAGTTCAACCGTGAGTATAAGCTGAAAGATTATTTGGCAGAACTGCACGTTACATCCAGGTCTCCACTCATTGGCAAAACCATTATTGAGAGCCGCCTGGGTGAACAATACGATCTGACGGTGATGGGCGTGGTGCGAGACGGCCGTATGCGGCTAGGCATTTTGCCCAATGCCCACATCCGTGCGGGGGATATGCTACTGGTTAAAGGGGCCACCGAACAAATGTTAGCAGCCCCACGCGATCTTGGGGTTTCCTTATCAGCAGAAGGTCAGATTGATGAGCATGATTGGCAAAATGAGGAAGTGGGCGTTGCCGAGCTGGTGGTGAGCCAAAAAGCACCGTTCATTGGCAAAACGCTCAAGGAAGCCAATTTTCGGGCACGATACGGGCTTTCCGTTTTGGCAATTTGGCGCGAGGAAAAATCCATTGCGGGGCGTTTGGACGCCGTCCGGCTGCGCCTGGGCGACACCATGCTGGTGCAAGGGCGCAAGGAGCGGATCGAAGAAGCCGGGAATGATATTTCGTTCTTGCTGCTAACGGAACACGAGGAACCAAGCAAACGAATCAACAAAGCCCCGCTCAATCTTCTCATTTTTGTGTCAATGATTACGATGGTAGGCTTGGGCTGGCTACATATTTCTGTAGCGGCCGTTTTGGGGGCAATTTTGTCGGTGGTTACGGGCTGTCTCACAATGGACGAGGCGTACAAATCAATCGAGTGGAAATCAGTGTACCTGATTGCCGGTATGCTGCCGATGGGTATCGCCATGGAAAACACGGGCACCGCGCTCTTTTTATCGGAGCAGATCATTGGTGCAGTTGGCTCGTTGGGGCCGCGCGGCATTATGGTAGGACTGTTCGTGCTTACCACCGTGCTAACCTCGTTTATGTCTAATGCGGCTGCGGCCGTTTTGGTGGCACCCATCGCTATTCAAAGTTCGGTAGCGTTAGGGATTGATCCCCATGCCTTTGTGATGGGCACGGCAATTGCTGCCTCTAACTCCTTTGTCACGCCTATCGGGCACCAGGCGTGTGTGCTGGTATACGGCCCTGGCGGGTATCGCTTCTTCGACTTTGCCAAAGTGGGCGTGCCTTTAACGCTCATCATTTGGATGCTGATGACCATTTTCCTGCCCATCTTTTTTCCATTTTAGTTATCGTTGCGCAGAAAGAATCTGCGGCTACTATTTTGACATGATGCCTAGACAAATTATCTGGCAAAAATTAGCGCGGCGGTGGCCGCTGATTTTGCTGCTGCCGCTGCTCTTTTTGGCCATCTTCTTCTTTTACCCGCTGGGGAACATTTTGCGGCTTAGCCTGACGGCCGAAGCATTGGGCGAGTTGGTGATACGGCCGTCTTTTCGGCGTGTGGTGTGGTTTACGGTATGGCAGGCTGCGCTTTCTACCGGTCTAACGCTGCTGATAGGGCTGCCTGCTGCCTACCTGTTTGCCCGGTATGAATTTCGGGGCAAAACGGTGCTGCGGGCAATTACCACCATTCCGTTTGTCATGCCGACAGTGGTGGTGGCCACCGCCTTCCGTGCCCTGCTGGGTGTCAATGGGCCGCTAAACCGGCTGCTGGTGAGTGGCTTTGATCTGCCTGTCCCCCCCATCCAGCTTGAGCAAACGTTAACCATCATTTTGCTGGCGCACGTATTTTACAACGTCACGGTTGTGGTGCGACTGGTAGGCGGCTTCTGGGGCAATCTAAATCCGCGATTGGTGGAAGCGGCCCAAACGCTGGGGGCTTCACCACGTCGTGCCTTCTGGGAGATTACGCTGCCGCTAATACGGCCGCCTCTCATCAGTGCCTCCCTGCTCATCTACCTATTCACCTTTACCAGCTTTGGCGTCGTCCTCATCTTGGGCGGCCCTTCCTTTAGCACCATCGAAACCGAAATTTATCGGCAATACATCACCTTTTTGCGGCCAGACGTTGCCGGGGCACTTTCCCTCTTGCAGATAGTGTTTACCTTTGGCCTAATGTGGCTATACGCAAAATGGCAGCAGCAAACGGCCGTTTCTCTCGATTTTCGCCCTACGGAAAGCAGCCTGCGCCAAGCCAAAACCGCCGGTGAGAAGCTGGCTGTGGGCAGTATGGTGGTTGGGCTGTTGCTTTTCTTGCTCACGCCGCTGCTGGCCCTGGTGTGGCAATCGCTGGTAGACCGCGAAGGCCAGCTCACCCTGGCATATTACCAAGCGTTGCCCACGCTGCGACGAGACAGCATCGTTTTTATTCCGCCGCTGCTAGCATTACGAAACTCATTGGGGTATGCGCTGCTCACGGTCATCGTGGCTGGCGTGTTGGGATTGCTGACGGCAACGCTGCTGATACGTCCCCCTCGACTGCGCTCAGGGCGCACATTCCGCTGGCGCAGTTGGCTCGACCCGGTGTTTATGCTGCCGCTAGGGGCTTCTGCCGTGACATTGGGTTTTGGTTATGTGGTCACCTTCCGCTGGCTGCGCACCTCGCCGCTGCTGGTGCTCATTGCCCATGTGCTGGTCGCTTTTCCCTTTGTGGTGCGCACCCTGCTCCCCGTTTTGCAAGGCATCAAGCCCAGCTTACGCGAGGCGGCCGCGGTGCTGGGTGCCTCCCCTACCCGCGTCTGGCGCGAGGTGGATTTGCCCATTGTGGGGCGTGCCTTGCTGGTCGCCTCCGTATTCGCCTTCACGGTGAGCATGGGTGAATTTGGGGCAACGAGCTTCATTGTGAGGCCCAACAGTGGTTATCTCACCATTCCCATCGCCATTGAGCGTTTTTTGGGGCAGCCGGGGGCACTTAATTTTGGGCAAGCCTTGGCCATGAGCACGATTTTGATGCTAGTAACGGCCGTTGGCTTCATTGCCATCGAGCGGTTCCGGTATGCAGATATTGGGGAGTTTTAGTTTTTTGCCACAGATCAACGCAGATTTGCCGAGCCAAGAACGTCCGTCAGCCCACCTTTGCGAATTGTTTTCGTGCATGAAAGTATCCTAACCATTTCCCCGATTTGCGTGCACCATTCTATATAATTCATGCCAACAATGTATGAAGGAGAAGCTCATGAATCGTGTGGAATTGATGGAACTGGTTCGAGATTATCAGGTTGGCGGGGTGAGCCGACGGCAATTTTTGCTGCGGGCAACGGCCGCTTTGGGGAGTGTGGTGGCGGCCAACACGCTCCTTGCAGCCTGCACCGCCAATCCCAACGACAACCCACCCCCGGTGGTTGATGAAAGCCAATCCGCGGCAACCGCATCAGAAACGGCCGTTGCCGTCAGCGATGGCGAATTGGTAAGCGGAACCGTTACCTACAGTGGGCCAAATGGGGAAGAACTAATGGGCTACTGGGCTTACCAATCTGGCAACGAACCACGCCCAGCAGTTATTGTGATTCAGGAATGGTGGGGGCTGAACGACCACATCAAGGATGTAGCCCGCCGCGTTGCCGCTGAGGGATATGTGGCGTTGGCTCCAGATTTGTATCATGGCGTGGTCACTACGGAGCCAGATGAAGCGCGCAAGCAAGCAATGGCACTCGTTCGAGATGAAGCAGTGGCTGAAATTCAGGCGGCGATTGATTTTTTGAAGGGGCAAGATGTTGTAAGCGGCCGATTCGGCATCACCGGCTTTTGTATGGGAGGCGGATTAACTTTGCAAACGGCCGCAAACAGTAATGATATTCATGCGGCCGTTCCATTTTACGGATCACCACTCTCCGCCAACGAGGCGGCAAACGTGACAGCACCGGTATTGAGCTTTTTAGGCACGCGGGACGGCATTTCTGCCAGTGATCATGAAGCAATGCATGCTGCATTGAGCGAGGCGGGCGTCACCAATAAATTCCAGCTGTACGACGGTGCTCAGCATGCCTTCTTCAATGACACTCGTGCCAGCTACGATCCTGAAGCGGCCTCGGATGCGTGGCAGCAAATGCTCATCTGGTTTGAGACGAATCTCTAATATTTCCGTATAATTACAGCATGACAGCACAAACTGTTGCAAACAAACAGACCAAGATTATCAACCTGGGATTGGTTCTCTATTTTATCGGCATTTTTTTTGGTGCGGCCGTTGCCTTTTTGGCCATCTGGGGGGATTTGGAAGCGTCTTTGTTCGACGCCCTCTTTAAGGCAGAGCAACGTTTACCCAGCCTGAGCTGCCCGGTGCTCATAACAGCCGATGAAGAGGTTACGATTCAGGCATCGTTTACCAACCGGGGGGATCGCGACGAAAATCTAGCGGTGCGGGCGCGTATTTCCCAGGGATTTGCTAGCCTCATCCGGGAAGAGCGCGTTGAATTCACCTTACTGCCTGGCGACAGCGAAACGGCCGAATGGCAAGTGAGTGCCGATGATGCTGCCTGGGACAGGGTGGTGATGGCTCGCGTGAGCACGGTGCGCAACGCGCCTTACCGTCGGCTGGTGGGCAGTAGCTGCGGCATCCTGCTGCTTCCCTTTGATGTCGGCGGACTATCGGGTGGCCACATTGTGACGGCAATGCTCATCATCGGCCTGGTGCTGACGCTGCTGGGTGGGTTTTTGTGGCAAAACGGCCGTTCGCGCCCCTTCCCGCTCCACGTCCAAAAAGTATGGCGATTAATACTCGCTTTTGCAGGCTTGGTCGGCACGGCCGTCATCGCCAGCTTGATGCAGCTTTGGCTACTCGGCGGGGTCCTGCTCATCATCCTCTTCTTACTCCTCATCAGTGCAACCGACAGCTTTTCTGGCTCTGCCGTCGATAGCAACTAGGAGTTCATATCATCATGCTATTTTTCAAAGAGGATATTCCCTAAACAACGTGTTGCGAATTTACAAAGCCTTCTTCTCGTAGCTGACTGATTCTCTTTCATAATATTCACATGGACGGCCGTTACCTTTGGCAGATGTACGTAGGCAACGGCCGTCTTTTTTTAAGGCAATCAGGCGTGTCTTGGTCTCACAATCCGCGTCTCAATGCTGCTCTTTACCAAAAGGCAATAGCCAAAGGCCAGGGCAAACAGCAGGTACAGCGCAATGGGTATCCAGGTCCAATTGTTGCCCAAACCAGCCAGCTTATGTACCAACAGAACCACAAAACCAATGGCATTCATGAAGAAGTTAGCCATTAAGACAGGGAATGCGTCCCCGTAGACGTTCACATTGCGAGCAAACCAATCCAAAATAGCTATGCTCACAAAGCCAGCACCCACCAACTGGGTCATGACAATGCCGCCTTGATCCAGGGTGAGGCCAAACAGGCTCATTGACCATTGGGCGTCGATGATAAAACTGAGCCCAAAGACCAACAGCACAATTACCTCAAGCATCAGGAAAAACTTGGCTCTCATCACATTCCTCCCTGAGTGAATGTTGTTTTTTCACTCAAAATAGATACGGCCGTTTAATACAAGGCGTACGGTCGTAACAACCATTTTTATCCATTAATGTGTAGTCGTTGGGGTCAAGCGCGTTTGGGAGCAATGTCTGTCCTCTATAAGTTGATCGCGCTTGACCATGGCAACAGCTACAACAATAAGCCACAGGATAGCAGCACGTACGAGAATAAAGATCAACAGACTGCCCCCTGTCGCCGGAGGATCAAGGGTTGACAAAGTAGCTACAAGACTCACATGCATGAGAATTGCAATAAGCAAACTGTCTGTACGATTGTAGACCCATACCATGAGTATTCGGTAGGCTGGCAGCCAAGCGAAAAGGCGGGCAAGTAAGAGAGCTACCGGGAATGCTCCAGAGAAACTGTCGTTTTCCCAGAACAACAGGAAGTGCCAGGCTCCCCACAAAAGGCCAACGATGAGACCAGTTGCAAAAACAGTATATCGCAGCCTCATTCGGGGTATGGCAAACCCTGTCCAGCCGAGATCTTCGAAGAAGCCGACGATAAGCCCTCCAGCAATGCCTGTCAGAATAAGCGTAGCTTTGTCATTTGCGGTGTATATTGCGGGCAGAAATTCGCTAGAAAAAAACGAAAGTACAAAGCACACTGCAACTGTGGAAAGTGGAGCGATCAGCAGCGCAACCAAATACCACTGAATGCCCACACGCCACTTAAACAACCTGGAAAATAACTCACGAAAGCCCATCTTCCCATTGACAAGGCCTATCATAAAGATGCCCGCTAAACTAGGGCCGAGAAGCATTGCTATTCCCAGCACAACGATTTGATCCGCGGTTGCCGGGATTCCGTCGGGACCAGCTAAAATGAAAATAGCCCCCCATGAGATGACAAATGCGAGGAAGAAGTAGACCAGCAACGGATACTTCTTGATTAAATCTTTAATTTTAACCACGTTGTTCTCCCCTTAAACAGATGATAAGCAAACCTATTTTTGCCAAAACCTTATAAATCTCCTTTACTATATTGCGACTTGTCGGCCGCAGATTCCCGCTGGATAAATTGTCGCAACAAAATCCAGAGGCCAGCCACAATCAGCACAACGGGCAGCACGTATCCCACGGCCGCTTCAGCCATGAGGAAAGCCAACCCAATAATGGTCAAAATGCCCGCAGGGATCAGCGCCCACCACTGTTTGGCATTGATTGCAAAGACCGTAAAAAAGGGAAGAGCAATGGCAAACATGATGTACGCAGGAACCATAAAGTCATGGAGTATCCCGCGCTCCAGCAGCAAGATCATAAGGCCCACGGCCGTTAAAGCGTAGGCCGGTATGAGTAAGCCCCACTGCTGACGATTGCGTAGATAGCCAACAAAGAAAGGCAAGGCAATCACCGCCAAGACAAAAGTAGGCACAAGCGCACCCGATAACAGGTTAGACCCAATCAATGCCAGAAAACCAGCAATGGCCCACAGCACATAAGCAGGAATAAGCAATCCCCAATCAGACTGGTTGGCCAGGAAAAGGCCAAATGCAGCCAATCCGGAGACGGCCAAAACAGCAACCCAGGTCCAAATGGTGATACTGGCATAGACGGCAACTAGCCCCAATACACCGAACAAAATTAACAAACTCCCCCAAAAGATATTTTGCTTTCTATTATTTTTCATCGTTACTCCTTCAGCTTATTGAAATGTTCCAGTTCAGACATTCTCCTTAACTCATACGCACACTCACATAGCCCACGATGTCCTTGAGTGAGACAAGCTGATCGTAATCTGCTTCCGGCACCGAAACCCCCAGGCTTTCTTCTAGACCAATGAGAAAATTTAGGAAATCGAAAGAATCGATGTCCAATTTGTGCATACGCTGGAAAATTGGCTCCGGCCCAAAGGCGGAAAAAAGCGGGCAAAAGACGCTCCGGTTTTTCAGCGTACCCAGAGCAGCAATGTACAAAGATGGAATACGGCCAGCCAGGCAAAAGATACGATCCCCTTTTTCAATCCCCAAAGTTTGCAGTACATTGGCAAAACGATTTGTTTGTTGCTTTAAATCTGCATAAGTGAAATCAAGTACCACATTGTTTTTGCCCAGCCAGCGCAAAGCGAGATGGTGACGGTGCGGTCCGTTTGCGTGACGATCCACGGTTTCATGGGCAATGTTTAGCTCCTTCCCTTCTGGCAGGCCGTCTAACTCATCATGGATTTGATACCAGGAGAAATCGGCGCGTGTTAAGTGGTGTAGTGAAGCTGCGACTCCCGTTAAAGGCAATCCACACTAACTTTTGCAAATGGGCCTAAAAACCCATGTCAACATATTAGGTTCCTGTTAGGTGCAGGCACAAGTGACAAACGGCATTAGAGGCAATGATGAAGATAATCAATACAGCCTGAATTGCCCAACTGGTTCGAAAAAAGCTAAAATACCTTATGACAAAACTCAAGCTGGACCTGGCAGTTTTTTCAACAGACTGATGAAAAATATCCAGCCGGCCCGCTGAGTCGATTTACCAGCCGGGAAAGTTTTGAGCTAGAGCCAGACTATCTTATTGAGTTTGTCGTCAATAGCGACGCACACCGGCAAGTTGGCCTGTCGGTTTTGTCCTTTCAAATGGTTGAGTAGAATTGCTAACAAAAGCACCTCCATTTCACTCACCTTCCTTACTAGCACAATAAGGTCAGGTTTTGATTGATTCAAGTCGAGAAATTTTAGTAACTTTGGAGGTATTATTGTAAACTCCCACTATCTCTTTTATACTTTTTGAGTGAAGTCGGGTTTTATCCTAATTTCGGATGTTATCTAGCAAAAATGCAGCATAAACCACCAATTTTCGGCTTAGGCTGCAAATTATGCGGTTATTTGTCCCAATTTAGGGAGTTATGCAGCAAAATGCGCAGGCTAACACGTAATTTGGGGTTTTATCCTGACTTCGCGCAGGATAATACTATGTTAGGGCGGCTTATGTCAAGTTGCGTTGTGCCGAACATGAAAATCTTGGTAATTGAAGACCGTTCTGCAAACCAAAACGCCGCCCTAACAACAGCTTAAAGCTAACGCGCCAAAGGAAACAAGCGCGCAGCTTAAGCAACTGAACGGCGGACAATGAATGATATGTCAAAGTCATACAAACACTGCGCTTTTCATTGGCGAGGTTCCAGATAGTTACACAGGCGTTTAGAGGCGACTAGATTGATTTTTAGGAGAACGTAGATGTCTGAAAATTGGGATGCGTTAATCAGAGGTGAAAACTGCCCAGTATGCGACCTAATCAGTTCAGGTAAATCAGAAGACGATCACGGCATTGCTGTTGCTGATTTATCTTTCAGCCGACTTTTTCTAGCGAAGAATCAGTATGTGCAAGGCTACTGTGTCCTAATGTGTCATCGGCACGTGATCGAACCCTACGAATTGACAGCGGATGAGCGGACAAAGTACTTTAACGATCTGGCTTTGGTGGGACAAGGACTTGAGAAAGCGTTTATGGCAGACAAATTAAACTACAATATTCTAGGGAATCTAATCCCCCACCTGCATACACACATCCTTCCAAGATATTTCACTGATGATGCCCCTAATCGACCTATTGATCCAGGGATGAAAGGCCGCGAGGTCTACTTGTCGCCAGAAGGCTATCAAGAACGGATCGAGCTTATACGATCTCATTTGGGGAACAGCTTGTAATTGTATTGTTATCAAGTTGGGTCTTTGGATATTGGAATGACCCACCATAAGAGTCACAGAGAAAAATGAAACAAGTTGAAGATGCTGTTCTATATAGCCTTAGACTGTGGCAAGCCGCCTAACAGATGATGAACCTGACGCAAAGCGCAGGTTATCATTATCAAGACGTAGGCGACAAGTATGAAAAAAGCCCGTTGGAAATCATGTCCAACGGGCTTTTAGTTTCCCCTAAAATACGATAACCTTTTACGTTTGGTCCGCTTGGGCGGCGGCGAGGGTGAGGAGCTGCTGGATGCGCGGCAGGATGTCGGCGGGGTTGGGATGCAGCCCTTCCTGGATGAGGGCGCTATCATATAGCTGCTTGATGCCCAGGTTGATGAGTTCATTGTCCGGATCGTTTTCGACCAGGTTCGCCAAATTAGCAACCAGCGGGTGGCTGCGATTCACTTCCAGGATGCGCTTGGGAATTTCGTAATCCTGGTTGAGCAGCCTCTGGATGCGATCCATTTCTTTGTTTTGGGCGTCAGCGGGGGCCACCAGGCGCACCGGACTATTCTTGAGTACCTTCGAGGCGCGCACTTCGATCACTTTGTCACCCAAAGCTGTGACGCAGCGGCCCACAAACTGGTTGAACGCTTTTTCCGGCAGGGTGGCTTCGCTTTCGTCCTCTTTGGCCTCATCCTCGGTTTCCGGTAGTTCAATATCGGCGTCGTCAATGTTTTTGAACGGCGTCTCTTTGTATTCCATCAGGCCGGGGGCAATGAGCACGTCCAGCGGGTCTACCCAGTAAAGCACTTCTAAATCCCGCGCCTTGAATGGGTCCAAATGGGGGCTGTTGGCGACGGAGGTGACAGAGTCGCCGGTAACGTAATAGATTTCGGTTTGGCTGTCTGGCTTACGCTCCAGGTAGCCGTCCAGAGAGGTGAGATCGCCGTCGGATTTGGAGGTGTGGTAGCGGAAGAAGGGCAATACATCGTCCTTGGCGGTGGGGTCGATGGCGATACCTTCTTTGAAGTAACGGCCGTATTCCCCCCAAAACTGCGCATATTTCTCAGGATCGTCATCAGCCAGCTTCTTCAGCTCACGCAGGATGCGCCCCTTGATCATCTTACCCAACTGGCGCATGAGGCGGTTATTTTGTACCGTCTCGCGGCTCACGTTCAGCGGTAAATCTTCGGAATCGACCACGCCATCGACAAATTCCAGCCACTTGGGCAGCAGATCGGTGCAATATTCCTGGATGAGGACGTTGTGCGAGTAGAGCATGACACCGGGGTCTTTGCGCGAGGCCAAAATGCCTGGCTCCCGCTTGGCTGGGATAAAGAGCAAGGCCCGCACGTTTACCGGCGCATCGGAGCTAAAATGGACGGTGAGCAGCGGCTCCTCAAAATCCATCGTCATCTGGCGGTAGAAGTTACTGTAATCTTCAGTTTCGATTTCGGACGGCCGTTTCCGCCACAGCGGCGTTTGCTGGTTCACCTGTTCGTCGCCAATATAGATGGGATAGCGCACAAAATCGGAGTGCTTTTTGATGATTTGTTTTAGCTTCCACTCGCTGGCCATCTCTGCCGCATCTTTTTTGAGGGTGATGTGCATTTCCGTGCCGCGATCGGCTTTGTCGGCTGTTTCGATGTGGAACTCATCAGAGCCGTCAGAAACCCAGGCGGCAGGCTTGGCCCGCTTTTTGTAGCTGCGGGAGACCACCCGCACCTCATCGGCGACCATAAACACAGAGTAGAAACCGACGCCAAACTGACCAATCACCTCGCTAGGGTCTAGCTCGTCGTTTTCATCCAGCTTGGCCAAAAATTCGCGCGCGCCTGATTGGGCAATAGTACCCAGATTGGTGATGAGTTCATCTTTGGTCATGCCGATGCCGCTGTCTTTAATGATGATTTTCTTTGGCTCGTCCTCACCCACTTCGGGAATCTCGATGCGGATGGCCAGCTCGGCATCCGGATCGAGTACGTCCCGGTTGGTAAGCATCTCAAAATGGAGTCGGGTCATCGCATCGGAGGCATTGGAGATGAGTTCCCGCAGGAAGATGTCTTGCTCTTTGTAGAGGGAGTGGACGAGGATTTGCAGTAGCTGTTTGACCTCGGCCTTAAAGCGATAATCGGCAGTTGGGGTTTGTTCAGCAGTTGTCATTTGGCAGTCTCCTTCATTTTTCAACGCAGAGGCGCGGAGGCGCAGAGATAAGGTGCTTACTGATAAAAGTTAGGGTTAATTCGCGCTTCCTCTTTATTAGATTGTGAAGTTTTGTTTGGTTTTGGTTCCAACAGGCTAACATGCCGGGAACGGCCGTAATGATACCCCGGTTCTGTTAGACGTGCATAAGAGAATTGACGGCCGTTGCAAATCCAGTAAGATCGGATGCACAACAAGCTGTATGTAGAAGCCAAAAACTATCTTGAAAAAATATGAGCGAGTTTGGCTTCTACTAAAGGCAAATCACAGTCATCATCTCGATTTATCTCAAGCTACTTTTTGTGATTTGCCTAGCAACCAACCACTATTTTCGTTTTCAAGGAGTTAGAGATGAGCCAAGACAATCTTAAAGAAGCCGTGCGTAACTATTTTGCCGCCATCTGCAACATGGATGCCGATGCGTTTGTGAACGTTTTTGCCGTCGATGGGGAAAGCCATGACCCGGTCGGTGCGCCACCGTTTCAGGGGCATGATGGGTTGCGGAAATTTTTCAAAGGAATTGAAGCCACATTTGCGCAGCTAAATATGATGGAAACGGCCGTCTACATTAACAAAAACGAAGCGGCCGTGCATTGGCAAGCAGAGGGTGAGGGCAAGAACGGCAAAACGACCCAATTTTCAGGCATCAATCTGTTTGTTTTTAACCCGGATGGCAAAATTAGCAACCTGCGCGCCTACTGGAACCCTCGCGCCATGATGGCCCAATTGAAAGAGTAGCGGCAGACCCCCGTGTCTGCCAACGCTGGCCGCTACCCCCATAAGTTAGCGGCGCAGCAGTAGAGCCAACAAGCCAAAGCTGGCCAACACCAGGAGTAGCCAGAGGCCATTTTGGTTCAAAAACGTGCGCCAGACAGGGGTTGGCGATTCAGCAGCCAGCCAGGCAATGTTTAACTCCGCCACTGACATATCGAGGGTGTCAGTAAGCCCCGCTTCACAATCGGAGCCGCCGATGTAAGCGGTGCCAATCTGGCGCAATGCCTGATCGCCAAACTGTGCCTGGATGTAGTGCAACAGCGAGACGCTTTGCGCCTGCGCCAGTTCAGCCGTGTCATTATCCTCAACCGCACCCAGGCAGAGATTGTGCAGCGGTAACGTTTCTTGATTGGCAACGGCCGTTGCCACCAGTTCATCCCCAGCCACCGACCCCGCCGCTAACAGTGCCATACCTTCTTCATACCACAGCGGCACATCTGCGTCTTCGTCGCCTACCGCTAGTTGGTGCAGCCGCAGATGGGTTAGCTCGTGCGGAATGGATTGGCTGAGATCGTTGGCGGCGGTGAGGGAATTAACGGCCGTTACCAGCAGCACGCCCAAATCAGGGTCGGTATGGCCATCTTGCCAATCTCGCCCCGCCAGTCGCAGTCCGGCGCGTAAATCCCCGGTGGATGGATAGAGGTAGAGATTGAGAGGGGAAACGGCCGTTTGCGGCAAAATATCGTCCAGCAATTGGCGGCTATCGGCAACAATTTCTGCTGCCACCCGCCCCAAATCAGCATCGTTGCCCGTCCAATGCACCACAACATCCCCCACAGCCAGCTCCCGCCAGGCAAACCGATTGTCCTCGTACAAAAATGTTACTTCTGGTACCAAGATCGTTTCGCCGCTTTCGGTTTGCAATTCCCACCAAAAACGCACCTGGGCAAACGGCGGCAGTCCAGCTACGGTTGGATCCAGATCCACGGCCGCTTCTAGCTGGTTGTCGGTTTGATTCATTCGGATAGCTTCGACGGTAAACGGCCGTTCCGCCTGCGCCGCCTGCATAAACAGATAAACCCGCTCAATCGGCACATTTACCGATCCTCCTAGGGAAAAGGCAATATTTTGAGCATATTCCAAGGTCGCCTTGCTCGTAAAATCGTCGCTTTGCGCCTGGACAACTGGCTGACCACCTAACAGAAACAGCATTAGCCAACAGAGTCCAAACAACCATCTTGCCAATCGGTTCATGGCAAAATTGTACACGTCCTTGTGCTTTCGGTGAAATAAGAGCTCATGAACAAAAGTGAAGAAATCACGCAAAGTCACAAAGGTACAAAACTCTGCGACTTTGCGTGAGGCTCATTATAAACTTAGGAGGGTAATGGTGGTGGCTATCGTAAATGGACTTAGGAGGGTGGACAGCAAAACAATGCTGGTAACGGCCGTTGGCTCCAAATCGAACTCAGTGGCCAAAATGATGGTGAACACGGCGGGCGGCATACTGGCCTCGATGATGGAGGTAGATCGACCCAGGCCTGATAGGCCCAGCAGGGTGGCAATTAGCAGTCCAGCAATCGGCCCCAGCAGCAAGCGCAGCCCCACCGCTGGCAAGGCAAATCGCAATGGGGCAATTGTTTTAAGATCGGCCAACTGCATTCCCAGCACCAGCAGCATCACCGGAATGGCCCCGGCTCCAGCCACCTCAATGCCGCGCAGCAGCGGAGAGGGCAGTGGGATTTGGAAGCTGTAAACAATGATGGCCAAAACGGCCGCATACACGGCCGGGAATCTTAGCAAGCGACGCAACGCCGTTTTCCACGGCATCTCCCCCATCGAGGAGATAAAAATGCCAATCGTGTACAGCATAATGGTGCTGGTGGTGTAATAAACCACTGCCCGTACCAAGCCCGGATCGCCATAGCGGAGCTGGTTGAGCGTCATGCCATAATTGCCCCCGTTCACAAACATGGTCACGACCATCAACGCAATTGTTTGGCGGCGCGGCAGCCGCAGCACCTTGGCCGACAAAAAAGCAACGCCCCCCATTAGCAGCACATTCAGCACCGTGAACAGTGCCAGGCTTACTAACTCATCCCCCGGCAGCTGCGAACCAACCAGCGAGGAAAACACCAGGCAGGGGCTGAGCACGTTTAGCACAATGGTAGATAACGGCCGTTTCTCAACCCCAAGCCACCGCTGCAAGGCAAACCCAAAGCCTGCTACCACAAAAATCGGCAGGATATTCTGGGTTAAAACAAAAACAATATCAGCCAAAGGGGAAACCTTTACAGATCAGGACTTACGCAGTGAAGACTACAAAAATCTTGTTCTCTCTGGAATTAATGCCATCAGCCCTTGACTTTTGTAGTCTGGTTAGGGCAAATGCGTAACTCCTACAGATCATCAATCGGGTCGCCGTAGGGGAAATCGGCAAAGTTGAAATCACCAGCCATCATGGCTGACTCTTCCAACGCTTCTTCAACGACCTCCAGAATTTCCTCATTTTCCTCTACTTCAGGATCGTCTAGCATGTTGGCTAAAATGCGCTGCACCTCATCCCCACCAATTTGGCCCAGGGCGGTGATAGCGGCCGTTTGCACCGCTAAATCCTCATCATAAGCCAGACTGGCTAGCTGCGGTACGAAGTCACTGTTGCCGATAGCACCGGCCGCGCGAGCCGCCTCGGCGCGCATATCCTCGTAGGGGCTTTCCATCTCGCCCAACACCGTAACAGTCCAGCGTCGATCAGCAGAGTTGCCCATGGCAAACACAGCACTCAGTTGCGTGGCCGGGTCGCCATTTTCATACGCTTCGGCAATGAGGTCGCCAATGCGAGGATTGTCCGCCGCCCCCAACCCCTCCAGCAAAACACGCCGCACGGCAACGGCCGTTTCTTCATTTTCATACGTCGCCAGCATAGTTCCCACTAGCTCTGGCAAGATTGTTTCTGGCAGCTGCCCCCACTCTGCCAGCAGCACGTAATGGCCCAACGAGCCAGCGGCCGCAGCCCGCACCCGCTCTTCGGGATCAGATTTCATCATCTCTGTGAGCGGGGCTATCAAATTGAGATCGGTTGTGTCCCACAAGCCATCCAGAGCCGCAATACGCACATCGGCAACAGAGTCTTGCAGCGAGGGAATGAAGAGCGGGGCAAAATCTACCACAAAATTATCCTCGCTAATGTCTGCCAAATGTCGCACAATTGCTTGACGCCGCTCATCAGAAACGGCCGTCCATCCCTGCCAAAAGTGCGCCGCGTCTTCTTCTTGCATATCAGACAGGCGGTAAAGCTGGGCAATGGGCAGCGGATCGGCCGTAAAAATTTCGTCTAACACAACCGCAAAGGGCTGTTCTTCTTGATTTTCTTTCATTTTTATTCCTTCACTCCAAGCAAAAAAATGCCCTACAAAACAGGGCAAAATCTACAGAAACAATACTCTTTTGTCAATGACGCTGACAGGGAGGGTGCATAAAAGAGATGTCAGTGAATTTCACGCCAAGGCGCAAAGACGCTAGGTTTTACCTTTTTCGATTAGAAAACAGGATTCACAATGTCTTGGACGATGAGCAGAGCCATCAGCCCCAAAAGCACCAGCATACCGACAATATGCACCATGCCTTCACGTTCCGGCTCTATGCGACGGCCGCGCACAGCTTCAATGAGCACAAACAAAATTCGGCCGCCGTCTAACGCAGGGATTGGCAGCAAATTGGTAAAGCCCAAGGCCACGCTGATGAAAGCAACCATGTTCAGGATGGGAAACAAGTTACTGTTGGTGACAGATACTTCGGCCGCCTGTCCAGCAATCTGGCTAATGCCCACGACGCTCACGGGTCGAGCTTCGCTGGGAGAAATTTCGCCATTGATGAGCATGGACGGAACACTTACGGTGAGGTAAACAATCTCCCACATTGAGGCGGCAGATTCCACCAATGACTCCCCAGGCCCGCGCGAAATGCGACGGCCGTCTGGCGCAGCCATCAGGCCCACACCAATGGGACCTTCCTCCAGTGAATCATATTCGCCAACAGTGCGGGGAATAACGGTCAGCAATGCCGTACCCTCCCCACGAGCGACTAATACTTCTACTGGTTCCCCAGCTTTGCTCCGCATAATATCGGCAATCACGCCAGATGATTCGGCACTCACGCCATCCACTTCCAAAAAGATGTCTTCCGCCTGAAAACCGGCCACCTCGGCTGGTGTGCCGGGGGTCACTGCAGAGACAGCCACAGCGGGCATCCCAATCATGAAGGCAATCCAGAACACCACAAAAGCCATCAAGAAATTGGCTCCAGCCCCGGCAAACAGCACAAATAACCGGGCTCGCTTAGAGGCAGATGCCAAACCGCCTTCCACAGTCGGATCATCTTCCCCAGCAGGGCGTACAAAACCACCCAGCGGTATCCAGTTCAAGGAGTAAACAGTCCCATTCCGTTCTGCCAGCTTGGCGGCGCGAGGGGGAAAACCAAAGCCGAACTCTTCGATACGGATGTTGGAGAGGCGAGCGGCAAAGAAGTGGCCTAGCTCATGTACCAAAATAATGGGGGTGAGCACAACAAAAAAACCGCCGATGGACCATAAAAATGAAGAAGACATAGACTATTCTCAGTACAGAAACATTTACATTCAATTGGTCAGCACAGCTAGCTCTGACCCACGGGCTGCATTATACGACTGGACAATTGGGAATCGCAACCTATCTAACCACTCTCTAACGGTACGATAGCACCAGGGTCGATGGCTAGCTGAATGGTTTCACCAATGGAAGGCAGAGACACGGCCGTTTCCAATTCAAATTTCAAAGTAAGTGGTGGTTGGTGGTTGGTGGTGAGCGTGATAAGTTGGTAGCGGCCGCGGAACGAGTGCTGGATGAGACGGCCGTTAATAATATTCGCTGCTTCTGTGCCAGGTTCAATCAATCGGGCGGCTTCGGGGCGGATCAAGAAGAATTGTGAATTGTGAATGGCGTTTAGGTCAATCTCCAACCCATGCCCTGAGCGAAGTCGAAGGGTCCAGTCTCCAATATCCAAAAATGGCGGATTTTGCGAAACGAGCTTTGCTTCAAGAATATTCTCCATGCCCAAAAAGCGCGCAACAAAAGGGGTGGCGGGGCGACGGTAGACAGTCTGCGGGGAGCCAGTTTGCTCAATACGGCCGTTGTTCAACAGTACCAGCTTATCGGCAATGGCAAACGCTTCAGCTTGATCATGGGTGACGTAAACGGCCGTCATGCCCTCTGGGCGGCCCAACACATTGCCCGCATCCTTCAAAATTTGGCGCAAATCCAGCATCAGCCGCTCACGCAAGGCGCGATCTAGCGCACCTAGCGGCTCATCCAGCAGGATGAGCCGGGGCGCAGGAGCTAGCGAGCGTGCCAAGGCCACCCGCTGCTGCTCCCCGCCAGACAGTTCATGAATGGGCCGCTGGCCAAAGCCAGATAAACCCACCAACTCCAAAACCTGCCCAACCCGATTTTGAAGCTCTGCTGGCTGCCAATTCAGCATTCGCAAGCCAAAGGCCACGTTTTGGAAAACGTTTTTGTGCGGGAACAGGGCATATTCCTGAAACACCATGCCCAACCCGCGCTGGTGGACCGGTTGATTGGTAATGTCTTGATCGTTGAGATGGATACGGCCGTTATCTGGCACCGTCAATCCCGCGATGATCCGTAGCAATGTCGTTTTACCACAGCCGCTCGGCCCTAGCAGCACCCCAATCTCTCCAGCAGCAAGGGAAAGATCAATATCTTGTAGCACCTGCTTCGTGCCATATGATTTTGCAATATCGGTGCAGGTTAATAACATGCGATTAACTTTACCCCGTTTGTGGTGAGTGCCAACATGTACGTAGAATTCTTTTGTTTGCCCACGCTGTCAATTACGTATCTTGACGCCTAATGGCACTCTTGTATATTGCTCAATTAACCAGTAAACTGGTGCAATGGAACTCATTACTGGCATACGTGAGAAACTCAACCAAAATCAGTTTGAGTTTTCAAAACATGCGGCTGACAGAATGATTTTACGAAGCATTACAGTATAGGATAAATGGAAAATCAACCCTTTCAAGAAAAACTAGTAGAAAAAAAAGCAACCTACACGCTGCTAAAAGATGACAAATTTTATATAATTGAAGATGTGCCAGCCCGAGTAAATATTGAAACTGGTGAGCAGTTATTTTCTCCTGAAACCGTAGAAAAATTGCAGAAACTTATCTGGGAACAAAAAAAACCATTGCGTCAAATTACAACGTCTGTTTATCAATTTGCTTCGTAATGATTTTCCGGAACTTACAACTACCCCGCTGGCATCATTGGCAGGCAAACAGATTTACCCATCGGCGTAGGGTTTGATGAGTCAATTCATTTTGCAATTGAATACCCGAGCGATGTTCCGTATTCGCCAACGGCCGTTTGGCTGTTATAATTGCCCTTCGGTTTTCAAAAGAATAGCGAGAAATAGGAGCAAGGTTGGTAGACCCCGGCACGGTGGCTTACCAACCTTTCATGCGTATGAAATTATCGGTGATTATTTGTTGCTACAACGAGATTGCAACGATTCAAGATGTCATTGCCCGCACCCAGGCGGTGGATTTGGGCAATGGCTGGACGCGCGAAATTATCGTCGTGGACAACTTTTCCACAGACGGCACCCGTGAACTGCTGCAAAAAATTGATGATCCAGAAATCAAGGTCATTTACCATGAGCGCAACATGGGCAAAGGCATGTCCATTCGCACCGGCATCAACAACATCACGGGTGATTACCTGATCATCCAGGACGCTGACAAAGAGTACGATCCGGCCGAACATCCCAAATTTTGCAGAAAAGTAGAGGAGACGGGGGCAACGGCCGTTTACGGTTCCCGCATTTTAGGTGGCGATGTCAAATACGAATATGCGCATGCCTACCTGGGCGTGCGCGTCTGGACCTTTGTCACCAACCTACTCTTTGGCAGCAAGCTCACCGACGTCGGCACCGGCACCAAGATGGTCAAAGCTGATGTTGCTAAATCGCTCCACCTAACGCTTACTGGCTTCAACCTGGAGTTTGAGCTAACCAACAAAGTGCTACTCAGCGGCTACGAAATCGTCGAAGTGCCTATCAACTACGACCCGCGCACATATGCCGAAGGTAAAAAAATCACCATCGCCGATGGCTTCAAAATCATCATGACCATGCTGCGCGACCGCCTGAAACTCAGCCCCACATTAAAAAAAACGGTTAATACGGCCGTAAATAATTCCCAAACAGTGACCAATTAAAATGAAAATAGTTGTTACCGGCTCCATAGCCTACGATTATCTCATGTCATTCCCCGGCAAGTTCACCGACTCGCTGGTGGCGAATCAGCTACATACGGTTAGCCTCAGCTTTTTAGTCGATTCACTTGATCGGCAGCGAGGTGGTACGGCGGCCAACATTGCCTACACCTTGGCCTTGTTAGGTGGTCGGCCTACCGTCATGGCTACCGCCGGGCATGATTTTAGCGATTACCGTGCCTGGTTAGATAGTCATGGGGTGGATACCTCAGCAATTGTAGAAATTGAGGACATTTTTTGCGCCTCTTTTTTTGTAAATACCGACCAGGCACAAAACCAGATTGCCAGCTTTTACACGGGTGCAATGGCGTACGCTGGTAAACTGAGCTTTGCCCAATATGCCGCCGACGCTGATCTAACTATCATTGCCCCTAACGCCCCAGACGCGATGACCCAATACGCGGCTGAGTGCCGGGAGCTTGGCATCCCCTTTATTTATGACCCGAGTCAGCAAGCTGCCCGCTTCACTGGAGAGGATTTGTTACAAGGCTTGGATGGCTCGCAGATGCTGGCTGTTAATGAATATGAATATCAGCTCATCCAGGAAAAAACAGGTCTGAATGAAGACCAGATTTTGCAAAAGGTAGGCAGCTTGTTAGTAACGTTAGCAGGTGAAGGGGCACGATTGGTTATCAATGGAGACGAGCTTCGCATCCCTGTTGTTCCTCCTTCTGCCATCAGTGACCCAACTGGAAGTGGCGATGCTTTTCGTGCCGGAATGATGCGTGGGATGCAGCTAGATTTGCCCTGGGAGATCGCCGGGCGGATGGGAGCCCTGGCAGCTACCTATGTTTTGGAACAGCTTGGTCCTCAAAACCATGCTTACTCCCCCCAAGAATTTGTGGCCCGTTATCGTCAGCATTTCGACGATGACGGGGCATTGGATATTTTATTAACCAACTAAGCAACTACAAAACCTGACAGGTTTACAAAGTTGGCAAAATTGATGTCTGTTCTGCCAGCAAGTATCTTCCAAAACCTATCAGGTTTAAAGAAGCAAGGAGATTATTACCAAATGGAATTCGATATTAAAAATCCCGAACTTGCCCCCGGCGGGCGTTTACGGATTGAGTGGGCATCGCAGGAGATGCCAGTTTTACAGGGTGTGTATGACGAGTTTGCTGATGAACGGCCGTTTGCCGGACTGCGTATCAGTGGGTGTATGCATGTAACCACCGAGACAGCCAATCTGGTTGTCGCGCTGCAAGCGGGTGGCGCAGACGTGATGCTGTGCGCCAGCAATCCGCTGAGTACCCAAGACGATGTGGCTGCTTCACTCGTCTCCCATTACGAAATCCCTGTGTTTGCCATTAAGGGTGAGGACAACGAGACCTACCACAAACATATCCAAGCCGTGCTAGACCATAAGCCCAATATCATCATGGATGACGGCTCTGACGTGACCAGCACCATCCACAAAGACCGTCGCGACGTGATGAGCCATGTGATTGGCGGTACGGAAGAAACCACCACTGGCATCATTCGCTTGCGGGCGATGGCCGCCGATGGCGCACTGGAATTCCCCATGATGGCGGTGAATGACGCCTTAACCAAGCATCTGTTTGACAATCGTTACGGTACTGGGCAATCCACGATGGACGGCGTGGTGCGAGCCACCAACTACCTTATCGCCGGTAAAACCGTTGTGGTTGCGGGCTACGGTTGGTGCAGCCGCGGCATCGCTATGCGGGCACGCGGTCTGGGCGGCAACGTCATCGTCACCGAAATTGATCCCCTCAAGGCTTTGGAAGCAGTCATGGACGGCTTCCGCGTGATGCCAATGTTGGAAGCGGCTCCCATTGGCGATATTTTTGTCAGTGCTACGGGCAATATCCACGTATTTGATCGCCATCACTTTGAAGCGATGAAGGATGGGGCGTTGCTGGCCAACTCTGGCCATTTTGATGTGGAGGTAAATAAGGAAGCGTTGCGCGATATGGCCACGGGTGAACCCAAGCGCGTACGGCCGTTTGTAGACCAGTATGTTATGAAAGACGGCCGTAAGCTAAACCTGTTGGGCGAAGGCCGTCTCATTAACCTGGCTGCCGCCGAAGGGCATCCCGCCTCCGTCATGGACATGAGCTTTGCCGGGCAAGCCCTCTCCGCCAAATATTTGGTAGACAATAAAGGTCAGCTAGAAAACAAAGTGTACACCGTTCCCGAAGAAGTGGATCAACGCATTGCCAGCATCAAGCTCCAGGCGATGGGTGTCAATATAGATACCCTCACCAAACGCCAGACCCAATATCTGAACTCCTGGCAAGAAGGCACATGATCTTGACAAGGTGAACGGGTGAAGGGGTGATTTTGTTACCTTGTCACCCCTTCACCTTGTCACCCTGTCACCAGCAACCGAAGGTTGCCGTCACCTTGTCATCCCAATGAAACTCCCCCCGCTTGACCAACTTGCCCAAAACCGTATCGGTTTCGTCAAAGCGGCTCGCATTTACTCCAACGTCGTCAGTCCGCCGGTGATGTTTGCCGTAGTAGGGCTGGCTTTTGGGTTATACGCCCTTCCCAACTGGGCTGGTTTTTTGTGGGCGGCCGTTTACGGGCTGTTGGTCTCACTTGCACCGATATTGGTGGTGGTTTATTTGCTCAAAACAGGCCGCATTGCTGAACTGCACATGAGCAACACCCGCGAGCGCAGCATTCCTTACATTTCAGCCGTTTTGTTCGCGGCCATTGCGTATGGTCTTATCGCCGGGTTCAATGGGCCAGAGCTGCTCCGCTGCCTGGCTCTTTTTAACGTCATTGAGTTAACTGCTCTGGCCATCATCAACCACTTTTGGCTCATTAGCTTGCACGCCACTGGGGCAATTGCCAGCGCGGTGCTGGTTTGGCTCGTCTTTGGCTGGCAAGCCGGGCTGATTGTGGGGATTCCGTTGGTGGGCTCGGTTTGCTGGGTGCGCCTCTTTCTAAAGCGGCATACGCCAGCCCAAATTGTGGCGGGGTTGTGGTTAGGAACGGCCGTTGTCCTCATTCTTGTTCCCTTTGGCTGTTTTGTTGGCTAAACTTCAAGCGTTCGATTTTTAGCATCGAATTTTCACGAATTTGCGCGAAAAGGCATCCATTTGCTAACCTTCTTCTCTCTAAAATCACTGGAGCCAAAAAGGAAAAATGATGAAAGTTGCCATTTTTAACGCTATTGATCCTGCCAAAAGCCAAGTCAATTGGGGTGGCTCTCCTGTAGACGCCTACATTCGCTTTTTGCAGAGCGCACCGAACAATTTCACTTTTTCGGGTTATACGGTCGCGTTGGGTGAGTTTCCCGCCGATGCCAATTTGTACGATGCGTATGTCATCACCGGCAGCCCCAGCGGTGCGTATGAAGCATATCCCTGGATTTTGGAATTGATGGCATTTATTCGCCGGAGCTACCAATTAGGTAAAAAGCTGGTAGGTATCTGCTTTGGTCACCAAATTTTGGCCCAGGCATTGGGTGGCCATGTAGAAAAATCGGCCAAAGGGTGGGGATTGGGACTAAAACCATTTACGGTTAACGGCACAAAAAAGTGGATGGCCGGGTCATCTGGTTCCTACGCTTTGTACTTTGTACATCAGGATCAGGTGATTGATTTACCACCAGATGCAGAGCATTTGGCGGGCAATGATTTTTGCCCCAACGTGATGTACACCATTGGCGAGCAAGTGTTGGGAGTACAAGGGCATCCCGAATTTACTCGGGCAATAATGCAGGATATTTTTGCTAGCCACGACGGGTTAAAGGGGTCACAACTGTATGAAACGGCCGTTGCCTCAGTACAGAACGGCCGTCCCGACAACGATCTATTCGCCCAATGGATCGTGAACTTTCTTCAGGAGTAATGTGAAAAGCAACATTAATTCTCCACGACTCTTGGTTAAAAACTTATCATTGGCACGAAACGGCCGTGCCGTCCTCAACAACGCCAGCCTTCACGTTTCACCCGGTGAAATTGTGTGTTTGATGGGGCCGAGCGGTGGCGGCAAAAGCAGCCTGCTGCGCTGTCTGAATCGCCTGACGGAGCCGCCACCAGGTACCGTATTCTACAACGGGCAAGATATTCACACTCTCGACGTGCTGGCTTTGCGTCGCCAGGTAGGAATGGTATTTCAAAAGCCAGCTCTCTTCCCCGGAACCGTGGCCGACAACATCCTTTATGGCCCCAACTTACAAGAAAAAGAAGTACCGCCTAACGTTGAAGAACTCCTAAATTTGGCAGATTTACCTGCTGGCTATGCCCAACGAGACGTCACCAAACTGTCTGGGGGCGAGGCGCAGCGTGTCTCTCTGGCTCGCGCTCTGGCCAATCAGCCCGACACACTGCTGATGGACGAGCCGACCAGTGCGCTTGACCCTGCTGCCCAACGCCACATCCAAGAGGCCATCTTGCGCCTGCGCAGCACGCTTGGCGTGACGGTTTTGTGGGTCACACACAATGTGGAAGAAGCAAAGCTGGTGGCTGATCGGATTTATTTGCTGTTAGACGGCCGTATCGCTGATGAAGGCAGCCCCGACCACGTGTTAAGACCGGGAAGTGAGCATTTAACGGCCGTATTCGCCGCTGGCCAGCTAGAAAATTCGGCATAATTCAACATGGACGCATTTATCCTTAGCGACATCAGCCGCGTTTTGGCAGCCTTGGCCCTGGTGCTATTTGCTGCCATCATTTCCCGTTGGCAAGCAGTTAACCTTGAGCGGCAAATGCTCATCGCCACTGCTCGCGCTTTTGTACAGCTCATTGCCATTGGCTTTGCCCTCGATCTCATCTTTGCCGCCGATCATCCGCTGGCAATTTTCCTCATCATAGCCGTGATGGTGAGCATTGCCGGATACACTTCTGGTAAACGCGCCACAGGCGTCCCCCAAGCTCATCGCGTCGCCCTCACCGCCATTAGCATAGGCGCGTCGCTTACCCTGGGCTTGTTGATTGGCCTCCGCATTTTCCAATTTACAGCCCAAGAAACAATCCCCATTGCTGGTATGGTCATCGGCAACTCCATGAATGTTTGCACCTTGGTGATGCGCCGCATTCAAGATGAAATTGAAGCGAAAAGGGCTGAAATTGAAGCCGCTCTGGCACTCGGGGCAACTGGGCGGCAAGCCGTGGCACCTTATCTTAAAATTGCCCTGCAAAGTGGCATGACGCCTATCATCGACAGTACCAAAACCGTTGGCCTCATCCAGCTACCTGGGGCAATGACCGGCATGATTTTGGCAGGGGCTTCACCACTAGAAGCGGTCCAGCTACAAATCATCGTCATGTACATGCTTATCGGCGCAGCTGCCTTTACCGGCTTAGCCGCTGCCTGGTTCACCCATCGTCAATTCATTTCGCCGAATCATCAGCTGCAACGGGATTTTTAAGCATAAGCGATAGCTCTGACCAAAGCTGCCTAAATGCAATCTTAATGCTGGCAGTGTAATCGTTGGCGGCACACAAAATCATTGTATCCTCAAACATACAGACTACATCACCCAACAGTAAACAAAATCTGCGCAAATCTGCGTCATCTGCGGATAAATCTCTATGGAACTAATTTGGATTTTTACAGCATTTTTAGCCGGAATGGGTGCGAAGATGATTCGCCTGCCCACGATGGTGGGTTATCTGGCGGCAGGCGTGGTGCTGGCGTACCTGGGTGTGCAAAGCACGGACTTCATCAAAGCGGTGGGGGATTTTGGGGTGGTATTGCTGCTATTCACCGTGGGGCTGCATCTGAACTTTCGCAGTCTGGTGCAGCCGCAGGTGCTGGGCGTCGGCTCCATCCATTTGGTGATTAGCGGGCTCATTTTTACGGCCGTTCTCATCTTGCTCGATTTACCTATGGGAACGGCCGTCTTGGTGGCCATCAGTCTGGGCTTTTCCAGCACGGTGCTCACCGCTAAGCTGCTGGATGCCCGCGAAGAGTTGGACAGTTATCACGGCCGTCTGGCCATTGGCGTCCTCATTTTGCAAGACGTGGTGGCCGTGCTGCTGCTGGGGGTAGCTGGTGGCGGCGCACCGACGCCGTGGGCCCTGGGACTGCTAGCCCTGCCGCTGGCCCGCCCGCTGCTGCTGCGCCTGATGCAAAGCGCAGGTCGCGAAGAGCTGCTGCTGATTTTCGGTTTAGCACTGGCCCTGGGCGCGGGCTGGCTGTTCGATCTGGTGGGACTAGATGCCAAATTGGGAGCCTTGCTTATCGGGCTGGTGCTGGCCGGGGACAAACGTTCCGATGAACTGTACGACAAGCTGTGGGCCTTGAAAGAGGTATTCCTGGTGGGCTTCTTTTTGCAGGTGGGGCTGGCTGGGGTGCCAGACGGCCGTATCTGGCTAACGGTTGGCCTGCTGCTGCTCTTCCTGCCGCTGAAGGGCGTTCTTTTCTTTGGGCTGATGTTGCGTTTTCGGCTGCGAGCGCGAACGGCGTTTCTGAGCAGCGTCTCGCTGACGGCGTACAGCGAGTTCGCTCTGATCGTGGTGAGCAGTGCCGCCGCAGCGGGGCTGGTGGAACCCGCCTTTGTGGTGACAACGGGTCTGCTGGTGGCTATTTCTTACGCCCTCAATGCCCCGGTAAGCCAGGCGGTAAACACGCTTTGGACGCGCTGGGAGCCGTGGCTAACCCGCTTTGAGCGGGCGGTGGACCATCCAGACCACGAGCCGCGCAGCCTGGGTGCGGCCGAATTTGTCATTTTGGGGATGGGGTTGGCTGGGTCAGCCGCGTACGATTATTTGATTCAGCAGAGGAAACGGCCATTGGGCATTGATGCCGACCCGGCGCAGATACAGAGACAGTTGGGAAACGGCCGTCGCGTAATCTATGGCGATGCCAACGACAACGAACTGTGGACTGAGTTAGACTTTAGCCACCTGCACGGCGTGCTGATGACCCTGGGCAGTACAAATGCCGAAGTGCGCGCCGCCCGCAACCTGCGCCGCGCGGGCTACGACGGCTTTATCGCCGCCTTCCTGCGCGAGGCCGCCAGCCGTCAAGCTCTGCAAGACGCAGGCGTTACCGTCTCCTTCCTCCCCATTGCCCAGGCTGGCCGCGAACTGGCCCAAGCCTCCCTCGGCCAGGAAACCACCCCACTCGAATGACCTATGACGCCTGCAAAGCGCGTTCTAGCAAGTCGCTAACCTGAATTTCTTCCGCCCACTTTTGCAAATATGCAAAATCTAATTTATCTGCACGGGTTTTAATGACGCCCAAAATGTCACGCCATTGACGCTCAGACGTTTCACCACCAAGCCGAAACCATTCCAGCTTGGAGAGAATGGTATCTTCAGGCGTGGCAAACTTTGCGCTGACCTCCGTCTCTAAAGCAAAGGTTTGCCATTGGGCGCGGACGAGCTGCGATTGTAAAAAAGGGCGTGGCAAAGGAATGAAGACATCCACCTTAAAGAAAGTTTCGCGATGAATAATGTTAAAACTTGAATTGCCGTGAATAGATGAAGTTATCATTTCTTCATCTATGTAGAATTCGTCTTCCAGAGTGGAGACAAACGGCTGAGTATGTTCCTGTCGCATTTCGGCAATGATGTCTGCATCCTGGGTAGTTCGCACCATGCCATATAGCACGGAAGCCAGAGATCCGCCAATGAGATAAGGAACGTTTAGCTGCTCGAAAACGGCCGTTACCTTTAGCGTCACCTCGATTGGCTCATTCTGCATTGGCGGCACCTCCATACACTTTTTGCGCCAGTTCTTCACCCAACAGCAAATCAGCCAGCTTGCGGCGCAATTCCGCTTCCGTTGCGTCAGGATATTGAGCACGCAAGCCCGTCAATGCCAGCGTGCGCGCAGAGGCATTTAGCTGCGCCAGCATATTCATCTTCTTTGTGGGGCTGGCCTGCCGCCACAGTTCAATTTGCAAGGCTTCCATTTTGGGGTGCGTGTCGGTATACAATGCAGTCATGACATTTTCCTAGCTATTTTGTACAGAGTATACCTGAACTTTCAAATACTGATGCTCCGGGCAACACCAACGCTGTCGGTTAACATTCAATAACATTGACCGCCAACCCGCCCTGGGAAGTCTCTTTGTATTTGTTTTTCATATCTGCCCCAGTGTCGCACATCGTTTTGATCACTTTATCCAGGGAAACAATATGCTTCCCATCACCCCGCAGCGCAAGCCGGGCCGCATTGATGGCTTTGATAGCCCCCATCGCATTCCGTTCAATACAAGGGATTTGAACCAAGCCACCGACCGGATCACACGTTAAGCCTAAATTGTGCTCCATACCAATTTCAGCGGCGTTTTCAACCTGCTCTGGCGTGCCACCACGCGCTTCAGCCAACGCCCCTGCCGCCATTGAACAGGCGACCCCAACTTCGCCCTGACAGCCGACATCGGCACCAGAAATTGAGGCGTTGCGCTTGTACAGCAACCCAATCGCTCCCGCCGTGAGTAAAAACCGAATAACGGCCGTTTCCATCTCGGCCGGGGCATCAGATAACAATCCAAACCGCACCCAATAATGCAATACAGCAGGGATAATGCCTGCCGCCCCATTGGTTGGGGCCGTTACCACCCGGCCACCAGCAGCATTCTCTTCATTTACGGCCAAAGCATACAAATTTACCCAATCAAGTACGGTGAGCGGATCACGGAGGGCTGCTTCTGGCTGTTCGGTGAGTCTTCTATACACAATGGGGGCACGTCGTTTTACCTGCATTCCCCCTGGCAGCACGCCCTCCGTGCGAAACCCACGCTGGACACATGCCTGCATGACTTCCCAAATGTGCCACAATCCGTTACGCACATCAGCCGCGCTGCGCCAAACCAGCTCATTCGCCAACACAATGTCGCTGATGCGGCAGCTTTCATCTGCGCAAAATTGAAGCAGTTCGGTAGCTGTGGCAAAAGGGTATGGGACGGCCGTTTCCTTACGATTTTGTTTTAAGGATTCAATCTCATCTTCATCAACAATGAAACCGCCACCAACAGAATAAAATCGTTTTTGAATCAATTCCTGTTCATTGTGTCCCCAGGCTGTGAATGTCATGCCATTGGGATGATATGGCAATGCACGACGAACCAGTTTTAAATCTCTACGTTCCAAAAACGAAATGACATGGTGGCCTAGTATGAGTAACTGTTTACTGCTGCGAATATTGTGCAAATATTTTGGGACAGCATCGGGATCAATGGTGTCGGGTTGATGACCAGAGAGGCCAAGAAGAACGGCCGTATCGCTCCCATGCCCAACGCCGGTTGCCCCCAGCGAACCATGCAAAGTACAGGAAACACGTTCAACTTGGTGTAGCATCCCCTGCCACTGCAGCTGTTGCCCAAATAACCTGGCTATTTTCATGGGGCCAACTGTATGGGAACTACTCGGGCCAATGCCAATTTTAAACAGATCAAAAATGCTTATTGCCATCTGTTTGCCGCTCCTGACGGCCGTTTTATTGCTGAATTATTTCCCTGATGATGACGGCCGAATCACAAAATTCTACCGCGCCACGGCTATCACCAACCCGCAGGGGATATATCAATGTCTGCACCTATTGAGCATTTACGGCGAATACGGTCGTTAATCGGCTACCCTCGCATTTTACAATGGAACTGTTATTGCTGGTATCGTATTTCACAAACGATTCCGTTAATCAACGCCTGCTCATAACTAATCGTGTCTACGCACTGCCTCATTGTCAGGTATAATCTCGTCGCAAGGAGTTTACTGATTATGTTTGAACAAGATCGGGTGCTGGTGCGATTGCAGCAGCGGGTGATGAGTGAAGGCAATATTGTGGCCTGCTTTTTGTCGGGGTCATACGGCCGTCGCGAAAACGACCCGTACTCCGACATGGACGTGGCCCTGGTGTTTGCCGATGAACTGGTTCGTGAACGCGCCTGGCGACAGCGGCGAGAGTTTGTGCAGTCAGTGATGCAGTACGTGCCTGCCAAGTCGTTTGACGGGGAGCATGTACGGCCGTACTTTCACATCGCCCTCTACAGCAACGGCACCAAAGCAGATTACCGGTACGAACTGCAAACGGAGCTGCAACCCAATCCGTGGGACCGCGACATCCGCATCCTGAAAGACCGAGATGGCTGGGCCGAACAATACCAGGCGGATTGTGAGCGTGCCCTGCTGCCCCAGCCCCGCCTCACCGCTGCTGAACTCACCGCACTGGATGAGCGGTTCTGGGTGATGCTGTGGGATGCGTACCGGCTGCTGCTGCGCGGCGATGGTGACAAGCCGTTCACCATCTACCTGGAGCTACTGCATTTTACGCTCCCGCCCTTGCTCCACGTCCTGCCGCCAGAGGACCCAGCCCGCGCTCCGCTGCTGCGGGCTCAGTTTAATCAGGATACGCAGGGAACGGCCGCACATCTTGCCAACCTGCTCCAAGCGTACCTGAATGCACGAACGGCCGTCGTCCAACGCCTGCACCTTGACTTTAACCCAGACACTCGGTTTGAAACGGCCGTGCAAAATCTAATCAAAAGCAAAACTTAAAGAGACTGGAGATTGGAGACGTTTAATCTCTAATCTCCAACCTCCCCATGACACTCACCCTCACCCCCCAAGACCAAGCCATGCTCCACGGCGACTTTGGCAATGCCGCCAAAATGGCTATGCGAATTTTAACCACGATGGCAAACGTCTATGGCGCGTCCAAACTGCTGGACATTAAATCGGCGCACATTGACGGCTGTTTGTACCACGGCCAATCTGGGTTGGATTTTGCCGAGCGGCTGGTGGCTGGCGGTGCCCAAGTGCGCGTGCCCACTACGCTCAACGTTGGCGCAATTGATTTAATGCACCCCGATCAGTTTCAGGGAACGGCCGATTTAGCCGACCGGGCCACCCGCCTGATGGCAGCGTATCAGCAGATGGGCTGTGCGCCGATCTGGACCTGCGCCCCGTACCAAGCCATGCACCGCCCTGCCTTCGGCACGCAAATCGCCTGGGCTGAGAGCAATGCCATTGTCTTTGCCAACTCCGTTTTGGGCGCACGCACCAACCGGTACGGCGACTTTATTGATATTTGCGCCGCGCTTACCGGGCGCGCCCCAGCCGTTGGTCTGCACCTACCGCGAAATCGTCGCGGCCAAATTGTGTTCCACCTAGACGGCATCCCCACAGACTTGCTACACGAAGATGTGTTTTTCCCGGTGCTTGGCTACTTCATCGGGGCCAACAGCCAGAATCAGATTCCAGTTATTGTTGGTTTACCGCCTGAAACAACCGAAGACCAGCTCAAGGCATTGGGTGCCGCCGCCGCATCCTCAGGCGCGGTAGCGCTTTTCCATGCTGTGGGCGTCACGCCTGAAGCACCCACCCTGGCTGACGCGCTGCAAAACCAGCCCGCCGCAACAGAACGCCTCGTCACGATGGCTGAGATTCGGGCGACGCTGGGGAAATTGGCGACAGTTGAAGACGGCCGTATCCAGGTCGTCGCTCTGGGCAGTCCCCACTTCTCGCTCGCCGAGTTTGACAAACTACTGCCACTTATCGAAAAATATCCACCCCACCCTCGGGTTGATTTCATCGTCTGCACCAATCGCTTGGCTTTAGGCACGCTACAGCAACGAGGCTGGCTAGCGCAGCTACGCGCTGCGGGCGTACGGGTGATTGTGGATACATGCGTGGTCGTCACCCCCATCGTGCGCCAGCACGGCGTGCTAATGACCAACTCTGGCAAATTTGCCCATTACTCCCCCGGCAACATTGGCCTGGAAGTGATTTTTGGCAGTCTGGAAGAGTGCGTCCGCTCCGCTGCGCAAGGGATGGTATGGCGGGACACAACACTTTGGAGCGGCCGATGAGCGGCATTTTTGGCCTTTTTCATCTAGACAACAGCCCGGTTGATCCAGAGGATATGCAAAAGATGATGAAGGGGATGGCACATTGGGGGCCAGACGGCCGTTCTCAGATCATTTCCGGCCCGATTGGTCTGGGGCAACTGTTGCTGCACAACACGCCAGAGGCCCGTCTGGAAAAGCTACCCCGCCAAACCGCTAGCGGCCTGCTGCTTACCGCCGAAGCCCGTCTGGACAACCGCCCCGGCTTGTTCCGACAGCTCAATATTCCCCCCCCAGAGCAAACAGCTATCACCGACAGTCAACTCATCGAACTAGCCTACGAAAAATGGGGAGAAGCGTGCCCGGATTATTTACTGGGCGATTGGTCCTTTGCCATCTGGAACCCGCAAACGCAAACGATCTTCGCTGCTCGCGATCATTACGGCTCCACTGCATTTTACTACTTTCAGGATGCGCGACGCTTTGCCTTTGCCTCCAGCCGAGACGCTCTACTGGCATTGGGGGTTCCCAGACGCTTGAATGAACTTTACCTGGCTCAAGTTCTCATCTCCTGGCCCGCTTACCACAAGAGCAGCACCATCGATATGGACATCACGCGACTGCCAGCCGCCCATGCGCTGCGGTTATGCGGGCAAAAATTGGAAATCTGGCCTTATTGGCGGCTTGAAGATACGCCTATTTTGCAGCTACCCACCTTTGCTGATTATGTTGCTAGCTTTCAGGAAATCTATCAAGAAGCGGTTGATTGCCGTCTGCGCAGCAACAAACCTGTGGGGGTTACGCTTAGTGGCGGTCTGGATTCTGGTTCAGTGACTGCATTAGCAGCCCAAACATTGCACTCACAAAACAAACGGCTGGCTGCTTATACGGCCGTTCCGCTTTATGATGTGCAAAATACGGTAGAAACAAATCGGTTTGGTGATGAAACGGAGTTCGCTCAGGCAACTGCCACGTTTTACCCAAATGTTGACCATCATCTTTTAACAAGCGAGAAAACTTCCCCGCTAGCTGGTTTACAAAGGATTTTAAGTTTAAGAAACGAACCTGGCCACGCCGGGTCAAATTTTTTCTGGATTGCAGATATACTCCAAACCGTCCAGAATGAAGGCATTGGCACAATGCTGACCGGGCAAAATGGCAATGCCACTGTTAGCTGGATTGGCACACCATTTCTACATTCATTCTGGAAAATGTGGAAAATACGAGGCTGGAGAACGGCCGTCAAGCATCACCTGCCAACCTTTGCCCAACGCCAGCTTCGCTTACACCGCCTAAAACGAGACAACTGGCGCCATTCTGCCATTCACCCCAACTTCGCAAACAAACTCAAACTGGCCCAACAGCAAGCAGATTCCATAGGCAAAAGCCTTGATTTAGCCGAATCAATTAAAACATCCCGTCAGCTTCGTCTGGCGATTTTACAGCCTGGCACTAGCTTGGCAGGGGCTATCTGGGCGGAGCTCGGTGCCGGTTTTAGGCTAGACGTGCGTGACCCAACCACAGACAAACGCATTATGGAATACACATTTTCTATTCCGGATCATTTTTTCATTGGTCCCAATGGAGAAGATCGCTGGTTGTTGCGAACAGCAATGGCAAAGCAGTTACCAGATCAGGTTCGGCTAAGCTCAAAAAGGGGTAAGCAAGCAGCGGATCTGGTACACCGACTGCAAGATTCCAAGCAAGAAATCGAGCTGCTTTTGCCACAGTTAGCCCACTCCAAAGCAGCGGAATTTATTGATATGGCAAAAATCCAAACTGCCTGGGAAGCTATTCGGGAAGAGCCGACAATACAAACAACAAAAACGGCCGTTACCATCCTAATGCGCGGCTTAAATGCTGGGTTGTTTTTACTAGCGCAGTAAATCATTTTTGATCAGTATTGTTACTAAATTAAACTAAAGCTATAATCATTTTTAGCTGAAGTATCAAACTCTGTAATTGTGCAAATCAAAGGAGATATCATGAAGAAAAATACACCGCTGCTCAATGATGCCCAAACAAAAGAAGCGAATGAGACCAATAAACCACTCTGGCAAAAACCTCAGCTCAAAAAACTTCAAATTAGCTTGGACACCGCATTATTCGGAGGCAGCAATGCTGACATGACGCGGGGCACTACCATTTAGCAATCTTTCAAGTTAGCTCAGGTGGTTATTTGTTACGCGTGAACGCGTGCGAAATTTGCCACTTATCCAAAAACATGATGGGCGTCTAGTGATAATGCGGCATTATTTTGCCTTTGGTCTTGTCTGGAGTCTCCCGTTTCTTTGTAAAGAGTTGGGAACACCGGTACCAAATAAGGAGGCAAATACTGATGTTGTAGTTTGCTTTGGGGATGTCCCGCAACTTCTGCCTGCATCATCCAAGGCAGGCCCATTTCAGCAAATCTCCCCTGAGGCTGTTATTTTTCACTTTCCGAAAGTCGCAAGATATTTGGTAGAAGGGGGGCAAAAAATCACCATTGCCCCAGAAAAAACCGCCGCAGAGACTCGAATTCGGCTGTTCTTGCTGGGAACGGCCGCTTCATTGTTGCTGCATCAACGTGGACTCCTCCCCCTTCATGCCAGCGGCATTCGCACGCCAAAAGGTGCGGTCTTATTCGCAGGGCATTCTGGCTACGGTAAATCCACTTTGCTGGCAACCTTTGTGGCCCGAGGCTATGGTATGCTCACCGACGATCTTGCTGCAATTAGTTTTGATGAAGCCGAACGGCCGTACGTACATCCCAGCTACCCTCATCTAAAACTTTGGGCCGACAGTGCCAAAAAGCTCAATAAACCAACCGAAAGTCTCAGCCGCATCCGGCCTGAACTGGCAAAATTCTCTGTTCCTGCTGAATTACCATTAGCCAAAGACCCGCTGCCACTGCACGCTGTCTACGCACTCACCCCGCAAAATGAGCCAGAGGTTCGTCTGGAACAATTACATGATGCGCGGAAGTTCAATCTTCTTTTGGACCATACCTGGCAAAAAATGGCTCTCAAACGGATGGGGCGACACGTGGCGCATTTCAAGCAAGCCGTTGCGACTTCTAATTACGCCAAAATCGTCCGCGTATATCGTCCTGATGAACCATTTCAACCCCATGCTTTGGCCGACCGCCTTGAAGCAGATTTTTTGTCATGAACAAGATTGTTTGGCTTGCGTCTTATCCTAAATCTGGCAATACATGGGTACGCATCTTCCTGAACAACTACTTGCTTAACGGAGAAGCACCCGCAGACATTAACAAAATGCCAGAAGGGCTGCATTCTAGCACGCGGGCACTTTTCGACCGATTAACTGGCGTGGAGTCCTCTGATTTGACGCCTACGGAAATTGATCAGATACGGCCGTTTATGTACCAACGATGGGCAAAAGAATCTAGCGAAACGTTATTTGTCAAAGTTCACGACGCCTGGCGACGCAATGATGGTGGTGAATCGCTCTTTCCAGGCGCGGCAACGAAGACGGCCGTCTACATCATTCGCAACCCATTAGACATTGTTGCCTCCCTGGCAAATCATTACAGCCTGTCATTGGATGAGGCAATTTCAACTTTGGCAGATGAATCTTATGCACTGGCCAGCTCCGTAGAAAAACTCAATCGGCAACTGCCTCAATTTGTAGGTAGCTGGCACGCACACGTTACGAGCTGGGCAAACCAGAGGGAAATGCCATTACATTTGATACGGTATGAACAGTTGTGCTGCCAGCCGGAGCAAACGTTCAAGCAGCTGATTCAAGCTGTTGGGCTGCCGTTTGATTTGCCCCGACTAGAAAAAGCAATTCGTTTTTCTTCCTTCGATCAGTTAAAACAGCAAGAAACGGCCGTTGGCTTTGCGGAACGTCGCCCCAATTCACCAATGTTTTTTCGTCAGGGGAAAAGCGGTGGGTGGCAACACGAATTGAGCCAAAATCAAATTGCCACCGTATGCAATAATCATCGCAATGTCATGCAGCAATTTGGCTACCTAAACGAAGAAGACCAGCCCATCATATCCAATGATTAACGAGGCAATATGAAAAATTTAGCAATTACCAGCAAAATCATTCGCTCAGATGAATTTATCACCTCCACTGTAGAAAATGAAGTTGTCATGATGAGCCTTGAAAAAGGCAACTATTATGGCCTAGATAGCATTGGCAGCTTCATTTGGGAAAATATTTCTGAACCCACAAATGTTGAAACGCTTTGTCAAAAGCTCGCAGAAGCCTTTGATGTCGGTCTGGCGCAATGCCAAACCGATGTTCTGGCATTTTTAACCGAACTTTTGCAAGAAGATATGATCCGAATTATTGATGAGCAATCTGGCTAAATTTCGGCAGCTATGCTGGGCAGACCGCTTCCTATTGCTGGAAGCCACGCTTTGGTTAGCCATTGCCCGACTTGGCTTACGGCTCATGCCATTTCGCCACATTGCGCCTAAGCTGGGTGAAGTGGGGCTGGAAAGTGCTGCCAATGTGCCAGGAAAAATAGCAAAGGAAGCGGAGCGCATTAGCTGGGCGGTTCGTGCACTTTCTCACCGTACGCCGTGGGAAAGTGCCTGTTTGGCCCAAGCAATTAGTGCCAAAGCAATGCTGCGCCGCCGTCACATTCCTACTACTCTCTACTTGGGATTAGCCAAAGATCAATCACAGCAGATGGAGGCTCATGCGTGGCTGCGCTGTGGCTCAGAAATTATCACCGGCAAAGCAAATCATGAGCGATTTTCTGTCATCTCTTGTTTTGCTGAGCAATCCTTAGAAAAAAACCTGGCCGAAAACGAAGAGATAACGTCGGTAAACTACCATACCCATGCTCACCTTCAAGAATTATTGCTAGCCACCCTCAACCCTGCACCACAAAAAGCAACTGTCGGCCAGCTTGCCCAGCTAGATGAAACTGAGTGGCAGGCGTTAATTCATCTCGCGCAACAACAGCACATTGAAACATATTTTTTAGCACGATTAGAAGCCTTGAATGGGCATACGGCCGTTCCGACCCAGCTTTTGTCCCAGTTAAAACAGAGGCAGCAGCAGATAACCTTGCAAAATTTGGCTATCTACCGTGAGCTGAATCTGCTTAACCGAGCGATGCAACCAGCAAATATTCCTGTTGTACTGCTAAAGGGGGCGTTTTTGGCGACGGCCGTTTACCCTCATATCGGCCAGCGAGCCATGGGAGATTTGGACCTACTAATAACCCAAGAACATATCCCCAAAATGATAGAAATTCTGCATCATCGGGGCTGGCAGGAAACGCGCCCGCTAGCCCTGGAGGCAACCTTTGAACACCACCACCACCTGCCATCTTTTGCCAAGAAAAATCTCAATTTTCAGATTGAACCACATTGGCATATTATTCTTCCAAATCGCCCTTATTCAATACCGTCTGAGTCAATCTGGCAAGATGTAATGCTCTACACCATTGCTGGAACTGACTTGTTCGCATTCCAGCCCCACCTGCAACTGCTCCATCTTGCCTTGCATGCTTCCTACAACCATCAGTTTGCTTTCGATCTCAGGAGCCTGTGCGATATTGCTTTGGTTATTGATCATTATGGCGATGATTTGTCTTGGGAAAAAGTTGTAGAAAATGCTATCAACTGGAAATGGCAACGAGGCGTTTACCTCACATTGGCATTGATAAATTCATTTTGGAATACGGCCGTTCCCCCCGAAATCCTCCACCAACTCAAACCGGAACAGATGCCAGATAGCCTTATGGCCCTTGCCAAATCACATTTATTACGAGGCCGCGAAGAAAACAAAAAAGTCTCGAAAAATTTCTCGCAACTCAAAAGCAACAACACAACTATAGCTAAGGCCAAGTTTGCCTTGAGCTTCTTTTTCCCTACCCGCAAGAGATTGGCCTGGCGGTATGGCACACCACATAACAACAAAAAAATATGGCTATATTATTTCGTCAACTTTTATGATGTCATTCGCCGCAACAGTAAAAGAGCGTGGTTGTTGTTGCGAGGTAAAAACGAAATTACAAAAACGGCCGAACGCCGCAGTTTACTCGCAGGCTGGCTAGGGCAAACAGAATGAACCATGCAATCCAATTTGAGGCAAAGACGCTGGTGCCGGGAAGCGGCGCAGGGAACGCGCTGGTCTTGGCAGAACCACTTAGCCTTTGGGGTGGATTAAACCCAGAGACTGGCGAAATTATTGATAAGCGGCACCCACAGGCAGGGGAGATTGTGACAAATCGGATACTGGTTTTGCCATCGGGGCGTGGTTCTAGCAGCGCTAGCAGCATCTTGCTAGAAGCGGTCAAGCAAGGCACCGCACCAGCTGCCATCATTACGTCTGAGATAGATGGTATTTTGGCTTTGGGTGCGGCTGTGGCCCGCGAACTGTACGATCAATCTCCGCCCGTGCTGGTGCTTGTCAGCGACGATTACGTAAAAATTCAGACGGGGCAGCATCTCACTGTGCACGAGGATGGAACGATTATCATCCAGGCAAATGCCGCTTCATAAAAATGGCCACATCTTCTTTTTGCACATCCTCATTGCTGTAATACGACAAGTCAATGCCATCTAGCACAAAGCCCAGCTTGCGATAGGCGCGAATGGCTGGCACGTTACTGCTCTGCGTTTCGCAAACGATGACCCGCAGCCTGTGGGCAACGGCCGTATCCACCACGCCTTCCATTAACCGCCGACCAATCCCCTGCCCGCGCCACTCTTCGGTTACATGCAATTCCCAGACGCGCAGGCTGCTATTCCACACTTCCGCACTGGCCAAGGCCACGCCGACCAACTGCGCCTCAAAAAATGCTCCCAGAGACATTCCAACAGCCACAATCTGACCCAGACGAGCCAGTTCAGCTTCATCCAAATGGTTGTAGGTAATGGTTTTGGGGGTGGGCAAAGATACAAGTTTGAGGGAAAAAGTTACGACTGTATCCCATTCATCTTTGGCAATGGCGTAAATCTCGCTGGTGGTGTAGCCCGTAATTACCTGGGGCAGCTGTGTTAGATATTGGGGAAGGAACGGCCGTATCGCAACGTCAGCCATCAGATTCAAGCGTGGCGGCCAACGCTTTGGCTTCATCTAGCCAATCCTGGATGTCGGCAGATTGCCAATTGCGCTTTTTGATGATACTGGCCACCTGTTCCGGCTCGCAGTCGGCAAGATCGGCGAAGGTTTGAATGCCAAATTCATTCAGGCGGCGAGCATAGGCGGGGCCGATGCCTTTAATAAGCTGTAGTTGATTCTTGCCGCTGTAGCTCATTTTGGTCTGTACATCGCCTATCGTGCTTTGTAATTTTTCCAGATCGGAGTCGGCTGCTCCCAACTTGGCCTCGGCTTCAGACAATTTTTCTCGCAGCAAGTCCATTTCTACCAACCGCTGTTGCAAAGTTGCTATATGAGTGCTTTGCTCCACGACCGCCTGTTCAGCCTGTTCAAGTTCCATCAAAGCAGCATCTTTTTCACTTTCAACGGCTGCCAACTCTGCCTCAATTGCTATAATTTTCTGCCCTCGCTCACCCACTTTGGCCTCAGCCTCAGCCAATTTTTGCGTCAACGCCTCTGCTTTTTCTTCCAGCAGTGCCACTTCACCCTCCAGCAACTGGAGTTCAGTAGCGATCTCACTATTTTCGGCAACGGCCGTTTCCAACTGTTCCTGGGTGGCTAAATGTAGACTATCCAGCTCTTCCA